>JBJDXT010000069.1:0-48231 GCA_051866795.1 Candidatus Onthomonas sp. | reverse complement strand
TCTTCTATTATAGCAAAGGGAGTTTTTCTGTCCTCTTCATCGCCCTAGGCTTTTTGGAACCACTGGCCCAGCCAGTGGTTTTCGGAATACAAAAACACCTGAAACCACACATGTGATTTCAGGTGCAAAATATGGAGATGATGGGGGTCGAACCCACGACCTCTCGGATGCGAACCGAACGCTCTCCCACTGAGCTACATCCCCAAATATTCACTTTTGGCAGGGCCCGCTTTGCGGATCCCTTGCGCTCCCAGCTGCGCTACAGGCCCGGGTAATGAAATTGTGCCGTCCGGCGGACAAATCTCCTTCAGACGAACTTTTATTATTATAGCAGATTTTCGGAAATTGTAAAGGGGGAAAAGCAGAAAATCTGGCGCCAGAGACCTGACGCCAGATTTTCATCGCATTATATTGTTCCCTCAGCAGATAGCGAATCCGTCAAAATCCACCCTTCCGGTGCCCCGGTAGGTGAAAAAGAGGGCCGCCTCTCCCCTGCCGGCGTGCAGCGGCACGCTGCACTGCGCCCACGCCGTGCTGGGGCTGACTGGAAGCTCTGCCACAGCCGGGCCATCCTGTCCCAGCGAGACGATCAGCCTGCCGCAGCCGTCTCCCCTTGTCCGGACGGAGATCTGCCCCTCGGTTCCGTCAAAGCGGAAATACTTGAAGGCGCACCAGCCGCCGTCGGTCAGTCCGGCGATGTACTGATCCCCGTCCCCTTCCCGGTCCGCTCCGGACTGGGTGAAGTAAGGGTGTCCCGGGTACTCCAGCATCTCCAGGCTGTAACCCACGGCTCCCTGGGCGGAGGAGAGATTGCAGGCGATTGCGGCGGAATAGCTGCCCCGAGCCTCCAGCGGGCCGCCGTTGAGGCCGCAGCTGGTCACCTCCACCTGGGGAATGGAGCCGTCCGGCCGGATGGTCACCGGCTCTGCGCAGCACTGGCGGCAGTAGTGGCTCCAATTGGTCTGCCGGTGGTAAAAAACGTACCACTGCTCCCTCACCTGAACCAGACCCCCGTGGGTATTGCCCAGGTAGTTGACTGGCCGGGTGTTCCCGTCAAGACCCACGTCGCCGATGCTGACGATGGTGCCGCCGTAGCAGAAGCCCTCATCCGGGCGGTCGCTGACGGCGTAGCACAGCTCATGGCTGAGCTGGGAGGAGTAGAGCAGATAATACCGGCCGCCGATCTGCCGGGGGCTGCTGGCCTCAAAAAAGGCGTGGCCCTCATAGCCGGTGCCCCGGGCAAGCCCCTGATAGGGCACCACCAGTCTGGCGGGAGATTTCACCGTGCGCATATCCCGCTCCAGCTCCACGCAGTAGCAGCCGTCCGCCTCCTTGCCCGCCCGGAGCAGCCCCTCCCGCATCTGACCGGTGGGGCCGAAGCCGGTATAGAGCCAGATCCGGCCGTCCTCCGCCACCAACACCCCGGGGTCAAAGGCATAGACCGCGTCCTGCTCCCCCAGGGCCCGCCCGTCCGGATATTGGACATAGCCGCAGAACACGAAGGGGCCTGCCGGCCGGTCGCTGACCGCCACCGACACCTTGGAGGTATTGTTCAGGCAGTAATAGAAGTAGTACCGGCCGTCCGGCCCCCGGACGCAGTCCGGGGCGAAGCCGGTCTGGCTGCCGTCGGCGTTGGCAGGGTCGGACTTCACGTCCAGGAGATTCCCCTCAAAGCGCCAGTCGCCCAGATCCTCCACCGGAGCGGACCAGCCCACATAGCTGTTGAGACAGAACCGGCTGGCGCCGAAGCGGTCATGGCTGCCGTAGAGGTACAGCCGTCCCTCAAACACCCTTGGCTCCACGTCGGGCAGGTACTCCCAGTTGGGCAGCACCGGATTAAACGCCTGCGTTTTCATACAATCACTTTCCCTTTTTCTTCTTTTTTTCCCGCTCCCGGACCTGGTCCGGCTGATCCTCTTCGCCCCAGTACTTGCCCACGGCGTCCCGCTCCACCTTGAGGAATACCACCGCCGCAGCGAGGAACAGGATCATTCCTGCGGTATTCAGCATCTGGGGAACCGGCAGCTCCAGATCCTGGAGCATCCCCAGAAATCCGCTGATGATGGTGGCCACGCTAAACATCACCAGCCAGGGCACGATCGTCCGGATGAATCCCTGGGCGTCTTTGCAGCGGTTGGGATGGGCGTACTGGGGCATCACCCGGCGAAGATCCTCCAGCTTACCGGACATCTTCACCTTCACCGCCAGACTCAGGCCATAGCAGCCAGCCAGCAGAAACAGCGCGTCAACCAAAAACCAAAAACTCATAATGTGCCTCCTGTCCGGGCGGAGTGTCTGCCACGGGGGATTCTTTTCCCCGCTGTTCATTGATTTGCCCCGCCGCTTTTGTTATAATGATGTCAATCCGTCTCTTCTTCTGTCGAGTCCTCATCCGACAGCTCGTCTTCCTCCGTCTCCGGAGCCTGATCAGCGCCGCCGAACTGCCGTTGCTCAATTTTGAAGTCCTGATTGAGCTGATTGTAGACGATCATCAGTCCCAGCAGATTGGGCAGCCAAACGCCGGTGAGGGGAATCAGCAGACCTGTGGCGGGAAAGAACCATACCAGCAGCCCCCAATAGGCCGCCTGCACCAGCGTCGCCGCCAGGGACACCAGCGGATGGGCCAGCAGCAGCATCATGCAGTTGCTCAATATCTGGTGCAGCTTCAGGTCGGTGAATACCAGCTGGGGCCACAGATATGTAAAGAAGGCCAGCAGTACCACCACCGCCACCAGGGCGCAGACATACATGGACATGGGCAGCTGCTGCTCGAACTTGATGGTGCAGTACTCATAGGTCAGTACCGCCACCACACAGCCCAGAATCGCCCCGGGAATCAGCGAATCCTTCCAGTTGACCCGCCAGGCCCGAAGATATTTCCGCCACCACTCGCCGGGCAGATCCCGCACCGCCAGCAGAATGCCGTCGGACAGAGCCCCGTAGGACGGGCCAAACAGCATACCGCCCAGCAGCCCGGCCAGGGCCAGCAGCATGGGGTTGTTCTCACTCAGGGCGTAGGCGATGCCCAGGGCGCAGGGGAGCATACAGATCAGACAGATCAGATTGGACACCAGAAAACGGGCGGTGTTGTCCATAATCAGCTCCCAGACCCGGGCCAATCCCTTTTTCCGTTTGGGACCGCCGCTGGTGCTCCCGCCCATAAATTGGTAGCTTCGTTCAAATAACATAGATAGCTCCTTTCCGATCCGACTGGCTCTGCCGCCAGTCCCGCTCAATTTTTATCTGGAGGTCTTCCCTTGAACTGGTCAGAAACAGTACAGAAACACAATCCCTTCCGCAACTACAAGTCCTTTTCCCACTGGTTCAGCTATCACTGGAGACCCGTGGTCCTGGTGCTGCTGGCGCTGGGGGCCGGCGTGTATTTCGCTCTGCTGCCCAAGGACCCGGAGTCGGACTATGTAGTCAGCTGGGTATGCACCCATTCCCTCTCTGACCGCCAGGAGCAGGCCCTGACCGACCAGATCACCGCGGCGGGCTATGACGTCAACGGCGACGGCCAGATTGTGGTGCGCATCGACCAGTATCTGGTCTCCTTCGATCCGGATCTGGAGGGGGAGGCCCTCACCGAGAGCTACGGCTACCTGACCAAGCTGCTCAACGCCATTCAGGCCGGGGACTGCCGCCTCTATTTCATGGACGACCCGGAGGGCTTCCAGCGCACCACCGGACTGCTCCAGTATCTGGACGGCAGCATTCCCCCGGAGACAGACAGCTATGAGTGCGCCAACTGGGCAGAGATGTGCGTCCCCTTCCAGGCGGACTGGACCGACCAGACCATCTATCTGGGCCGGCGGTGCCTGTTCAACGGGGAGAATCCCGAGGAGCTCTTCCCGGGGGCGGACGCTCTGTTTACTGCCCTGACGGAAAACTGATCCGGAAAAGTGGTTGAGCTTCGTACGGAGTATTATAACATAAAACCGGAGACGCGCCTATCCCCTATCTCCGGAAAAAAGGCCGGCCGGCTTTCGCCGCCGGCCCCGCGGGAACGGAGGATCCCATGATTGAAAAACTGCACGGCACAAGAGAGACGGTAGATTTCAGCATCGCCAGCGCGGTACGGCTCTATCACAATGAAAGCACTGAGTGCTTCCCGCCCCACTGGCATGTGCCGGGAGAGATCATCTCTCCCATTGAAAATACCTATCAGGTGACCACCGGAGGAAAGACGGTGGACCTGAGCCCCAAGGACATCCTGATCATCGCCCCCGGCGAGCTGCACTCCATCATCGCCCCGCCCACCGGAGCCAGGTATATTCTCAACTTCGATACCTCGCCCTATGAGCGCTTTCAGGATCTGACCTTCCTCTTCTCCACCCTGACGCCCTTCTGCCTGCTGCGCTGGGAGGACAACCCCCAGCTCAACCGGACCCTCTTCTCCCTGCTGGAGCAGATCGAGTCCGAGTACTTCGGGGAGAGCATCTTCCGGGAGAGCGAGATCAGCTCGCTGCTGCTCCACTTCTTCGTCCTGCTGGGCCGCAACCGGGGCAGCTCGGAAAAGCTCCAGGGCACCACCCTGTCCAAGCAGCAGGAGTACTCCGACCGCTTTATGCTCATCTGCAGCTACATCAACAACCACTGCACCGAGAACCTCTCCCTGGAGCAGATTGCGGAGCAGGCGGGCTTCAGCAAGTATCACTTCTCCCGGCTGTTCAAGGAGCTGACCGGAACCACCTGCCACAACTACCTGATCAACCGGCGGATTCTCTTCGCCCAGACCCTGCTGGTGGATTCCTCCGTATCAATTACGGAGGTGGCCATGCGATCTGGCTTCAACTCGCTGGCCACCTTTAACCGTATCTTCAAGACCCAGATGGGCTGCACCCCTTCCGAATACCGGAAGCTGGGCGCAGACATCTGTCACTCGTAAATTTTCCGTCCCTTTTCGTCGCCAATGCCCGTCTTGCGGTAGAAGTAGGTGTTGATGACGTCCCGCCACTCACAGGCGTGCTCCTTCTGGTGGGCAAACCGGGCCTCCAGGCGCTCATACACCTCAGGCTTCAGATCGGGCTTCAGGCTCACAACCATGTCATAGAACCGTGCTGCGTCCTCTGCACCCTCAAAGTGGGTATCGTAGATGTGCTGCAGCACGGTTTTTCCGCTCTTGAGCACATAGCTGTAGGGCATATGGTGGAAGAACAGGAGCAGCTCCTCCGGGCAGGTCTCAGGATTGTTGTACTGCTCGGCCAGCTCGGGGGCGTACTGGCTGACATAGTCGCTGCCGCTGTGGGTCCGGTCGATGCCGACGCCGTCGTAGCAGGCCCGGACATAGCAGCCCCAGCTGCTGTACTCGTAGCCGTCCACGTTGGGGCCGTAGTGATGGTTGGGATTCACCATCCAGCCCACGCCCAGGGGGGCGTTGTACTTCTCATAGGTGGGCCAGGAGGCCATCAGGATCTCCAGCAGGGTGCTCTCCACTCTGGGGTTTTGGCCGAAGGTCAGCCGCAGCCACTCTCTGGCAATCGCCTCGCCGTCCAGGGCGGTGTCATAGCTCAGCCGGCCAAAGCCGTACAGGTTGGCGGCGGCCAGATCGTGGCCGGTCCAGTTGGCGTCGTCGCCGGTGTTGGTGACAGCGGCCATGCCGAAGCCCGCGCCGGAGATCAGTTGAGCCACCGTGCCGCCGGTGTGCAGATCGGTCTCCAGCACCTGCCGGAACCAGGGCATCAGGTAGCACACATGGCGCTGCTGGCCGGTATACTCCTGGGCGATCTGGAACTCCACCGTGAACTTGGTGTGCTTCAGCCCGCCGATGAGGGGGGACACCGGCTCCCGCACCTGGAAGTCCATGGGGCCGTTTTTGATCTGGAGGGTGACGTTGTCCCGGAAGGTGCCGTCCAGGGGCATGAAGTAGTCATAGCCCGCCTTGGCCCGGTCGGTTTTGATGTCTCTCCAGTCCTGCTTGCAGTTGTAGACGAAGCAGCGCCAGATGATCCGGCCGCCGAAGGGGGCCACCGCGTCAGCCAGCATATTGGCGCCATCCGCCTGGTTCCGGCCGTAGGTGAATGGGCCGGGACGGCCCTCGGAGTCCGCCTTGACCATAAAGCCGCCCAGACCGGGGAGGTTGTCCCACACCGTCTTGGCCGTCTCGCTCCACCACTGGGCCACCTGGCTGTCGCAGGGGTCGGCGGTGTCCAGACCGCCCAGCTCGATGGTGGCGGCGAAGTTGACGCAGAGGTACATCTTGATGCCGAAGCTGGCGAAGATGTCCAGATACCGGCGCAGGGGCCTGAAGTACCGGTCGGTGATCAGCCAGGTGGCGGCGTTTTTCACGTTGACGTTGTTGATGACCACCCCGTTGAGCCCCACAGAGGCCACCATCCGGGCGTAGTCGGTGATCCGCTGCCAGTCCTCGATGATCTCATCGTCCTTGTAGAAGAAGGACTCGCCGGAGTAGCCCCGCTCGATGCTGCCGTCCAGGTTGTCCCAGTGGTTGAGCATACGCAGGTCGTTGGAGGGCCGCTTCTCCTCCTGCCAGGTCAGCTCCTCCCAGGCGCAGCCCTCCATCTGGAGCTGGCGCAGCAGGGCAAAGACGCCGTACAGGGCGCCCACGGCGCTGCCGCTGCGGATGGTGCAGTGTCCGCCGGCTGCGCTGGCGGCATAGCCCTCGGCGTGGACGCCGCCGTCCTCCTCCAGGGTCAGCTCCGCCTGGACGCCGGGCAGGGCAGGGCAAAGCTCCGCCTGATACAGTCCGGCCAGGCCCAGGGCCAGCTCCTCCTCCGTCCGCTTGGCCACGGGGCCGGAGAAGGCGGTGCGCAGGGCAATCCTCCGGCCTGCCTGATTGCAGATCTCAGGGTACTCCAACCAGCATTTCGTGTAGTTCATCATCCGTTCCTCCTTAACTGTTTTCTGGTGCAATCTGCCGCAGCACCGCCAGGAGCCTGCGGGCGGCCTCCCCGCCGTCCCCGTCCTGGTTGGCGCTGCCAAAGGTAACCCGTATGGTGGAAAGTGCGTCCTCCGGGGAATCGCCAATGGCGGTCAGCACATGGGAGGGCTTTTTCTCCCCCCGATTGTCACAGGCCGCCCCCGGGGAGATCAGCACATCCGCAAGGTCCATCCGATAGACCAGCTGCTGGGCGCTGACGCCGGGCAAAACGGCGCTGACCAGTCCCGGCAGCCCCGCCGGAGTGCTGTGGAACCGGACGCCGGGGCAGCCTCCGGCGAGCACCCAGCAGAATTCCTCCGCCATCTGCCGCTGCCGCTGGTGCTGGGTCTCCATCCGCTCCAGGGAGAGGTGCAGCGCCTCCGCCATGCCCACGATGGCGGCCACCTGCTCGGTGCCTCCCCGGAGGCCGGACTCCTGCTCCCCGCCGTAGATCAGGGGCCTCAGTCTCACGCCTCTGCGGGCGTAGAGAAAGCCGATCCCCTTGGGGCCGCCGAACTTGTGGGCGGAGGCGGTGAGCAGGTCCACCGCGGACAAATCCACCGGGATATGTCCCACCGCCTGGACGGCGTCGCTGTGGATCAGCACCCCCGCTCTCCGGCACATCCGGCCCAGCTTCGGGATGTCCTGAATAACCCCGGTCTCGTTGTTGGCGTACTGGAGGGAGACCAGCCTGGGCCGCCGCTCCAGCATTTCCGCCAGGGCCTGCTCCGGCACGGCGCCGGAGGACTCCACCGGCAGGTACTCCGTCCCCATCCCCAGGGCCTTCATGCCCTGACAGGCCCGGAGGACCGAGTGGTGCTCGATGGGGGTGGTCACCAGCAGCCGGGCGCCGGCGCTCTCTCCCAGCGCCCCGCTCCAGACCGCCCAGGAATTGCCCTCGCTGCCGCCGGAGGTGAAATAGAGCTCTCCCGGGCTGCAGTCCAAATCCGCCGCCATCTGCTGCCGGGCCCGCTCCACCCCCTGCCGGCTCTTCAGGCCGAAGCGGTAAAGGCCGGAGGGGTTGGCAAACTGTTCTTTCAAATAGGGCTCCATGGCCGCCAGCACCCTAGGCTCCAGGGGGGTTGTGGCGGCGTGGTCCGCGTAAATGACCCGTCTTGTCTCATCCATCGCTCAGCACTCACAGAAACTGAAAGCTGTCAAAGTCAAACCGGCAGCCGGGCAGGAAGAGGAAGGTCACATCCTGCAGGCCGTAGACCGGCTCGAACCGGAAGGTCTGGCTGCCCCACTCCGGCTGGCAGCGGAACTCCACAATGCGGCACTGCTGACCCTCCTGACTTTGGAAGCGCACATGGATGGTGTTGTTTTCCAGGTCGCTTCTGCCCCGGATGGTGACGCCGGAGCAGCCCTTCTCCCCGAAGTCCAGAGACTGGAACACCAGAGAGACGTTGTTGCCGATCTCGCAGATGGCCTCCGGCTGCCGCCGGAAGCTGTCGCCGTAGACCATGTCGCAGTCCACCGCCCGGATGGGGTCCCAGGCCCGGCTCTGCTTCTGGAACCGGAAGCCCTTGATGTGGACCTTGCTCTTCAGCTCAATGCCGAAGGTGGCAAGGCCGGTGAGCCGCTGATCCAGACGGAAGGTCTCGTTCTGATAGACGTTCCACATCTTGGGCCTGTGATAGATCCGCGAACCGATCATCTCGCTGTCCGGGCCGTAGGGCAGGCCCTTCCAGAAGCGGAACTCGGTGGGCTCTCCCGCCAGCTCGAAGATGGGGATTTCCACCGTGTCGCTGCCGTCCCGGCCGAAGTCCAGATGCTCATAGGCCACCCAGCTCATGCCGGTCCGGGAGGTGGAGACGCCCCGCTCATTGCCGTTGCCCACATCGCCGCAGCTCTGGTCGTACAGGCTGCCGGTGATAAAGGAATAGGGGTCCGGGTTCATCTGGCCCATGCCCTCAATTTTCAGCTCCAGCTGAGAGATCAGCTGGGGCACTTCTTTTCCGTTCTTGCAGCTGCACCGGACCCGGATCTGCCCGTCGCCCAGGCCCCGGACCCGAACTGCCGTCCCCGCCTCATTCAGCGGCTCCAGCAGGGCGTTGCTCACCGTGACGCCGCCGTCGTCCGCCAGCCGCCACTCCAGATCCTGATAGGTGGCGTTGGCGGGGTGCAGCTTCACGGTAAAGACCGCCTCCGGCTGCTCCGGGGTCAGCAGGGTGCGCTCCGCCGTCAGCTCCAGCTTGCGCACCGGCACCTCATTGACGTCCCAAGTGGGGGGCAGCATGGGCTGGTGCCGGGCCGGCTCCCCTGCATAGGGCCTGGTCTCCAGCTCCAGCTCGGCGGGCGTCAGGCCGGGAGAGGTCACCCGCACCCGCAGCCTGCCCGGCTGTCCATTGCCCGCCACCACCGCCAGCAGCAGTCCGGAAAACAGCCTCCGGCTGGTGGTCTTATACTCCTCATAGTCGGTGCTGTCGCCGTTGTCCAGGCCCAGCAGGCTGCCTGCTCCGGTGACCTCCACGGTCACCCGGCTGTTGGCGTTGCGCACCGGATGGCCCTGGGCGTCCACCGCCGAGATGGTCAGAAAGGCCAGCTCCCGGCCGTCCGCCGACAAAGCGCTGCGGTCCGCCTCCAGCCGGAGGGCGGCGCAGTCCCCGAAGGAGTCCTGCTGGTCCCGGGCCACCATCCGGCCCGACCGGTCATAGGCTACCGCCTCCAGACTGCCGGGGGCGTAGGGCGCCTGCCAGGAGGCGATGCGGCTCACCGCCGGATTCAGCTCCTTCTTGCCCTGGCTGACGCCATTCACCCACAGCTCCACCGCGGCGGCGTTGGAGGTGACGCAGATGTCGATCATCTGGCCCTCGTTGAAGTCCCAATAGGGCAGCAGATGCACCATGGGGTGCCGCTCCCCGTCCAGCCAGGCCGCCTGGCAGGTGTAGAAGGCATCCTTGGGGAAGCCGGCGGTGTCGATCTGGCCGAAGTAGCAGTTTTTGGTATGATAGGGCGTGGGCTCGCCGATGTAGTCAAAGCCGCTCCATAGATATTGGCCCAGGGTGTAGGGATGCTCCTGCTCCGTCCGCAGGCAAGCGTCCAGGCTCTCAGCGCCCCAGCTGGTGCGGCTGTTGCCCAGGCTGGAGCACTGCTGGTCGTCGTCCACCAGCAGGGACTTGGACAGGGGGAAGTGATAAATCCCCCGGCTCTGTACCACCGAGCCGGTCTCGCTGCCGTAGATCATCCAGTCGGGATGGGCCTCGTGGTGGGCCTGATAGCAGCGCTCCCCGTAGTTGTAGCCCACCACCTTGAGCACGTCGGCGCACTTCTGGGTGTTCTCCCAGGGCATATAGTTGGAGCCGAAGGTGGGCACGCCGTTTCCGCTGGGGTCGTGGAGGGCCACCTGGGCCAGCAGCTCCCGCAAGGTCTCCATGCCCTGGGGGCCAGCGTGGGTGTCGTAGATCTCGTTTCCGATGCACCAGAACAGCAGGCTGGGATGGTTCCGGTCCCGGCGCACCCAGCTGGCCACATCTCTCCGGTGCCAGTCCTGGAAAAAGCGGCCGTAGTCATACTCATTCTTCCCCCGGGTCCAGCAGTCAAAGGACTCGCTGTTGATCAGAATGCCCAGCTCGTCCGCCAGGTCCATGATCTCTCTGGCCGGCATAATGTGGCCGGTGCGGATGGAGTTGACCCCCATCTCCTTTAAAAGGATCATCTGCCGCCGGGCGGCGGAGAGGGAAAAGGCGGAGCCGAGACAGCCCAGATCCTGGTGCATACACACGCCCCGGAGCAACACATGCCGGTGATTGAGCAGCATCCCCCGGTCCGGGGTCAGCTCGATGGTCCGGCAGCCGAGGCCGCTCTCCATCCGGTCGGTCTCCGCCCCGTTTTCCAGCAGGCGCACCCGCATCCGATAGCAATAGGGCCGCTCCAGCTCCCACAGCTCCGGCCGGTCCAGCCGGAAGGTCACCGTCCCGGTGCGGGACCAGCGCTCTCCCCGGAGGTAAGTCTCCGCGGCCTCCTCCGGCACCGGCGCCGTCTCACAGGCCTTCAGCCGCCGGCAGTCCAGCGTCTGTCCCGCTGCGTCCAGCAGGGAGAACTCCAGTTCGGCGTTCTCCAGTCCGGCCGGCAGCGCGCTGCCGATTTCGGCGCTGGCCTCCACCGTCCAGGCCCCGTCCCGCCCCTCCCGGGGGACGATATACAGGCCGTTTGGCACCAGATGCAGCTCCGGCATCTCCCACAGCGCCACGCTGCGGTAGATACCGGCGCCGGAATACCAACGGGAGTTGGAGTGCTGGAACCGGCAGCGCACCAGCACCTCGTTCTCCCCCGGCCGGAGGCCCTCCGTCAGGTCGAAATGGAAGGCGCTGTAGCCGTATTTCCACTCCCCCAGCAGGGCGCCGTTGAGGTAGACGGCGCTGTCCATATAGACCCCGTCAAAGGCCAGGGCATACCGCTTTCCCGGCTCGGGCCGGAGGGTAAAGCGCTTGCGGTACCAGCCGGTGCCGTCCGCGTACAGCTGCCGGACGTGCCAGATCTGCCAGTCGTGGGGCAGCTGCACCGGCGTCCAGGAAGCGGACTGCTCCGGGGTCTCTGTGCCGCAGGCGGAGTCCAGGTAAAATTCCCAATTGCTGTCAAAACAGTTGATCCGATTCATATGTCTTTCCTCCCCATAGGGCATCGACTATTTGACCGCTATCATAGCCTCAACAAATCCTCGCGTCTAACCATTTTTTGCCCGAATCTTGCCATATCTTGCCCCAACGGTATTGTTTTTCTCATAACAAGAGGCAGATCTCTGGTGATACGGGGATCTGCCTCCGGTGGTGAGTCGGCTCGTTTGCGGCTGGGCGCGGATGCGCAAGCATCCGCGCCCTTGTCCCGCTAGTGAGAATTCAGCCGGTCAGTGCTGAACTTCTTACTTGCTGGCCTGATAGTAGTCGTTATACAGGTCAACGATGTTCTGGACATTCTGAGACTCAATGGCAGCCACATAGGTGTCCCAATCGGCGTTGATGTCGGCCTGGCCCATAGCGAACTTGCAGGTCCAGGTGTTCATCTCGCTGAACAGAGGAGTGGCCCAGAGGTTGGCCATCTCGCTGTCGTCCTCGCTCAGAGCGATGGAGGGATCCAGAGGCTTCAGGGTACGATACTCGCCCTGACGGTCATAGAAGTCACGCAGGTCGGGAGCGAAGTTGGAGGTCAGCAGCTCGGCGGTGCCGCCATACATGAAGTTGCCGCAGGCGAAGCCGTACTTCAGACGCATATCCTCCTGGTCGTCAGAGGTCTGAGCGATGGACAGGCCGCCGCAGTAGTAGCCGGGAGTCAGGGAGTAAACGCCGTCCTCGACGGTGTAGGTCACGCCCTCGACGCCCCACTTGGTCAGGGTCAGGCCGGCGTCGGAGTACCACAGCCAGTCGACGAAGCGCATCAGCTTGATGAACTCATCCTCGCCCAGATCGTTGAGGGCCTTGGAGGAGATCATGACGCCGCACTCCAGACGGGAGTTCTCAGCCTGATAGGTGATCTTGTTGCCGTCAGCGTCGACGCCCATGGGGATGACGCAGCGGTAGACGGAGAAGTTGCCCTCGCCCAGCTGAGCCTTCAGGCCCTCGATCTGAGCGGTGGTCTGGGAACGGTTGGTCAGGATCAGAGCGGTCTTGCCGGTGTAGAAGGCGGAGTCAGCAACGGTGTCCTCCTGAGACCAGGTCTCGGGATCCAGGATCTTGTTGGAGACCAGCTTCTGCACGACGGTCATGTAGGCCTTGTAGGCGTCGCTGGTGGAAGAGACCTTGAAGCAATCGTCGGCCTCATCGAAGTACAGGTCGGCCAGGTTGGTGGCGACGCTGCTCCAGGTGGTGTAGATGCCATAGCTGCGGGAGATCAGGTTGAGCAGGCAGCCGCCGGTGCCGTAACCGGAGGTGGAGCCGCACCAACGGTCGGTCCAGATGTAGTCGCTCTCAGAGCACATGCCCTGCTCGACCATGTAGGCCTTGACGCCGATCAGAATGTCAGCGAACTCGTCCCAGGTCCAGTCCTTCTCCAGCTCAGCAACGTTGTAGCCGGCAGCCTCGAAGATGTCGTCCCGCAGCAGCAGGGTGTAGTCCTGGAGAGCGGTCTCCTTCATGCCGGGCAGACGATAGAACTTGCCGTCGTCCTGACGGATGGTGTCCACGTCAGCGGCCATGTTGTAATCGTTGTAGAAGTTGGTGAAGTTGGGCATGTACTGGGTGTAGTCGGACACAGCAACGATGCCGCCGCCGTTGACATAGGGGGTCTCGTTGTAGGTCTTGGGGATGATGTAGGGAGCGGTGCCGGAGGACACGGCCAGGGAGACCTTATCGGTGTAGCTGGCGTTGTTCACGATGGTGATGTCCAGGTGAACGTTGGTGGCCTTCTCGATCTCAGCGAAAACGCCGCCCTCTTCCTGCCAGCTGTCCAGGATGGGATAGGCATCGTTGTCGTTGAAGAACATGGTGTAGGTCACGGGCTCATCGGAATAGAACTTGGTGCCGTAGGTGTAGCCCAGGGCCTCGTTGTAGTAGCTGCCGTCGCCGTTGTCCACGTCGCCGGCGCTGGCCTCTTCCACAGCGTCCTTGTTGACGGAGTCGACGGGCTCGGAAGCGGGGGCGTCGCCGCCGTCATCCTTGGGGGTCTCGCTGGTGCCGCCGCCGCCGCAGGCGACCAGAGACAGCATCATAGCCAGTGCGAGCAGAAAGCTGAGAAACTTTTTCATGATTTACCTCCATTGTGATTTTTATTTTTTGCTCCTCCAGAGAGCAGCCTCCGGGACAGCGGCCCCGCTTTCGGTCTGACCCCCGTCCCCGGGGCGCCGGAAATCCCGCAGGATACCCTCATGGCAGGTGGAACAACAGATTTATCCCTTGACGCCGCCCAGCATCATGCCCTGGACGAAGTACTTCTGGATGAAGGGATAGACGCAGATGATGGGTGCAGCCGTCAGCACCATGGCGCAGGACTTGATGTTGGCGGAGATGGACAGGGTCTCGGCCGCGTCCTCCACGCTCTGGCTGGTGGAGATCAGGTTGCGCAGGTAGTAGGCCACAGGCCACTTGCTCTGGGTGTCCAGGTACAGGAAGGCGTCGAACCAGTCGTTCCAGTACTGCACCAGATAGAACAGAGCCATGGTCGCCATAATGGGCTTGGACAGGGGCAGCGCCACCTGGAAGAAGACGCCGAACTTGTTCAGGCCGTCGATCTCGCCGGCCTCCTCCAGCTCGCGGGGAACCGTCTCAAAGAAGGAGCGCATCAGGATGACGTAATAGGTGGAGATCATGCCGGGCAGGATGAAGGCCGCGACCGTGTCCCGCAGGCCCAGGGAGATCATCAGGATGTAGTTGGGGATCATGCCGCCGCCGAAGTACATGGTGAAGATGATCAGCGGGCCGATGACCTTGTTGCCCCGCAGCTCCGGCTTGGACAGAGGATAGGCCAGCAGAGCGGAGGTGAACAGCGCCAGGAAGGTACCCAGGATGGCGTAGATGATGGTGTTGCCGTAGTTCTGGATAAACTGGCCGCCGGTGAGCACGTAGACATAGGTGCTGACGCTGAAGTCCACCGGCAGGAGGGAGACCTTGCCGGCGATGATGGCGTCGGCGGAGGAGAAAGACTGTGCGATCAGGTACAGGAACGGGTACAGCATCGCGCAGCAGATCAGGATCATCAGGATGGTGTTGAAAACCTGAAATACGCGGTAGCCGGTGGATTCCTTGATCTTGACAGGCTTTGTGGTATCAAGTGTTTTTGCCATGTTCTCTTCCTCCTTTCCCTTAATACAGGCTGCTGCCGGTCACCTTTTGGGAGACCTTGTTGGCCACGGTCAGCAGGACCAGGTTGATCAGGCCCTGGAACAGGCCGACGGCGGTGGCGTAGCTGTAGTTGCCGGAGCCGAGACCCATACGGTAGACGTAGGTGGCAATGATATCAGCCGTCTCATAGGTGGTGGGGCTGTAGAGCAGGAAGACCTTTTCAAAGGCCGCAGAGCCGCACAGCTGGCCGATATTCAGCACCAGCAGGGTGGAGATGGTGGGCAGGATGGCGGGGATGGTCACGTTCAGGCACTGCTGGAACTTGTTTGCGCCGTCCAGGCTGGCCGCCTCATACAGCTCCGGGTTGATGCCGGACATGGCGGCCAGGTAGAGGATTGTGCCCCAGCCAATGCCCTGCCAGATGCCGGAGACCACGAAGATGGTGGTGAACCACTCCGGCAGGGAGATGAAGGAAATCGCTTCACCGCCCATGGAGACGATCAGGCGGTTGATGGGGCCGCTGGTGGACAGGATCTCACGGACCATGCCGGCCACGATAACCATGGAGATAAAGTGGGGCAGGTAGGAGACGGTCTGGACGATCTTCTTCCAGATCACGTTCTTCAGCTCGTTGAGCAGCAGAGCGAAGACGATGGTCAGGGGGAAGCTGATGAGCAGGTACTTGAAGTTCAGCAACAGCGTGTTCTTAAAGGCCCGCCAGAAGTTGGCGTCCTTGATGAACTGGTTGAAGTACTTCAGTCCGCTCCACTCATCGCCGAAGATGCTGCTGCCGGCACGGTAGCGGCGGAAGGCGATGATGTTGCCGGCCATGGGCAGGTACCGGAAGACGATGTAGTAGA
This sequence comes from Candidatus Onthomonas sp., assembly GCA_051866795.1. Taxonomy (GTDB): domain Bacteria; phylum Bacillota; class Clostridia; order Oscillospirales; family Oscillospiraceae; genus Onthomonas. The sequence goes on along the minus strand of JBJDXT010000069.1, from coordinate 32,779 downwards.
CCACGGGGATCAGCATCATGACATAGAGCTGCCAGTATTTGCGCAGATGCTCTCCGAGGCTCTTCTTCGCGGGCGGCTGGGCCAGCGTGATCGGCTTTGCTTTTTTGGTGATTGCAGGCATTGCGTTTCTCCCTCCTCAAAGAATTGGATGCTTTCCCATTCGGAACAGGAATGAGAACGGTTGTGCTGACTGTACCCGTCAGCACAATGCCGGATCCGGCATTGGGGTGTCAGCCCGGCTGGGTTCCATTTCTTACTTTCCGATTACCACCCTCCGTTCTGCGGCGAGGGAGACCTGCTGAGGCTCCTGGCCGGTCAATTGTACACTGCGGGGATCAGGCTGAGAGGCGCCCACATACACGGTATAGGCGCCGGGCTCCACGACGGCAGTGCCGGTTTCATCGCACAATGCAAAGGCGGACAGGGGCAGATGCAGGGTGACCTTCCCGGTCTCGCCCGGCTCCAGGCTCACCTTGGCCAGAGCCTTGAGCTGGGGGTTGGGCGTGTCCGGGCGCTGGGCCTTTACATAGGCCTGCACCGTCTCACGGCCGGCCCGCTGGCCCACGTTGGTGACGCTCAGGGTCAGGTCGACCCCTTCCTCGCCCACCTGGGCGGTGCTGGCCTCCACCGGGCCGAACCGGAACCGGGTATAGGTCAGTCCGTAGCCGAAGGGGTAGAGAGCCTGCTGCTGCATATAGCGATAGGTGCGCCCCTGCATGGAGTAATCCGTAAACGGGGGCAATTCCTCATCGGAACGATAGAAGGTGACGGGCAGCTTGCCCTGAGGCGCGGCCTCGCCGAAGAGCACCCGAGCAATGGCCTTGCCGCCCTGGGCGCCGGGATACCAGCCCTGGAGGATGGCGTCCACATGCTCGTCTGCGTAGTTGATGGCCAGCGCGCTGCCGGAGAGCAGCACCAGAACCACCGGCTTGCCGCTTTCCACGATGGCCCGGAGGATCTCCTCCTGATGGCCGGGGAGCTTGAGGCCGGGCTTGTCGCCGCTGGCGAACTGGTTGCCCTGGTCTCCCTCCTCGCCCTCCAGGCCGGAGTCCAGACCCATGCAGGCGATGACCACGTCGCTCTCGGCGCAGACGCCTCTGACCTCGGAGAGCCGGTCGTTGGACTGGGACAGGTTCTGGAACCGGTCCCCGAACAGGGGGCAGCCCTCGGAATAGCGGACCCGGACGTCGTCGCCCAGGTAGTCCTCGATGCCCTCCAGCACGGTGATGTAGCGGGAGGAGGTACCCTCATAGTTGCCCAGCAGCGCCTTGCGGTTGTCGGCGTTGGGGCCGATGACGCCCACCGTTTTCAGCTTGCTCTTGTCCAGAGGGAGCAGGCCGCCCTTGTTTTTCAGCAGCACCAGGCACTTTTCCGCCACCTGCAGGTTGAGCGCCCGGGCCTCAGGGGAATCCACCTGGTCAAAGCCGATCTGGTTATAGGGCACGTCCTCCTCGGGATCAAACATACCCAGCTTCATCCGGGTGGCAAACAGGTTGACCAGCGCTTCGTCCAACTTGGACTCGGGGAGCCGGCCCTCCTGCACCGCCTGCTCCAGATAGACGAACAGGTCGCCGCAGTTGAGATCGCAGCCGTTTTCCACCGCCATGGTCACCGAGGCCACCGGCCCGTCCGTGACCATATGGCCCTCGTGGAAGTCCTTGATAGCCCAGCAGTCGGAGGTGACGTGGCCTTCAAAGCCCCAGGTGTCCCGGAGGATGTCTTTGAGCAACGTCTTGCTGCCGCAGCAGGGCTCCCCGTTGGTGCGGTTGTAGGCGCCCATCACCGACTCCACGCCGGCCTCCTGAACCAGCGCCCGGAAGGCGGGGAGATAGGTCTCCCACAGGTCCTGCTGATTGACCTGGGCGTTGAAGTAGTGCCGCTGATCCTCCGGGCCGGAGTGGACCGCGTAGTGCTTGGCGCAGGCGGCCACCTTCAGGTACTTGGGATCGTGGCCCTGGAGGCCCTCCACAAACCGGACGCCCAGGCGGCTGGTCAGATAGGGGTCCTCGCCGTAGGTCTCGTGGCCCCGGCCCCAGCGGGGGTCACGGAAAATGTTCACGTTGGGGGCCCAGTAGGTCAGGCCCTTGTAGATATCCCGGTCCTCATAGCGCCGGTGCAGGTTATATTTGCCTCTGGCCTCGGTGGCGATGGTGTCGCCCACCTGCTCCATCATATCCTCGTCAAAGGCGGCCGCCATGCCGATGGCCTGAGGGAACACCGTGGCCACGCCGGCCCGGCCCACGCCGTGGATGCCCTCGTTCCACCAGTTATAGGCGGGAATGCCCAGACGGGGAATGGCGGGGGCCCAGCTGAGCATCTGGCTGACCTTTTCCTTCAGCGTCATCTGCTCTACCAGCGCCCTGGCACGGTCGCGGTAAATTGCGCTCTGCGCTTTGTTCTCAAACAAGTCTCCCATGGTTTCTTCCTCGCTCCAAACAGTTGAATTTTCTGCGCCCGGTCAGCGCACATATGCAAATCCCAGAATGGTGAAGGTCTTGTCCTCCTCCCCGGGGGCCATAGAGACCTCTATCCGGTGGCGGGCCGCCGTCTCCTCATTGAGCAGCACGGTGGCGTGGCAGTGAGTCCAGCCCGCCTCCAGCGGGTCGCAGCACTTGACATTCTCCCCGTCCACTTTGACCTGGGCCCTGCCGAAGATGAGATTGCCGGAATCCTTGAAAATCATCTGCAGCTTTGCACATTCCAGCTCCAGCACAAAGGGCCGGCCGCCCGGTTCCTTTTTCCAGTTATAGGGGAACTCCGGCGTATTCTCCGCCTGGTCGTCCATGGGGACGCACTGCAGGTCGGTATCCGTTCCGGTAAAGGCGCCCGGATCGATTCTGGCGTCCGCCGGGCAGTCCTTTTTGTCCAGCAGCCGGATGTCCGTGAAGTCCCCGCCGTAGACGGGGGGCACCTCCCCTTCCGTCTCTTCCATCTCCTGCTGCCGGTCCAGCCGGTCCAGCAGATAGAGCAGGCTGTCGGTCATCACCCGATGCCCCCGGTTGGAGGGGTGGTAGACATCGTAGAAATACTGCCGCTTGGTGATCACCGTCTCCACGCCCTCCCGGGCCACAAACTGGGGAGACACCGCCTCCAGCAGGTCCACCATGGGCAGCTGATAGCGCCAGCCGATGGGGGCCAGCCGCTCCTTCAGGTTCCAGTCGTTGGCAAACACCGAGAAGAGCAGAATCACCGCCGGCTGCTGGGGCTCCTTCAAAATCCTGCGCACCAGGCTCTCGTAGCAGACGCCGCAGGTCTCGTCTCCCTCGTCGTTGACGGCAAACTCGATGACCACCAGATCCGGAGGCATCGTACCGTCCCGGGTGATGTCCCGGTCATATCGGATCAGGCCCAACTGAGAGGGGGTGCCTCCCACACCGGCCTTGATGTAGTGCAGATGTTCGCCCGTACCGGGGGCGTACCGGTCCCGGATGGCCTCAAAGGTCTTTCGGGCGTAGCAGTTTTGCTGGATGGGCACCGCTCCGGCGCCCTGGGTAATCGAGCCGCCCAGAAAGGCCAGATTCACCGGCTCCCCTGCCCGGATCTTTTTCAGTAGCCGCTTGATCCGGTGGTTGTTGCCCCCGGAGAGGAAGGACCGGGCGATCATCTCCCGGTAGGCGGGGCTTTCAAAGTCCACCGGCTTGTCCGGATCCACATCCGGGGCGTGATAGCCGTCGTTCAGGTAGAGCTTGACGGTGGCGGAGGCCAGATCCTCCACGCTGGGCATCTGGAAGAGGAACTCACCGGGAATGGTGTCGTCCGCCTGCCAGTCCAGCTCGCCCAGCACCATCACCTGCTCCACGCCGTCGGTCTTGAGGGTGAAGGAGTGGCTGCTGCCGCTGCCCTCTCCCCGGCTGCCCCGGAAGCTGAGGGTGAATTTTACCTCCATATCCGGCCGCTGGGCGGACATGGACACGCCGATGCTGTGTACCAGAGTGCGAAAGCCCTGGGCCGTGGTCAGCAGGCGGAGGATTTCCTCATCGGTGACGCTGCCCACCATTTTGGCAAAGGTCACCAGCCGGGTATCGCTGAGATAGATGGGGTGGCGGCTGGTCCCGTCATCCTGGGGAATTCCGCCCACCGGCTGGTCCAGCAGAACGTAGAAGCCCTCCCGCCGGTCCTGAGGGTCTTTTGGAGCCACAAAATTCATTTCTCCGATCTTCCCTTCCGACTGTCGTCCGCGCCCGGCTGCCGCCCGCGCTCACCCGCAAATTTTCTTTTGTCAAATTTCCTTTTTATGTTAGCGTTTCCTTTCCATTCTCGCTTATCATTTCTTGCTATCTATGTTTACGAATCTTGTCAACTTACTCGGCTGTCTCTTCGCCAGTTTGGGTATTTTCCCGGAAACGTCACCATTATTTTCCCACTTTTTGTCTGCTTTACAGGGGGTATATTTCTCCCTTTTCGCCGGCAGTAACCGGTTCTATCTTAACTTTTTCAACCTTTTCCAAAAAAATACCCACTGTTTGGAAACGTTTCAGTCCTCTTTATGCGATTCGTGCCCGCATTTTCTCTCTTTCGACTTCCGGTAACCTTTTTCTCTATCAGAGCATTTTTGGCATATATATACATATCAAATATTGCTTTCCTGTTTTTTGAATTTTCTCTCTGCATTTTTCCCGTTTACCCTTGTTTTTATCTGAAAGTCTGCATTCCAAGCAAACAATTTTTCTGACTACTCCTCATTTTGTGACTTGCATTTTATAAAAATGCGTGATACCCTTTGAAAAACCTGGACGAAAGTCCGAAATATTGAGTTCTATCGACATAACAGGAGGCTACGCATATGGAAGGGAAAATGAAAGTCGCAATCATGACCGACATCGGCAAGATGGATTACACCACCCGGGACATCCCCACCCCCAAGGATGACGAGGTCCTGGTCCGGATCGAGTACGTCGGCATCTGTGGCAGCGACCTGCACTACTACGAGGCCGGACGCATCGGCAACTTTATCGTGGAGCCCCCCTTTGTTCTGGGCCACGAGTCCGGCGGCACCGTCGTTGAGGTAGGTAAGGACGTCAAGCACCTGAAGGTGGGCGACCGGGTGGCGCTGGAGCCGGGCAAGACCTGCGGCAAGTGCGAATTCTGCCGGACCGGCCGGTACAATCTGTGCCCCGATGTCCAGTTCTTCGCCACGCCCCCTGTGGACGGCGTGTTCCAGGAGTATGTGGCCCACGAGGCGGGTCTGTGCTTCAAGCTGCCTGACAATGTGAGCACCATGGAGGGCGCGCTGATCGAGCCCCTGGCCGTGGGCTTCCACGCCGCCAACCAGGGCGGCGCCCACGCCGGACAGACCGCCGTGGTCATGGGCGCCGGCTGCATCGGCCTGGTGTCCATGATGGCCCTGAAGGCCATGGGCGTGTCCAAGGTCTATGTGGTGGACGTGATGCCCAAGCGGCTGGAAAAGGCCATGGAGCTGGGCGCCACCGGCGTCATCAACGGCAAGGAGGAGAACACCGTCCAGCGGGTCATGGAGCTGACCGGCGGCATGGGCGCCGACCTGACCATCGAGACTGCCGGCTCCCAGATCACCACCCGTCAGGCCATTGAGTTTGCCAAGAAGGGCTCCACCATCGTCCTGGTAGGCTACAGCGCCACCGGCGAGGAGACCCTGCCCATCGGCATGGCCCTGGACAAGGAGCTGACCTTCAAGGCCATCTTCCGCTATCGCCACATCTATCCCATGGCCATTGATGCCGTGGCCGCCGGCAAGGTGGATCTGAAGCACCTGGCCACCCATTTCTTCGACTTTGACGACATCCAGAACGCCATGGACACCAGCGTCCGGGACAAGGCCAACGTGGTCAAGGGCGTCATCAAAATGATCAAGGACTAAGCCTGTAAAGTAACTTCCCTTTTCCATATTTCTGCCCCCCGCCGGACCCGGCGGGGGGCAGTTTCCAAGTCAATCTGATAGAGAAAGGCCGCGATTTTCTTGAAAAAGCACATTATCTGCTTCGGAGACTCCAACACCCACGGCTTCTGCGCCGACCCCGCCGGCTGCGCGGACGGGGGCATCCGCTTCAACGAGGAGGAGCGCTGGCCCTGCCTGCTGCAAAAGGCCCTGGGGCCGGATTATCTGGTCTGCGAGGAGGGCCTCAACGGCCGGACCACCGTTTTTGTGGACCCCATCAGCGAGGGGATGGACGGCCTGAGCTATCTCCCCGCCTGCCTGAACACCCACGAGCCGGTGAGCCTGCTCATCCTCATGCTGGGCACCAACGACACCAAGGCCCGCTTCAGCGCCTCCGCCGGGTGCATTGCGGCGGGGATGGAGCGGCTGATCGCCAAGGCCAAAACGGTGAACTGCTGGGCCAAGGGCACGCCCAATATTCTGCTCATCGCCCCGCCCCCCATCGAGCCGGGCATGGAGCTTACCCCCACGGTGGAGACCCACGGCTACGGCGCGGCAGAGAAGGCCGGGCAGCTGGCCCACTATTACGCCGACGTGGCCCAGCGGCAGCAGGTCCATTTTTTAGACGCCGCCGGCTGTCCCATGAACAAGGTGGACTATATGCACCTGACCCGGGAGGGCCACGCCATGCTGGCCCGGCGGGTGATTGCGCTGGTGCCGGCACTGATCTAAGCCTACGGCTTTCCAACAAAATGCAAGCATTTTGTTGGAGGATGCAGCCCTCCCACGCGCACTCGCTTCGCACCAAGTGCCACCCTGTCAGCATAGCTGACAGGGCCTACGCTACAAATATGCCACTGGCATATTTGCTTGACGCTGCGGCACTCGTCGGGCTGAGCGGAGTCATTTTGCCGGTACATGCCCGGCTAAAATGACTTAATTTAACGCATTCCGTCATCTGCGATGACGGAACTCTGCGAGGCTCCTGTTTTGAAAATTCTGGCATATGCTTTTTAAGTGACCAGGCAATCAGCTTCTGTTTGTCTCCCCTGAATTTCCGTCTCCGGAGGACTGTTCAAACCGTCCCGGCTGTGCTACAATGGCCCCGACAGCGCGGCTGCGCCCAATCGCCGCCCTTTGACATTTGTCGCCTGCCGGGCGACCACGGTTTCGCCCCTTTCTGGTATGATTTCATTATCACAAACGCAAAGGAGCGGACTGCAATGTACGGCGCAATCATCGGAGACATCGTTGGCTCGATCTACGAGTTCGACAATATTAAAACCAAGGAGTTCCCCCTCTTCTCCTCCGGCTGCGAATTCACTGACGACACGGTGATGACAGTGGCGGTAGCCCGGGCGCTGATGGAGAGCCCGGAGGAGCAGAAGCCCTGCACCCCCCTCTTCACCGCCCAGATGCAGGAGATGGGGCTGGACTGGCCGGGCGGGGCTACGGCTGCCGCTTTCTCCGGTGGCTGTGGGAGCGGGATCCCCAGCCCTACAACAGCCTGGGCAACGGCTCCGCCATGCGGACCTCCCCCTGCGGGCTGATCGCCGTGACGCTGGAGGAGGCGTTGGCGCTGGCAGAGGCCTCCGCCGTGGTGACCCACAACCATCCCGAGGGGATCAAGGGCGCCCAGGCCACCGCCGCCGCCGTGTTCCTGGCGAAAAACGGCAGCAGCCAGGGGGAGATCCGGGACTACCTCCGGGCCAATTTCTACCCTCTGGAGCAGCCCCTGGACGAGATCCGGCCGGGCTACACCTTCAACGAGACCTGTCAGGAGACGGCGCCCCAGGCCATCCAGGCCTTTCTGGAGTCCGAGTCCTTTGAGGACGCCCTGCGCTGCGCCATCTCCCTGGGAGGCGACAGCGACACGTTGGCCGCCATCACCTGCTCGGTCGCCTGGGCCTTCTACCACCCCTGGGGACAGGAGCTCCCCGCCGATATGGCCCAAATCCAGGCCCAGGCGGAGGAATTTCTGCCCCGGCAGTTCCGGGACACCGTCCGGGACTTTGAGCAGCTCTGCCTCCGCCGGCGGGCAGACTGGCTGCAGGAGGGGAGCTGCCTGCCGATTCCCGTATCAATCCGTTTCCGGCAGCACCTGAGGAGAGAGAAACCATGGAGAAAAAAGCGATCTACCCCGGCTCCTTTGACCCGTTCACCAACGGACATCTGGACATCGTCAAAAAGGCCGCCGCCATCTTTGACAAGGTCTATGTGGTCATCGGCATCAACAGCGAAAAGCGCCGGTCCTACGGCTGCGAGGAGATGGGCCGGGCCATCGAGGCCACCCTGTCTGACTGCGGCCTCACCAACTGTGTAGTCAGCGTCTACGACGGGCTGATCGCCGAGTACACCCGCCGCAACAAGATCGGCTATATGGTCCGGGGCCTGCGCAACAATATGGACTACAACTACGAGGAGAACATGGCCGAGGTCAACAAGCTGATCGACCCCAAGCTGGAGTACATCTACTTCCGGGCGGACAATGTGGCCGTCTCCTCCTCCATGGTCAAGGAGCTGAACCACTACGGGCTGGACGTGTCCAAATACCTCCCGCCCGCGGTGGCCGCTATGGTTCAGCAGCGGGAGCCAGCCGCCGCCCTCTGACCGGCGCATAGACCGCCCCCTTTTCACCCACCCTATAGACGGGAGCGGAACCGTCATCCATCCCCACCGCACAAAACGGAGGAATCCCCCTTGGAACAAAAGACCTGTACGGGAGCCGGCTGCGGCTCCTGCTGTCACAGCTGCGGCAGCTGCGGAAATCAGGACAGCCTGTATCTGACCCCCTCAGAGCTGGAGCTTTTGAAGCAGCTGGCCGTCACCCCCTTTCTCCCCGCCGGCTTCAACAGCCGGGGCAGGCACCCCATCTGTCTGGACTGCCCCGGAGACCGGGAGGCGGTCAGCGACACCCTTGTGGCCCTGGGCCAGAAGCGGCTGATCTCCCTGGACCCGGAGATTCCCCTCCAGGGCTTCGACTATGCCGCCTATGAGGCGTTTCCCCTCCACGGCAGTCTGGCCCTCACCGCGCTGGGCCAGCAGGTGCTGGAGCTGCTGGAGATCCAGGGGGCGGAGGAATAACCCCAGCCATGCAAAAACCCCGATGCGGGACGGTATCCTGCATCGGGGTTTGCGTGTCGATAAAAATCGACACGCTCGAACAAAATCTTCGATTTTGTTCGAAAATGCGGCCGTCTGCCCCGAGGGCACTTTGTCGCCGCCTGCGGCGGTTCGGGCGCGCGCACTCGCTTCGCTCGCACACAAGGTGAATTGCCCCACAGGGGCAAGAGAAGGTCCCCTGGGGGACTCCCGGCCTCCCTGTGTTTTTTGGCCGGTACACGCCCGTCCAAAAAACGCATTTCACTCTATTTTGTTGCTTGCGCAACAAAACTCCTGCGGAGGGCTTCCTGAACTTTTAGCCTTTATTTTAAATCGCTAAAGATACTTTTTTAACAGACAAACCCCGATGCGGAACGGTATCCTGCATCGGGGTATTTTTCTTCTCTTTTCAGGTCACTGGGTCAGGATCTGCTGAACCTTCTTCAGATCCATGGACTCCAGCACATAGTCGGCGTTGGGCAGCGGCTCCTTCGGGGAGATATTGGAGCGGATATAGAGGGTGGAAAGGCCAACCGCTTTCCCCCCCTGGACGTCGCAGACGCCGTCGTTGCCCACCATAATCGCCTGCTCCACAGGGATTTGGCAGCTGTCCAGCAGCAGGTGGAAGAACTTGGGGTCCGGCTTTTTGCAGCCGTAGTCGGAGGAGATCCAGATGCCGTCAAAGAGGGCGTCGATCTTCAGGTCCCGCAGCTCCATCTCGGTGAAGATGCGCTGGGCGTTGGTGAGGAGATAGACCTTCTGGCCGTTGGCCCGCAGGGCCCGCAGCAGCTCCTCCGCCCCGTCGTACAGGCGGATATACTCCATGGAGTGCCGGCGGAAGAGGTGGCCCATGTGGATGGCCATGTCCGGGTCCGCCACCAGATTCTTCTCCTGAAACAGGGCGGCAAAAATCCGCTCCAGCCGGATCTCCGGGTGGCCCTCAAAGTCGTTCTGGCGCAGGGCGCGGCTCTCGTCCACCTCCTGGCGGACCAGACGGAAATAGGCGGTTTTCAGCTCCTCCGGCTGGTAGAGGGCGCCGTAGGCGCTGTAAAAGAGGGCCATCTTCTCCCACAGCAGCGGGCTGCCCTCGTCCGTATGGATGTCCACCAGGGTACCATAGAGGTCAAAAATGCAGTACGGATATTTCATGCTTCCCCATCTCCCAATAAGGCGGTTCTCTCCGGAACCTGCAGTCTCATTCCTTTCTCTTTCCTGCTTCAGTATAGCCCACCCGGAACCGTTTGTCCAGTGCCGGTATGTGAATTCACCCTTCCGCTTCAAACCGTTGCGTCCAGAAAGATGCCGGAAAGCCCCCCGGTATCCCGCACCAGCCGGATTCTGGGAACCAGTCCTCCGGCGCAGGCCGCGAGATAGTCCCGCTCCCGCCGGTCTCTCAGCCCCAGCCGCTCCCCCAGCGCCTCCGCCGCCCGCCGGAGCAGCTCCTCCAGCGCCGCCCGGCTCCGGTGGCTCAGCAGCTCCTCCAGTCTATGGCGCTCCGCCGGAGAAATGACCAGCCTGTCCAGCTCCTCCCCCAGCAGCACCCGGCCCAGGGCGTTCACCGCCGCCGGCTCATAGAGGTTGATCAGCAGCCCTCGGTAGTCCCGGCAGCAGCTGCGCAGCACCGGCTCCAGCACGGAGCGCGGAAACCGTCTCAGCAGCCGGTTCTCCACCGCCAGCCGCTCCAGGTAGTTATTTACATAATCCACGCCCCGCAGCGTTTCCGGCACCGGGATGCAGAGCTGGTAGTCGATGTCGCAGGGGATCTCAGTGGCGGCAAAGCGGCAGTCATACCGCCGCCAGAAGCCGCCGATGCTCTTGAGTGTGTCCAGCATGGAGCGGTTTTCCACCGGGGGCAGTCCGGCGCAGACCCTCTGCCACAGCCCCTCCCCATAGGCCAGCTTGTCTGACAGGCGGTCCAGCCCCGCCCGGTAAACCGGCTCCAGGTCTCCGGTGAGCAGCCCCCGCCAGTCCTCACGCCGGGCCTGCAGGTCCTGCTCCAGAACAAACAGCAGGGAGTCCAGCAGGGCCTGGGCGGTCTCCGCCGGGAGCGAGCTGCTCTCCCCACCGGTAAACTGCAGGGCATGCCGCCGGAACAGAGGGCAGAGGCGCACCTGCAGCCGATGCCGCTCCGCCTCTGTCAGGCACGCGCTGAGGGCGGCCGTCTCTTCCATATCAATCCAGCTCCCCATCTTCATCCTCCCAGTCCTGCGCTGCCGCATCCCGCCCTTCGCCCTGGGCGGCCTCCAGCAGCATCTCCCAATCCGCGCCGGACAGGGCGTCCAAGCTGCCGCCGGTCCGGTCGTAGATCCGGCGCATGGCGCAGATCAGCTCGCTGTCGGACAGCGTCTCCCGGCTCACCCCCTTGAGCTGGTAGAACAGAGCCTGCAGCTCCTCCAGCGTCCCGGCATAGTCCGCCGGGTCCAGGTCCGGGGCGTCGCAGAAGGCGGCCACCAGCCCCTCCAGCGGGCCGGGGCCGAACTCCACCCGGCCTGTGGACCGCAGCGCCTCCTGCCGGCTCAGGGCCAGCGCCACGGCCTGCTCCTGCGTCAAAACCAGGCCGAAGGGCGCCGACCGGGCGTTGCACCGGGCCAGCTCCGCCTCCCGGAGCGGCTGGGACAGGGACATCCTCCAAAAATCTGTTTCCTGCATATAAAGCACCTCCCCTTTCGTTGTACACCCGGGGGGCGCGCAGGACAAGGCTTGATTTTTCCGCCATTTTGTGGTAATATAATTGCAGCAGGGAGAAAACTTTTTTGTTTTTCTCCCATTTTCCCTGTAAAAGCGTGCGCCCCGTTTTTCCTCTCGGAAGATCGGGGCGCTGTTCATATCTCAGATTCCGCCTGCTCGTAGTGGATGCAGGCGACGTTTTCCTTTGCGGCGGCGGTCTCGGTCATAAACCGATAGACCCGGTCCCGCAGCTCCCGCTTGGCCTCTCTGGGGGACAGATCGGTGCGGGGATACATGGGTTCAGAGAAGGTGACCGTCATCCCCGGCCGGCGAAGCAGCCTGCCCAGCCCTCTGCGCCTGCGGTAGGTGACCACCATGGCCACCGCCGGGCAGTGCTCCTTCACCGGGTAGCGGAAGGAGGTGTCGGGAAAGGGTCGGATGCCGGTATAGAAGGGCCAGATATGGGCCTCCGGGAAGATGGCCACGCAGCAGCCCGACCGGAGCCGGTGGGAGACGGTGTCCATCAGCTTTTTCAGCCCTCCAGCCCCGGTGGGGACAGGAATCGCCCCCAGCATGGTCACCAGATTGCGCAGGCCCGGGATGGAGACCGCGTCCGCGTTGGCAATGATATAGGCCCGGCGGGGAAAGGCGGCGAGGATGGGCAGCGCCACGTCCAGCGTCCGGGTGTGGTTGCCGTAGAGGCAGAAGCCGGTTTTGGGCAGCCTCTTCAGCACCGACCGGTTTTCAAACCGCAGCCCCAGGTACACCTTGCCCACCAGCAGGGCCACCGGCGCAGCGATGAGATAGTACAGCAGCCAGGCCGCCCCGTTCCACAGCCGGGAGGCGTGCTCATAGGGAAAGGAGCCGTCCACCGGCCTGGTGCGGATGGTCAGGGGAGCGAAATCGTCCCGGAGGGGATCGCTGTACCGGATGACCCGTTTACGCCCCATGCCGTTTCGCCTCGATGGTGTCCAGCAGCATCTGCTCCATCCGCTCCATACAGGGGCGGAAGTCGAACTGCCGGGCATAGCCCAGGTAGGACTGGGCGCAGCGCTCCCGTTCCTCCGGGTGAGAAAGCCACCAGTCCAGCTTTTCCGCCAGATCCGCCGGGTCGTTATAGCGGAACAGGTTCCGGTCGCTGAGGGCGAAATACCGGGTGGCGCTGCGGGGGGAGTCGGCAATCAGCGGCACCCGCCCGCAGGCGATGGCCTCCAGGCAGGAGATGGCCTCGATCTCGATCTCCGCGGGATGGACGTAGAGGTCCGCCAGATTCAGCGCCTCCACCAGCTCCTCCCGGGAGAAAAAGCGCATCACCGGCGGCAGCAGCCCCAGCTTGTCCGCCCGGCGGCGGAGATTCTCCTCCTGGGGGCCGGTGCCGGCGAAGATGAGCTGGATCCGGTCCTTGTACCGGGAGCGGGCCGCCGCCTCCAGCAGCACCCGGTGGGACTTCTCCCGGCTGTACCGGCCGGTGAAAAAGACGACGAATTTCCCCTCCAGCTCCCTGGGCCGGGCCACCTGCCTGGGGACAAAGGCGCTGCTGACGCCGTTGGAGATCACCCGGTGGGGCGTGCTGCCCACCACCGCCTCATAGGTGTCGCAGATGAACTGGGTGGGATAGTGGATGCAGTCGCAGTACCGGTACAGCCGCCGGTGGAAGATCTGATAGGTGATCCGGTTGCCCAGTCCAAAGTCCTTGAGAAAGACGTGGTTGGTCACGTTCTCCGCCTGACAGTGGAATCCCGCCGTCAGGGGGATGCCGTGGGCGCTGGCATACCGGGCGGCGGCCTTGCCCAGACTGAAAGGCATCATCACATGGATGATGTCCACATCCCGGATGGCCTGCTCCAGAATCTGAGGGTCGTTTCTGGCGGGGGCCACCCCGTTTTTCGCCACATAGCCGTTGAAGGGGCCGAAGCTGAACTGAGGCACCACATAAAAGCCAGGCTCTCCCGCCCGGAAGGCGTCGGCGCAGACCACCCGCACCTCATGGCCCCGCTCCTTCAGAAAGCGGATCAGATTCATGGCGGCGATGGTGGTTCCGTTGTTTTCCTGGCCCAGCACGTCGCAGATGACCGCAATTTTCAAATGCTCGCCCTCTCTCTGTCTTTGCTGCCAAATTTGCATAATGGTAAAAGTTTATCACGCCGGGCCAAAAGCGCAATAGACAGATTGCCGCAACTGCCTAACAAAAAAGACAGAGCGGGGACCGCAAGCCCCTGCTCTGTCTGTATGGGATTTCGTGTTTCCCTGTCACATCTCCCGCCGGCCCTCCAGTGCCCGGGCCAGGGTGGCGTCGTCGGCGTACTCCAGGTGGCTGCCCACCGGGATGCCGTAGGCCAGACGGGTGATCTTGATGTCAAAGGGCCGGAGGAGACGGCTGATGTACATGGCGGTGGTCTCCCCCTCGGTGTCAGGGTTGGTGGCCATGATGACCTCCTGGACCTCGCCGGAGGCCACCCGCTCCACCAGCTGGCGGATGCGCAGATCGTCCGGGCCCACATGGTTCATGGGGGACAGGACGCCGTGGAGGACGTGGTACACCCCGTTATACTCCCCGGAGCGCTCCATGGCGATGACGTCCTTGGGATCGGCCACCACGCAGACCAGGCTCTGGTCCCGTTTGTAGCTGGAGCACAGGGCGCAGGGCCCCTCCCCCTCGGTCAGATTCTGGCAGACGGGGCAGCAGGTGATGGCGTGCTTGGCCTCCAGGATGGCCTGGGCAAAGGCCTCCGCCTCCTCCTGCGGCAGGTCCAGCACATAGAAGGCCAGCCGCTGGGCGGACTTGGCCCCGATGCCGGGCAGGCGGTTAAACTGCTCCACCAGCTTTTCCAGGGCGGGGGGAAGATACTGCATGGCAAATACTCCTTACAAAATGGTCACAGTCTGTTCTGATTCCCGCCACATTTCCCTGCTATCCTGTTTTTCAGGAACAGCAGAGCGCCGGGCGCATAGGATGGGATGCGGCCTCCAGTCCGGGCACTCCTGACGAAGCTGTCTCCGGCGCCGCTTTTCATAGATGCCTCCGGCAGAGATCCTCAGGTCTCTGCCGGAGCTTTTGTTCAGCCGTCGTACACCGAGGAGGTATTACACTCCATGGCGTCGTAGCCCTCCGACTGAAGGGCGTCCAGAATCGCCCGCTTATGGACAGCGCCAAAGGCCTCCAGGGTCACCTTCAGCTCCACACCGTGCTGGCGGTTGATATTGACAAACTGGTTGTGCTCCAGCTTGATGATATTGCCGTTCTGCTTGGCCACCAGCTCCGCTACCCGGAGCAGCTCGCCGGGCCGGTCAGGCAGGTGCACCGAGAAGGTGAACACCCGGCTGCGGTTGATCAGGCCGTGCTGGATGATGGAGGCCATGGTGATCACGTCCATATTGCCGCCGGTGAGGATGGAGACCACGTTCTGATCCCGGCAGTCCAGGTGGTACAGGGCGGCGGCGGTGAGCAGGCCGGCGTTTTCCACGATCATCTTGTGCTTTTCCGTCATGTCCAGGAAGCAGTTGACCAGCTCCTCGTCCTTGACGGTGATGATGCCGTCCAAATACTTCTGGAGGTAGGGCAGCACCTTGTCGCCGGGGGTTTTCACCGCCACGCCGTCGGCAATCGTCTCCACCGTGGGCAGGGTGACGATATGTCCGGCCTCCAGGCTGGCCTTCATAGAGGCGGCGCCCTCCGGCTCCACGCCGATGACCTTGACGCTGGGGTTGAGCAGCTTGGCCAGGGTGGCCACGCCGGAGGCCAGGCCGCCGCCGCCGATGGGCACCAGGATCACGTCCACGTCGGGGAGATCGGAGAAGATCTCATAGGCGATGGTGCCCTGGCCGGTGGCGATGCGCAGGTCGTTGAAGGGATGGATGTAGGTCAGGCCCTCGCTCTCGGAGAGCTCCGCCGCCTTGGCGGCGGCCTCGTCGAAGTTGGCCCCGTGGAGCACCACCCGGGCGCCGTAGCCCTTGGTGTTCTCCACCTTGATCAGCGGGGTGGTGGTGGGCATGACCACGGTGGCGGCCACCCCCGCCTTCTGGGCGGCGTAGGCCACGCCCTGGGCGTGGTTGCCGGCGGAGGCGGTGATCAGCCCCCGCTGGCGCTCCTCCTCCGGGAGGGTGGAGATGGTATAATAGGCGCCCCGGATTTTATAGGCGCCGGTGACCTGCATATTCTCCGGCTTGAAGTAGACCCGGTTCCCGCTGCCCCGGGAGAAGTAGGGGGAGGGAATCAGGTGGGTATCCCGGAGGACGCCCTGAAGCACGCTTCTGGCCGCGCGGAAATCTTCTAATGTCATCATGGCTCTCTTTCCTCATTCCTGTGCTCAATTGGCATACTTTTTCTATTTTACTCAGGATGAGGGGGAATGTCAATGGAAGGGGGAGGGGGTTTTTCTCTCCGGCGGGGGGCTGTGGTCGTTCATCCGGCAGTTGGTCACTGGCTGACGGTGCAGACCTGGCAGTCTGGTGGCCTGCCTCCGGCGGCCCCACTTTCCGGTTTCGGAAAGTGGGGGGAAAGGAAACCAGGGGCTCGCCCCTGGACCCCTCCGGGAGATGGCGGAAGCGGTGTCCCGCACTGGCGCGCGGGAGCCCTCCGCTCTCCGCCATCCATAGTCGAAGCCACAGAAATGGGCTGCTCCCGGGTTTCAGTCTGGCATCCGTTTTCGTTAGACAGGCAGACTACAACAAAGGGATGACCAGCCCGTCGGCTTTTGTACGACCCTAGGATTGGTGCGCAGTAGCGAGCCACCGTAGAATTGTCCTTGCCATAGAGCAGAACCGACACCCCTGTAGGGGCCAAAAGAGAAGCTGGTCTGCCCTGTCGTTGCCCGGCTTCTGTAGGAATCTGTAGTCCAAAACGGCAGCAGCGAGCCACCGCAGGGAGACCTTGCCCCGGAGGGGTCTCGGGGCGAAGCCCTGAGCCGCTTTTGGGTACTTTTCCCGGGGGAAAAGTACCCCGCCGGAGGCAGGCCCCCGCACTGACAAGTGCGCACAATCCCCCAGTGACAAACTTCCAGACTCCCGTCACCGGTCACCCCACGCAAAAAAAGCCTCACTTCCACTGCTCCGCGCTGTAGTAGCACACCCCCGCCTGGGGCTCCACCCCGTTCATCTTCAGCAGCTCCTCCACCGTGACGAAGTAGTACCCCTCCCGGTGCAGCCGGTCGACAATCTCCAGCGCCGCCTCCACCGTCTCCGGAAAGGTGTCGTGGAGCAGGATAATCGCCCCGTCGCAGGCCTCCGAGCAGACGCTCTCAATCTCCCGGGCCGGGTCCTGATAGTACCAGTCCTCCGGATCCACCGACCAGAGAATCATGGGACAGCCGCACCAGCTGCGCAGATTGTCGTCCACCTTCCCGTAGGGCGGGCGCAGCATCATCTCCCGCTCCCCGCCCAGGATATTCTGGATGATCGCACGGCTCTGGCCGATCTGCCGGTCATATTCCGCCCGGGTGATGCCGGTGAGGGGGGCCAGGTGGTCATAGCTGTGCAGGCCGATCTGATGCCCCTCCCGGGCCATCCGCTGCACCAGCTCCGGGTACTGCTCCGCCAGATTCCCGATGAGGAAAAAACTGGCGTGGACCCCCCGCTCCTTGAGCCCGTCCAGCAGCGTCTCGGTGATCTTCCCCTTGGGGCCGTCGTCAAAGGTGAGGGCCACATATTTCGGCTCCTCCCCCTCAGTCACCGCGTCCGCCCGGCCCGGGCTGCACAGGGCAAAGAGCAGCAGAGCGGTGGTCAGGCCGGTCACCGCCCAGCAGACCGCCGTTTTCCAGAAATTCATACAAAATCCCCCTCCCTTTCCGCCTTAGTGTGGCCCGGGGAGGGGGATTTCTGTCTGGAAATGGGTGTCAAAGCTGGAAGCTCACAGGATCCGGTCGGTCACCGGAGGCTCCAGCCGGAGCTGGTCAAAATAATGGTACAGGGGCAGCAGCAGCTCAAAGCCCTCGATCAGCGCAGGAACCAGCGCCGGAGAGAAGAGCAGGTCGTCCGGCTGGCGGGCACAGGTAAAGCTGAGGTACTTCCGGTTATACCAGGGCTCCAGCAGCGCCGTGGTACCGCCCTTGGATTTTTTATAGCACTCGCCGGAGAGCTGGAAGGTGTCTTGCCGGTTGAAGGCCCGGACCAGCTTCTCCAGCTCCGCAGGATTTCGCTGGATGCGCCGGCGGTAGACCTCCATGTCCCGGGGGGTACCCCAGTAGCCCAGGCCGTACTCGTAGCCGGTGGCCCGGATCTCAAACCACAGCGCGGGGATTCCGTGCCACTCCCCCTGATCGTGGGGGCGCTCCAGTGAGAGCCACAGGTGGTCCTTGTAGGGGCCGCCGTTGTGTAGCCGCCGGGCGTCCCGGTAGATCCGGGTGACCTTCAGGTTGACCTGCAGCTCCGGGTGCCGGGCCAGCATTTCGTCATAGACCGCCCGGCCCAGCGCCTGCATGGGCTGGTAGAGGTGGGTGAGGTACTCCTGCTTGTGGGCCTGAAACCAGCTCCGCTCGTTGTTCAGCGTCACCCCCCAGAGAAACTGGATGGTCTCCTCGGAAAAGCCTTGAAACATCTCATTGCCTCCTGCTCTGTCAGCTGGCCTTGTAATAGCTGTAGGCCTCCGGCGTAGAGGAAATCAGATTGCCGTCTCCGTCATAGAGCTTCCGGTAGGTCTGGACCTTATAGCCGGTGTGGTGGGTCCCCTCGCCGGTCTTGGCGGGGATCACCTCCAGCGTCTCACTGGTGATCTTGACGGTGATGTCCTCCGTCTTGGTGCCGTAGATGGTGGCGGTCACCCTGCCGTCCGAGTATGTACAGTTCAGCTTGATGGGATACGCGGTGTCGTTGGTAAATTTGAACTCCGGGCCGCCCCAGGAGACGGTGGCGTCCAGGCCCAGGCCGATGTAGCTGGAGGCGTAGGTGTGGTTGGTACGGGCAGTGATCTCCAGATTGGCGTACAGCGCGGCGGCGTAGATGGTGGAGGAGGTCTGGCAGATGCCGCCGCCCACCTCCTGAATCGTCTCGCCGTTGAGGTAGGCAGGGGCCTCGGAGAAGCCCCGCTCCTTGGTCCGCTGGCCCACTACATCATTATAAGAGAAGGTCTCCCCCGGCAACAGGATGACGCCGTCACACTTCTGGGCGGACAGCTTGACGTTGCTCTTTCGGCCGCTGGAGCCGGAGACATTGGTGGAGTAGCTGCTCAGCTTGTCCTTGAACAGATTGTCCTTCAGCTTCTGGGTGGTAATGTTGGGCTCAGTGTAGACCAGATCAACGGTAAACTGGCTGCCCGGCTCCGCCGCGTCCAGAGCCTCCTGCGCCGCCTCCAGATCGAAGGAGACGCCGGTCACCGAGTCCACGATGGCATAGTCGTTCTCCTTATCCAGGGTGGCGTCCTTCGGCTCCACATAGACCTCGTCATAGATCGCCTGCAGGTCCAGCTCGGTGATGCTGCTCTCCAGAGTGGCGCAGTCAATCTGGGTCTGGGCGGGCCAGTAGCCGTTGTTGATCATCCCCGCCACAGAGTCGGTCAGGTGCTCCATATCCGCCGTCACGCCGGCAGAGCCCTTGGTGATGGAGACGCTGTCCTCCCCGACGGAGTAGCTGCTCTCCACGGCAGTGTCCACCTGGCCGATGCCGGTGGCCTGGATGGCCTGGGACAGCCCCTCCCGGTCGGCCAGGGTGGGAGCGATGGTCATCGACTGGCTCTCCGTCCCCAGCTGCACCTCCAGCCAGTCCCGGCCCCGGGTGAGAAAGTCCCCGTGGCCCGGCTCCATGGCCTTCTGAAGCTGATCCTCCACATCCAGCGAGAGCAGATTGCGGCTGTCATCCCAGGGGATGACGGTATAGGTCTCCCCTTCCAGCAGGATGTCCACCGGCTTGCCCTGATATTCCGAGGAGAAGTACTCCTCAACGGCGGAGCGGGCCTCCTCCAGCGTCATGCCCTGAAGCTGCCGGTCCCCCACTGTCACGCTGCCCAGAATCCGGTCCTGATCCACCCGGGCGCACAAAAACAGGTAGACCGCCGCAGCCAGCGCGATCAGCAGCAGCAGAACTACCAGCAGCCCCTTCAGCAGGCTGCCCCCTTTTTTTGTTATTTTTTCCTTTTTCGCCCTTTTAGGGGGCGCAGCCACTCGTTTCCCCATAATTTTACCCCATTCTTGTCATTTCTCATCCGCTGGCAGAAAAAGCGGAAATCTTTGTCTGTCTCAGTATATCGAATTTCTGGAAAAAATTCAAGGTCATTCCCCCGCTCTCAATCTTGCAAATTCTGAATTCTGTTGTTATAATAACCATTGTATGGGAAAAAGAGAAACTGGGAATTGTTCTTTTTTCACACAGGCCGCCCGCCGCGGCGGTAATGTTTATTTTTGGAGGAGAAGACCATGCGTAATTTCATCGGAATTGACATTGGCGGAACCAACATCGCCGTCGGCGTTGTGGCAGAAGACGGTTCCATGATCAAAAAGCTCAGCGTGCCCACCGGGGCCGCCCGGGGCCAGGACGCTCTGATCGAAGATATGGTGGCGTCCGTCAAGGCGGTGCTGGAGCTGGCGGGCATGACCCTCTCCGACATCTCCTCCGTCGGTATCGGCGTCCCTGGCGCCGTCACCCCGGACGGCGTGGTCATCAGCGCTGTCAATCTGGGCTGGAAGCATGTGCCTCTGGCGGACATCCTCTCCAACGCTCTGGGCCTGCCCGTCTATCTGGGCAACGACGCCGACTGCGCCGCTCTGGGCGAGGTAGTTGCCGGCGCCGGCAGCAACTGCAACAGCGCCCTGATGATCACCATGGGCACCGGCATCGGCGGCGGTTTTATCGTAAACGGCAAGATCTTCTGCGGCTGCACCGGCCAGGGTACCGAGCCCGGCCACTTCACCTTCTGCTACGGCGGCGAGCCCTGCGGCTGCGGCAAGCGGGGCTGCTACGAGGCCTATGCCTCCGCCACCGCCCTGATCCGCCAGACCAAGCGGGCCATGGAGCAGCATCCCGACTCCAAGATGTGGGTGCTGGTGGACGGCGACATTGACAAGGTCAACGGCAAGGTGCCCTTCGACGCCGCCAAGCTGGACGACCCCACCGCCCAGGCCGTGGTGGCCCAGTACATCGACTATCTGGCCATGGGCATTGCCAGCCTGGTGGACTCCTTCCGCCCAGAGCTGGTCATTATGGGCGGAGGCATCTGCAATCAGGGCGACTACCTGATGATTCCCCTCAACGAGGCCATCCGCAAGTACTGCTACGCCTCGGACGAGATCGCTCCCCCTCCCGCTGTCCGGGCCACCCTGGGCAACGACGCCGGCATCATCGGCGCCGCCGCCCTCCAGATGTCCCAGGAGCAGAAGTAAATTTTACATCCACATCAAATGCGCCCCGTCCGGTCGGACGGGGCGTTTTTGCGCGTTGTCGCGGCGGGGCAAACCATAGTCCCACCCCGTAGGGGCGCACATTGTGCGCCCGCCGGTGACAGGGCGTTCCGGTTCCTCACCCCTTATTCCAGTCCACCGGCACATTGACGCTCCAGCTCAGCTCCCGATCCACATCCTCGCCCAGCCAGACCAGTACTGTGGCCGGCTCCTCTCCGCCGTATTCCAGGTCGAATACCGCGCCGCTGCCCGGCACGCCCATGCTGGGATAGCAGTTGAGGGAGGCCCGGGTCAGCCCCGCCTCCTCCAGCCGGGTCTCAAAGGGCTCCAGCAGACTCTGACAAACGGTGAGCAGGTCCTGATCCTCCATCCCATAGCGTCCGCCGTCGCCACTGTAGCTGCAGAAGATGGAGATGGGCAGCCCGGTCTCGTCGTCCAGAATCACCGAGCAGAAGCCGGAGGTGTCGTACTCGGAGTACACCAGATTCCAGATGCGGAAGGTGATGTTGTCCCCGCCCCAGGCCAGCGCACTGTGAGCGCTCATGTTGACATACCCGTCCAGCAGGGGAATCTGATCCCGGTACTCCTCCAGCAGCGCCCAGGTCAGCGACAGCGCCTCCTCTGCGGTGTGGTTCATATACGCCTCCACCAGGCCGGTGGCGGAGTAGTTCGCCCCGCCCACAGCGGCCATCCGCTCCCAGTAGCTGCTCTCCGGATTGGCCAGGTCCAGGCTCAGCTCCTCACTGGTAACCGGCTCCGGCTGGGCCTGGGCCATGCTGTCCTGGGCCCGGAACACCGCCCGGGGCAGCAGCGATCCGGCGGCCAGCAGCAGCGCCGCCGCCCCCAGCGCCAGCAGAGTAATTGCTCGTCTCATTCCGCTCCCCTTCTCCCCGCGATCACACATTGATGCCCCAGCTGTCGGGGCCCATCCGCACCGTCACACAGCAGTCCTCCGCAGGCTCCACAGCGTAGGCCTCCTCCGGGTCCACTTCCGCCTCTGCAAGCTCCATGTCATAGACCTGCTCCGCCTCCTCCACCGCGATATTGGCGTTCTCCTCTCCCTCCAGCAGCACCTGGTAGACCGCCTGATAGCCGTAGTCGGTGCTCTCCTCCAGATGGTACCAGTCCGAGACGGGCAGCGCCTGGCGGAGCTGAAAGACAAAGTAGAGGGCCATCACCTGGTTGGAGAGATCCGCAGCCATGGACAGATTCCGCTTGACCGCCTCGTCATCCCCCTCATCGTCCAGCCAGCGGTCGGCGATGCTGGCGCACAGGCCGTCCCCCTCGCAGTAGAGGTTGAGGATCAGCCCGGTCTCATCGTCCAGGGTGAAGCCGCAGTATTCCCCGCCCTTGCGGTAGAGCATCACATACCACACCCGGAAGCTGACGCTGTCATCCTCCTGCAGGTAGCCCAGGCAGTTGCTCTCAACCAGGGTGTCCTCCTCCAGATGCCACGCGTCAAAGCCGAAGTTGTCGTACAGCTGACTCAGGCCGGCGCTGCACAGCGCGACGGCCTCCTCCCGGGTGTGGGTCATCATCTTCTCCTGCAGGGAGATGGAGCTGAACGACCCCCGCTGAAGGACCGCCAGCTTGTCCCAGAAGGAGACGCCGGAGTCCTGATTCAGGGTGAGGGTCAGGCCCTCGGCCTCGGAAAAGGTGGTCTGCCCCTGCTCCTGCCCGTCCTGATAGCGAAAGACCAGGGCGGGCATCTGGCTGGAGAGCAGCACCAGCCCCACAACGCACACCCCCAGCAGGGTCAGCAGGACGGCTTTTTTTCGGGACATGGCTCCTCCCCTCCCCTCAGCTTCACGGTGACCAGAGTGCCCCGGCCCGGCTCGCTCTGAAATTCCATGGCGCCCTGGTGGACGCGGACGATCTCCCGGCAAAGGGCCAGACCCAGCCCCGCGCCCCCCTGGGCCCGGGACCGGGACTTGTCCACCCGGTAAAAGGCCTCGGTGAGCCGCTGAATCTCCTCTTTGGGTATGCCCCGGCCATTGTCCAGCACCTGGATGAGACAGCCCTCCGCCGTGGGGCCCAGGCTGAGGGACAGCGTTCCGCCCCCCTCCAGCGCCTTGCGGCCGTTATCCAGCAGGTTGAGCACCAGGGACTTCACCAGCTCCGGCTCCATGCGGCACCGGCCCGGCTTGCAGTAGACATGGAGCTGTACCTGCTGCCCCTCCAGCACCGGGGCCATGGCCTCTTTGATCTGCCGGGCCAGGGCGGTCAGCTCCACCTCGGTCATGGGGAAGTCGTCCCTGCCCAGCACCAGCAGGTCCAGCAGCTTGAGGGACAGGTGCTCCAGACGGGTGCCCTCGTGAAAGATGTAGTTGGCCGCCTCCCGCAGCTCCTCTCCCGTGAGGGACTGGCTGCGGATCAGGTCGGCGTAGCCGATGATGGAGGTCATGGGGGTTTTCAGCTCGTGGGCGAAGCTGCCCATGAACTCCTCCTGACGGCGCATGGCCTCCTGGAGCTGATTCATGGAGTCCTGAATGCTGTCCGCCATGGCGTCAAAGTCCCGGGAGAGGTCGGCCACCTCGTCCCGGCCCCGGAGGCCGCAGCGGCTGTCCAGCCTGCCCTCAGCCAGCGCCCGGGTAGTCCGGGAGAGCCGCCGCAGCGGCCGGGTCAGCAGCCCCGCCAGCACCCAGGCCAGGGCGCCTCCCAGGATTACCACCGACCAGAACACCCGGACATAGATCTCCTGCTGGCTCTCCCGGAGGCGGTAGGCCTCGGACATGTCGTAAAGCCCGTCCAGATAGTAGGTCTCTGCCCCCAGCAGAAACTGGCTGGTCACCTGGAGGTAGCGCGCCTCTCCCCGAGCAAACAGCTGCATCACCCCCTGCTCCGGCTGGGTCTCCTCCTGCAGCTCCAGCAGCAGGGAGGCCGCCTGGTAGTCCGACTGATAGACCACGCTGTCCGCCCCGGAGACCCGGAGGGTGACCCAGCTCCCCGCCCCCCGCTGGTCCATCTGCCGCAGGACGTCGATGACGTCCTCCTCCCCGGTCTGGTCGCTGACCGTGTTCACCAGGCTCAGGGTGCTCTGCACCATCCGGTAGGAGGCCAGCGCTGCGGCCTTCTGCTGGCTGAGCACCCCGGAAAAGGACAGGGAGAGCAGCAGGCTGCCGCCCACCCCGAAGGACAGGGCCAGCAGCAGCACAGTCGAGAGAAGAATTTTGGTCCGAAACTTCATCTCACACCTCCAGCCGGTAGCCCACCTTGGGCACCGCCACCAGAAGCTGCTCCCAGCCCACCTTTTTTCGCAGCCGCTGGACGTGGAGATCCACCGTCCGGCTGGTGTTCAGATAGTCCCCGCCCCAGACCCGCTGGTAGATGGTCTCCCGGTACAGGGCGCTGCCCGGGTTCTGGGCGAAGAGGAGCAGCAGCTCATACTCCTTGGGGGTGAGGGCGATCTCCTGCCCGTCCCGGAACACCTGCATGGAGCGCAGGTCGATGCGCAGGCCGCCGATCTCCAGCACGCTGTCCAGCTTGTGATACCGCCGCAGCACCACCTCCACCCGGGCCAGCAGCTCAATGATCTCAAAGGGCTTGACCAGGTAGTCCTCCGCCCCCATGCGCAGCCCCTTCACCCGGTCGTTCACCGAGTTTTTGGCAGTGATAAAGATGACCGGAATGCCCAGGGGCCGGATGTAGCTCATCAGCTCAAAGCCGTCCGCCCCGGGGAGCATCACGTCCAGCAGAATCAGGTCAAAGGGCTCCCCGGTCTCCAGCAGGTCGGCGGCGGCGATGCCGTCGTAGACGCAGGAGCAGTGATAGCCCGCCCGGGTCAGGCTCATGCGGATGAGGTTGGAGATGGGCTTTTCGTCCTCGACGATGAGAATTCGGATCATGTAAAACGCCTCCTGGGCCAGATGCGGCAAACAAAACGGGCCGCCCATGGGGACGGCCCGGGTTCTCATTTCATTGTACATCAAACTTGCATCCAAACGGCATCGTATGGAAAATTTTACGCATTACCACCAGCCCAGTATCCGGCCCAGGATGGCCAGGGCCACATCCAGCGCCAGCAGCAGGGGGATGCCGATGAAAAACTTCTTATGCCGGGTCTTGTGGTGAAACACCCGCATCCCCGCCAGGGCGCCGATGCTGCCTCCCAGCACCGCCGAGAGCATCAGGGCGTTTTCGCTGATCCGCCAGGCATCCCGCCTGGCTTTCCATTTGTCCAGTCCGAAGAGGACAAAGGCCAGCACATTGATGAGCACCAGCCAGTGGGGGAGAAATGCGCTGAGTGCGGACATGGAGATGCCTCCTTTCATGAGGCGGCGGGGGCAAGCCCCCGCCCTACAGGATGCCATCGTATCCGACCGTAGGGGCGGGCCTGTGTGCCCGCCCTTCCGGAGGTCACGGACGGTTTTCCGCTTCTCAGGAGCCTTTTCCCGCATCCATCAGCGCCTGCACCTCTTCCAGGGTGGGCATGCCGGGAATGGCGCCGGGTCGGCTGACCGTGATGGAGGCCGCATGGTTGGCAAAATTGAGAATCTCCTCCAGCTGGGCGATGGGGATGGGCTGGTTCAAATCCAGCTCGGACAGCCGGGCCAGCACCGCGCCGAAGAAGGAGTCTCCCGCGCCGTTGGTATCCGCCACCTTGCAGGGCACCCCGGGCACCGAGCCGGTCTTGTTCCGGTAGCGGTAAAAGACCCCCTTCTCCCCCCGGGTGACCAGGACGAGAATGACGCCGTACTCCACCAGCCGGGCAGTGCCCTGCTCCAGGTCGTCGGTGCCCGCCAGCAGCACCAGCTCCTCCTCGCTGAGCTTGAGGATGTCGCACAGGGACAGGGCCTGCTTGATGCGGTAGACCGCGTCCGCCTCGCTGGGCCAGAGGTTGGCCCGGTAGTTGGGGTCGAAGGTGACCAGCGAACCCAGCCGGCGGGCCATGGCGGCCACCACAAAGACGGCGGACTGGGCCGGCTCCCGGGTCAGGGCCACCGAGCCGAAGTGGAGGATCTTGGGGGCCTGCTTGAGGCCGGCCACCGCCTCCTCCTGAGTGAGGCAGGCGTCCGCGCCGGGAGAGCGGTAGAAGGAGAAGGAGCGCTCTCCCTGGCTGTCCACAGACACCACTGCCACGGTGGTGTGCTCGGTGGGATCGGTAAACAGACAGCTGGTGTCCACATGATTCATCTCCAGCGTCCTGCGCAGCAGCGCACCGAAGCTGTCCGCCCCCACCTTGCCGATAAAGGCGGTATCCGCCCCCAACCGGGCGGCAGCCACCGCCAGATTGGCCGGCGCACCGCCGGGAAATGCCGCGTACTGGGGCACGCCGATGGGCAGTGCGCCCGTCTGGGTCAGGTCGATCAGAATTTCACCAATGCTGGTTATGACTGCCATAGATACCCCTCCAACAGCCTGTGGTTCAGGCCGGTTTCGTTTCCCTCTCTCCGGAAATTCTTCGTATATGGAAACGTTTCCTTTTCCTCAACATTATAGCAGGAAATTCAACAATTTGCAACCGTTTTCACCAAATGTTTTTCCCCCGGACTGGATGGAAGCCTGCAAAAAGAGGGCCTGCCGGGGAAACCATCCCTCTGGCAGGCCCCTTGAAGCTATGCCTTATTTGCTCTGAATATACCGGTCGATGGCCTCGGCGGCCTTCTTGCCGGCGCCCATGGCCTTGATGACGGTGGCAGCGCCGGTGACAGCGTCGCCGCCGGCGAACACACCCTCCCGGGTGGTGGAGACGGTGTCCTCACCCACCACCAGGCAGCCCCGGCGGTTGGCCTCCAGGCCGGGAGTGGTGGAGCGGATCAGGGGGTTGGGGCTGGTGCCCAGGGCCATGACCACGGTGTCCACGTCCAGGACAAACTCGCTGCCCGGGATCTCAATGGGGCTGCGGCGGCCGGAGGCGTCCGGCTCGCCCAGCTCCATGCGGATGCAGCGGCAGCCGGCCACATGGCCGGTGGGCTTGCCGTTTTCGTCCACGCCGCCCAGGATCTCCACCGGGTTGCAGAGGTTCAGGAACGCCACGCCCTCTTCCTTGGCGTGCTCGATCTCCTCCTTCCGGGCGGGCATCTCCGCCTCGCCCCGGCGGTAGACGATGTAGACCTTCTCCGCCCCCAGGCGCTGGGCGCACCGGCAGGCGTCCATAGCCACGTTGCCGCCGCCGACGACCGCCACCGCCTTGCTCTTGAGGACGGGGGTGTCGTAGTCCTCCAGATAGGCCTTCATCAGGTTAATGCGGGTCAGGTACTCGTTGGCGGAGCAGACGCCCGCCAGGCCCTCGCCGGGGATATTCATGAACCGGGGCAGGCCGGCGCCGGTGCCGATAAAGACGGCCTCAAAGCCCATCTCCTCCATCAGCTCGTCGATAGAGAGCACCTTGCCGATGACCATATCGGTCATAATCTCCACGCCCAGTTCCTTGAGCTTGTCCACCTCGCCCTGGACGATGTCCTTGGGCAGACGGAACTCGGGGATGCCGTAGACCAGCACGCCGCCGGCGGTGTGGAAGGCCTCAAAGATGGTGACCTGATAGCCCAGCTTGGCCAGGTCGCTGGCGCAGGTCAGGCCGGCAGGGCCGGAGCCGACCACGGCCACCTTCTTGCCGT
The DNA here is from genome assembly GCA_051866795.1 of Candidatus Onthomonas sp. GTDB lineage: Bacteria > Bacillota > Clostridia > Oscillospirales > Oscillospiraceae > Onthomonas. The sequence continues at coordinate 5,276 of JBJDXT010000069.1, read as the reverse complement.
TGGACTCGGGCTTGACGGGCTTCTCCACCACGTTCTCCCGGTACCAGTCGGCCACGAACCGCTCCAGACGGCCGATGCCGACGGGCTCGCCCTTGATGCCCCGGACGCACTTGCTCTCGCACTGGCTCTCCTGGGGGCAGACCCGGCCGGAGATGGCGGGCAGGGCGTTGGTGGAGGTGATGACCTGATAGGCGCCCTCATAGTCGCCCTCGGCCACCTTGGCGATAAACTCGGGAATGCGCACGTTCACCGGGCAGCCGGAGACGCAGGGGTGGTTCTTGCAGTTCAGGCACCGGGCGGCCTCGTTCCGGGCCATCTCCTCGGTGTAGCCCAGGGCAACCTCTTTGAAGTTGTGGGCGCGGACCGCCGGATCCTGATTGGGCATGGGAGTTTTCACCGGGGTCATGTTCGCTTTTGCCATGATGATTCCTCCTTACTGGATCAGGTCCTGGCCCAGCTTGTCAAAGCGGCACATATGGCTCTGGGTCATCTCCGCCTCCTGGGCGCGATAGGTGGCGTTGCGGTTCATCAGCTCGTCAAAGTCCACCTGATAGCCGTCGAACTCGGGGCCGTCCACGCAGGCGAACTTCATCTTGCCCCCCACGGAGACACGGCAGCCGCCGCACATGCCGGTGCCGTCGATCATAATGGGGTTCAGGGACACCCGGGTGGGCACCCCGAAGGGCTCGGCGGTCTTGACCACGAACTTCATCATGGGCACCGGGCCGATGGCGATGATCACGTCGTAGCGCTTGCCGCTCTCCAGCAGCTCCTTCTCCTTGGCGGTAGTGAAGCCCTGCTCGCCATAGGAGCCGTCGTCGGTCATCAGATAGAAGTTGTCGCAGGCGTCGGCGAACTCCTGCTCCAGGATGACCAGATCCTTATTCCGGAAGCCCACGATGACGTCGGTCTCCACCCCGGCGTCGTGGAAGCCCTTGGCCACCGGATAGGCGATGGCAGTGCCCAGGCCGCCGCCGATGACGCAGGCGGACTTGACGCCCTCCATCTCGGTGGGCTGACCCAGAGGGCCCACAAAGTCCAGCAGGGCGTCCCCGGCCTCCAGCTTGGCCAGCGCCTTGGTGGTCAGGCCCACCAGCTGGAAGATAATGGTGACGGTACCCTTTTCCCGGTCATAGCCGCCGATGGTCAGCGGCAGCCGCTCGCCCTTCTCGTCGATCCGCAGGATAATGAACTGCCCGGGCTGGGCCTTGCGGGCAACAAAGGGCGCCTCCACTTCCAGCAGGCAGATCGTGGGATTCAGCATCTCTTTTCTAACAATCTGAAACAAATCTGTCCCCTCCATACTCCGTTATGGATTGAATCCTCCGCCGGTGCAGCGCTGATTCCGTCCGGCGGCCCTTGGCCCCAAAATCGTGCCAATTGCAATTACTATAGCACAGTTCCGGCAACAGTGCAATTCTTTTCTCGTCATCCTGCATTTTTCCTCGGAATACAGGCGGCTCCCTCCTGAAACGGCAGCAGGCGGCCGTCGGAGGAATGACGCGGCTCACTCCGCCGCCTTCACCCGAATGTCCGCCCGGGACACCCGGTCCCAGGAGAAGAGGGGCAGCAGCTCCCGGGGAGAGACCGGCTCCGGTTTCTCCAGCAGTCCCGCCCAGAAGGCCAGACGGCCCACCACCCTCTCCGGAGACTGACCTGATGCCCGGATGGCCCCCAGGTCCAGATCCCCGTCCCGCTTGGATAGCCGCCTTCCGTCCCCGGAGAGCAGCAGCGGCACATGGTAATACTCCGGATGGGGCAGGCCCAGCAGCTCCTGGAGCCACAGCTGCCGTGGGGTGGAGGAGAGGAGATCCCGGCCCCGCACCACCTGATTCACTCCCATGAGGGCGTCGTCTACCACCACCGCCAGCTGGTAGGCGTGGACGCCGTCCGACCGTCGGAGGATAAAGTCCCCGCAGTCCCAGGCCAGATTCTCCCGGTATTCCCCCTGAAGGCCGTCGGCAAAGGTGATCTCCCGGTCCGGCACCCGGATGCGCAGGGCGGGCCTGCGGAGCCTGGCCTTTTCCGCCCGTTCTTCCACCGTCAGATTGCGGCAGGCCCCGGAGTAGAGCAGCGTCCCGTCGGAGGCGTGTGGGGCGGATGGGGCGTGGAGCTCTCCCCGGGAGCAGAAGCAGGGGTAGAGCAGGCCCTGAGCCTCCAGTCTGGCCAGATACTCGGCGTAGATCTCCCGGCGATGGCTCTGGTAGTAGCGGTCTCCCCCCGCGCTGCCGCCCCGGTCCCAGTCCAGGCCCAGCCAGCGGAGATCCTCCTCCAACTGGTCGGCGTATGCCCGGCGGCACCGGGCGGGGTCTAAGTCCTCCTGGCGCAGGACGATCTCACCCCCTGCCGACCGGGCGGAGAGCCAGGCCAGCAGGCAGGAAAAGGCGTTGCCCAAGTGCATTCGCCCGCTGGGGCTGGGAGCGAAGCGGCCGGTAATGGTGTCTGGCATGGGGGCCTCCTTACGAAAATGGGGGTATGATGGTCGGGCGATTCGTGAATCGCCCCTACGAACCGGAATTGTCCCGTAGGGGCCGTTCACGAACGGCCCGTTCCCACGGGTTACAACCGTCCGCAAAACGGCGGGCGCACGATGTGCGCCCCTACGGGGTGGGTGCGGTAAACCGCTGGCGTTTGACGGCTGCGGCTGCGGACGGGCGATTCGTGAATCGCCCCTACGAACTGGGCGTTCCCGGGGAACGGCGGGCGCACGATGGGCGCCCCTGCGGGGTGCGAAAACCCCCGCCAACCGGAAACCCAGCTGACGGGGTACTGTGCTCGCTGTGAAAAGGAAGGACGCAGTTATTCCGCAGACGAGTCCTGTTTCTCCGAAAGCAGCCGGTCAAGACGCTGCTCCAGAGCCTTGATCCGCTCATTCTGCTGCTCCAGCCTGCGGGTTTGCTCATTCTGTCCCACAACCAGCACGAACAGTACGGTAAACAGCAGGGCAATCAGGATGGCCATCAAAAGAGGGCTGCCCTCCAGAACAGAAGCTGCAAGACCGGATGGAATGAGCACCGCAAGGAAGATGACGAAAATCTGACCTGGGTTCATAACGGACACCTCCCAATCGTCTGTCATTTTATTCTATCTGCTCAGATCAGCCTTGTCAAGGAACACGCCTTGCCCCATTGCCGGAAATGTCAATGCCGGACTGAGATTTGACAAAAAAGATAATGGACAATGCCTATTTGACTTTCCGGAGCGGAAAATGCTATACTCTCAGCGTACCAAATGAATAGAGAAACGCTTAACGACACAAGTAGTGCACAGCACGTAAATCTGATCACGGGACATAGCTCTTTTTCAGATGCTGCTGGCATGGCTTGTGTCTTTTTGCGCAGTTTTAAGGAGGTATTCTCTATGCCGCAAAATCAGTTTCAGCGCATGATCTTCGCCCTGCTCACCGTCCTCATCACGGTGCACGCCTACGTCTTTTACAGCCTGTATGTGGTCAACGGCGCCGCGCTGATGGAGATCAATCAGGCCGCCGGCGTTCTGGAGGCCATCCGGAATCAGGGCGGCGTCTATCTGCTGGGCCGCTATCTCCCCATCTGGACGGTGGTGCTGGTGGAGTTCTGCCTGGCCTATACCCTGGAGATCGTCATGGGCAGCCCCTGCTCCTTCAAGCTGGCCTGCCGGGTCTTTGACCCCAAGACCACCCACCCCATGCTGTTTGAATCCGCCATCATCTGCGCCACGGTGGGCCTGATGTGCCCGGTGATGAGCTTTCTGGCCGCCATTTTGTACTACCCCTTCTACAGCGGCTTCAACGTAATCACCCTGCTGGCCAACTGGCTCAAGCTGGTCTGTTTCAACTTCCCCTTCGCCTTCTTCTCCCAGCTCTTTTTCATCCAGCCCCTGGTGCGGAGGGTGTTCAAGGCCCTCTTTGTCCGGGCCCCCAAGCCCCAGATGGCATAAATGCCGCGCCAAAAGCGCGCAAACGCCCCGCCCGCCGGTTTGCTGCCGGCAGGCGGGGCAATATTATGTCAACTATTAGCCTCAGCGGCCCTCGATGATCTCCTGAATCAGCTCCCGCTCATCCATGTGGTGCTTGACGCCCCGGATCTCCTGATAGTCCTCGTGGCCCTTGCCGGCGAGAACGATGACGTCTCCCTTGCGGCCCTGCTCCATGCAGTAGCGGATGGCCTCCTTCCGGTCGGGGATGGTGACGTACTTGCCGTCCGCCTTGCGGACGCCGGTGAGGATGTCGTTGATGATATCCATAGGCTCCTCAAACCGGGGGTTGTCGGAGGTGACCACGGTGAGATCGGCCAGTTTGGAGCTGACCTCGCCCATCTCGTACCGGCGGCTCTTGGCCCGGTTGCCGCCGCAGCCGAAGAGGCAGATGATCCGCTCCGGCCCGTAGGCCCGGAGGTTGTTCAGCAGCGCCTCCAGGCTCATGGCGTTGTGGGCGTAGTCGATCATCAGGGTGTAGTCCCCGGGGGTGGGGATGATCTCCAGCCGGCCCTTGACCTGGATGGTATCCAGCGCCTTGAGAATCGCCTCCTGGGAGATGCCCAGCAGACGGCACAGGGCGATGGCGGCCAAGGAGTTGTAGACGGTGAAGTCGCCGGGGATATCCACCCGGACGGAGTAGTGCTCCAGCCCCTCCAGATCATAGGAGACCCCCAGATAGCCGGGCTGGTGGATGCGCCGGACGTTGACCGCCCGGAGATCGGCGTTTTCACCCATGCCGAAGGTCTCCAGCTGGCAGGTGTGGCCGGCCATGACCTCCTCCAGGAAGTCGGCCTCGGCGTTGGCCAGGCCGATGCGGCACTGGCGGAAGAGCTTGCCCTTGCAGGCGATATACTCCTCCATGCTGGCGTGCTCCCCGGGGCCGATGTGGTCCTCCTCCAGATTGGTGAAGATGCCGTAGTCAAAGGTGAAGCCGGAGACCCGGTCCAGCTTCATGGCCTGAGAGGAGACCTCCATGACCACATATTTATTGCCGGCGGCCACCATGTCGGCAAAGTGCTTCTGCACCAGCCAGGACTCGGGGGTGGTGTTGACGGCAGGGGTGTGCTTGTCGCCGCAGATCACCTCGATGGTGCCGATGAGGCCGGTGGAGAGGCCGGCGGACTCCAGCATGGAGCGGATCATATAGGTGGTGGTGGTCTTGCCCTTGGTGCCGGTGACGCCGATGGTGGTCAGCTTCTCGGCGGGATGGCCGAACCAGGCGGCGGACAGCTCCGCCAGAGCCAGACGGGCGTTGTCCACCTGGATAATGGTGACGCTCAGAGGCACCTCAATGTCCAAGGGGTGCTGGACCACCAGGG
>JBJDXT010000068.1:0-8296 GCA_051866795.1 Candidatus Onthomonas sp. | reverse complement strand
AAACCGGCTGGATCTGGCTTTGACTGAAGCCCTGTCCGATCAGCCGGACTATTTTCAGATTCCCTTCTGCCAGGACCGGATCCTGGCTGCCGCCCATCCGGAGCACCCGGTTTTCCATCTGGATACGGTGACGCCGGAGGCGCTGGCCGGACAGCGCCTGCTGCTGCGGGAACGGGGCGCCGGTGTCCGGGAGCAGTTTCAACGGCTGATGGAGGCCCGTGGATTGGCCTGCCGTCCCTATTGGGAGTCAGTGTCCTCCACCGTATTGATTCACGCCGCTCAACGGAAAGAAGGAGTTGCCATTCTGCCTTATCAGCTTGCCCGGGAGGCATTGGAGGCGCATCCAGATCTGCTGCAGGAGGTGCCGGTGGCTGAATTGGATTTTCGCCGTCAGCTGGTATTGATCTGTCACCGAAAGAAGTATATCTCCCGGATAATGTCTCTTCTGGCGGAGATCGTGCTGGGAACACCTTTGGAAACAGCGATTCAGAATTTGTAATTCTGACAGATCTGTCATCCGGCTTGCATCAATTGGCAGACCTTGCTATAATGCTTACAATATGTCTATAGAGAGGAGTTTTTTCGTGCAACATTCAGCTCTGAAGCGAAGGCTGCTGGCATTGTCGGTTTCCGGCCTGTTTTTGGGTGCAGTTTTATTGATCTATGGCTTTGCCTACTCTATCAACGACGACACTACCATGGTATCCATTCTCAACGGAAGCTACTGCGGCACCCCCGACGGCCATGCGATCTTTGTCAAATATCCCCTATCTTGGGTGATTAAGACGCTTTACAGTCTCACTGCGTCCGTTCCCTGGTATCCGGTGGTCATGATGCTGATCTATTGGCTGGCCATGGGCTTTCTGCTCTGTCAGTTCTATGCCCGTTTTCCCGGTCATTCGACGCTGATTTCCGCCCTCTTTGTCGGAGGCATGAGCCTTCTGTGGATGAATCAGATCGTCCGGTTCACTTTTAGCACCTGCGGTGCCTTTGTGGCTGCTGCTGTATCTTTATCCTATGCCCTGATCCGGCGGGAGGAAGATCTAAAGATCAGCAAGTTGGGACCCCTGTTGCTGCTCTTCTGGCTTTCCTACTGTATCCGGGACTATTTCGCCCTGGCCAGTCTGCTGTTTCTTGCCATTGTTTGGCTGAGCAAGTACTATGACCGGCTGTTCAGGGAGCCGAAATGCTGGCTGATTCCTGTAGTCGGTGTTGCCGGACTGGCACTATGCATTGGCTGCAACACTCTCGCCTATTCCAGTCCGGAGTGGCAGGCGTATCTGGACTACAATGACCAGCGCTCTTATGTGCAAGACTATGCCGGTGTGCCCAGCTACAGCAAAAACCTCGAACTTTACGACTCTATTGGTTATACAGAGCGGGAACGCAAGGCAGTTGCCTCCTATCACTATGTACTGCTGGAGGATTTTGGCCCGGAAACTTTCCAGCGTATCTATGAGTATACCAAGAGCCATGAATCCACACCCAGTCCGGCCAAGACGCTGAAAAAGTCCCTGAAGACAACGGTCAAGCATTATCTGCTCTTTGACAAGGAGGATATTCGTCCCCTGCAGGCAGCTTCTCTGGCCGTCCCGGCTGCGTTGCTGCTCATGGCGCTGTTTCTCTCAGTCAAGGATAAAAAGCATTATTGGATTTTTCCTCTGATGATTCTCTTTGGCCTGGGCTGCATGTGGCTGTACATCTCCTACAACGGCAGATATCCGCCCCGGGTTGCTCTTTCACTGCGGATTATTACTGTTCTGGCCAGTCTGGCCGGCTTTGCCATTCTTTTTACCCACCGACCGGTTCACCCCGGAAAATGGTGGAAGAGAGGCACAGGGCGGGGCATTCTGCTGGGACTGTCGCTGGCGGCAGTGCTGCTGGGCGGCGCTCTCTCCTGGCAAGAGGTGGGGCACGTCTCTGTCCCGGAGCGTGCCGCCTATTACGTCTACGCGGATCAGCATCCGGACTCCATTTTCCTGCGGGACACACGGCTGACCTACGACAGCCAGGAGGATTCACCCAGCACCAATGTGATCTCTACGGGAAGCTGGTTGCACTATAGTCCCCTTTTCTACCAAAAAATTGCTCTGTTCGGGCAGACAGAGGTTCATCGCTCTATCCTGCTTCAGCCGGAGGTTTACCTGATCGCCGGCGCGGATAAGGATGTGCGTGTCCTGTTAGGCCTTGAGGAGGATACCCCTCTGGTCTATGAGACTGTCGCTGAACTGGACGGTGTGTGCATTTATCAGTTCTCCTCCATCGGATGACTTGAAATGAGCTTTTGAACAAAACAGATCCAGCAATCCGGCCCAAAGCCAGACTGCTGGATCTGTATATATACGGCGTCAGCTCTGTGCACAGGCGCCGTGCATCATTTTCTTCAGGTAGTCCGCCATCAAAGAGATGGCCTCCTCCCCGCCTTTGGAACCGTAATAGGTAAAGCCATGGGGCTCCTCCGGGAACTCATGACGCTCCACTGGGACGCCCTCACGCTCCAGCATCTGACTGTATCGCAGTCCCTCGTCGTGCAGGGAGTCATGGCCTGCCAGAATGATCAGCGTAGACGGCTGTCTTTCCAGCTCTTCCCTGCTGCTGCAGACCGGCGAGACCAGCGGATCGCTGCGTTGCTGGGGGGGCACATAGCAGAGGTCGTACTCTTCCGCCGTCTCCGGCTTGATGGCTCCTTTGGGGCAGGGCTTGTCATAGGGGCTGGTAACCAGATCCAGAGGCGGAAAATCCAGCACTTGGCACCGGAAAGAGAATTCTCTTCTCCTGCCGGCCAGAATGCTGACTGCGGCCGCCAGATTGCCGCCGGCGCTGTGGCCTCCAATGGCCATGCAGTCCGGGTCAACACCATATTGCTCCGCATGGGCGTGCACCTCTTTGACCACCGCGTAGATCTGGTTCACCGCTGTGGGAAAGGGGTGCTCCGGTGCCAGGGCGTAGTCGATGGAGATCACCTTGCAGTCCGCCCGCTGGGCAAAAGCCGCGCACATTTTTCCATCCGCGTCGGCATTCATCAGGATGAAGCCACCGCCGTGCATATCGAAAAAGACCGGCTTGACAGCGGGATCGTCAAAGCCATACCAGAGGGTTCTCACAGGGCCGGCCTCTGTGTCCAGCAAAACCTCCCTGCCCCCCTTGCTGTCTGCAAAGCCGGAAAGCCTGTAGAGGAAATTCATGAGGCGGCGCTGCCGTCTGATCCGGGCGGTTACTTTTTCTTTCTTGCTCTTCGCCATTATCGTACATCTCCTTATTTGTCTTCCCAGCCCTTTTGGAAGCATGTTTTCAACATGCTTCCCAGCCAAAGGGCAATGTCCTCCTCCGATTCTGTGCAGCCCCCAGAAATCCACTTGGACAAAATGCCTATCGTCCCCTGCTTGCAGAATTCAAAGCAATAGGTCTGCTCCCACTGGTCGGGAGAATCATCCGTTATCGCATATTTCTTTTTTACATACTCGGCAAGCGCCTGTGTGATTCTTGCCTCCGACAACTGAGGCAAGTAGATCCGGTAAAGCTGCTCATGCTCCTTGATGCACTTCAACATCCGCAGCATGGTATCCTTGCTGGCCAGCATCTCTGCATCGTTTCCCTCCGGGAACACCTCTGCAGCCACCTTGTGAAGCAGGTCACTCTCCAGTGCGGCCACAACGCCAAAGATATCAGAAAAGTGGGCGTAAAAAGTTGCCCTGTTGACCACCGCTTTCTTGCACAGCTCTGTGACAGAGATTTTCTGGCAGGGTTTTTGCTGTGCCAACTCCAAAAAAGCCTCCTTGATTACCCTCACTGAGGCGGCGCTTTTTGCGTTGTTCGGCGTATTCATTCCATGCTCCCCTCAGCCGGTCTGCGGCGTTTCCGCCTGTTTTTTTCGATTATAACAACTGTTGTTGCGATATTCAACCGACAGTTTGGCTCAGACTGTATCAAATACCCTCCGATGCAGCACTGGGCTGCACCGGAGGGCATGCTCATCTATCGTTTTATATCATACGACCCGCAGAGGGCACTCCTCCCCGGCAAAAAACTGCCGGGCGGCCTCCAGGGAATTTCTCACCATGTCGTCCGCCACCGTGTCCGTCCAGAAAGCCAGATGAGGGGTCATAATCACATTGGGCATGGCGTTTAAAATTGCCAGATCATGGTTTCCCAGCACCTTGTTTTTGTGATCCAGATAATAGACGGACCGATCCCCTTCAAAGACGTCCAGCGCGGCCCCGGCCAGGTGTCCAGACTCCAGCCCCTCAATCAGGGCAGCCGTCTCGATCAGATCTCCCCGGGCGGTGTTGACCACGTAGGCCCCCGGCTTCATCTTTCCGATGGCGGCTCTGTCCAGGAAGTGATAGGTCTCCTGGTTGGAGGACAGGTGCAGGGAGATCAGGTCACTCTCCCGGAGCAGGGTATCCAGATCCACATCGGTGACGATTCCACTGAGCTCCGGCTTGGGGCGTCTGCTCCAGGCCAGAATCCGGCAGCCAAAAGCGCTGAGCCGTCTGGCAGTCACAGCACCGATATTTCCCGTGCCGATGATGCCCACTGTCATGGTGTGCAGCTCTCTGCCCCGGAAGCTTTCGTAGTTATAGTCCTGACCAAGATTGCGCAGCAACGCCGCTTTGGTCTGCCGGGTCACCATGAGCATGAGCATGACGGCGTAGTCCGCCACGCTGGCGGCGGAGTAGGTATTCCGGGTCACCGCAAGACCCCGAGCTTTAGCATAGGCCAGGTCGATATTGTCCACCCCGATGGCACGGGAGGAGAGCAGCTTGACTCCGCCGTCCAGATAATCGTCAATCATCTCCGGCGTGACGCCCCGGGCAGCGGCGATGGCGATGCAGTCATAGCCCCGGGCCAGGGCGGTGTTCTCCGGCAGCGGACGCTCCGGGCAGCAGGTCACGTCAAAACCATAGCCGGCGGCGAAGCGGGCGTAACGCTCCACCTCCTCCTGACCGCAGGCATAGGCGAAAAGCTTTCTCATGCTCGCTCAGGCCTCCAGCTTGGAGTAGACCACTTTTGAGGACACTCCCTCCAGCCGTCCCACCTTGCCGGAGAGGGCGGAGATGGCATCTCCGGGGGCGTCCAGCATGACGCTAATCAGGTTGACGCCCCGCTTGGGATAGGGCAGCCCCATCCGGCCGATCACATAGGGGCCGTACTGGTGGAGCAGATCGTTCAAAGCAGGCACAGAGTCCGGATTTTCCACAACAATAGCCAGCAGGGCCACACGGGTCTCTTGCATATGGTTCACCTCATCACATTTCTTCGCTCAGCGGGTGGGGATAATTTCCAGCCAGTAGCCGTCTGGATCGGCAATGAAATAGACGCCCATAACGGGATTCTCAAAGCAGATACAGCCCATCTCCTGGTGTTTGGCATGGGCTGCTGCAAAGTCGTCCACCCGGAAGGCGAGGTGGAACTCGCACTCGCCCAAATCATACTTCTGAGGGTGATCCCGGAGCCAGGTCAGCTCCAGCTCAAAATCGGACTGGTCATTGCCCATATAGACAATGACAAAAGAACCGTCTGCAGCCTCCTTACGTCTCACCTCATGCAGGCCCAGGGCCTGCTCGTAAAAGGCCATGGAAACAGCTAGGTCGGACACGTTATAATTCTCATGAATCATTCGAAAGCGCATAAAACGCCCTCCTTTTCGGTATCAGTCTGCCGTCTGACGGCAAGCTGATTATACCAAAAAAGAGGGTGGGATGCAATCTCTACCCATAGAGGATACCGGTGATCCAGCTCTCTCTGTAGAGCAGAAACCGGCCCAGAAAGACCAACATTACCGTTGCTACCGGGCCCACCGGCCACCGGAGCCGCTCCTCCGGTTTCCAGTCCACAAGGCGTGTAAACAGTCGAAAAGCCAGCCAGCCCAGCAGCGTCCCCAGAGTATTCATGATGAGATCATCCACATCGGTGGTCCGATAGTTGCACAGCTGGCTCAGTTCAATGAGCAGAGATAAGGCCAGACCAGAGAGGGCGATCACGCCGGTCCGGTTCATCCTGTCCCAGAGCAGAGGGAGCAGAAAGCCCAACGGCATGCCCAGGAGCAGATTGAGGGCATAGCCCAAAGGACTGATGATCTGAGAAAATGGAAGCAGATTGACCTCCCCTCCCCCCGGAGAAATCCCACTATACAGGGCCTCATAGAGGGTGCCAGCCCCGGTAACCTCAAAGACCAGAGCGAGATCCAGCCCGAAGAGGGCCATCCAAATCCAACGGGTTCCGTTGACCAGAGCAATTCCCTGCCGCTTTTTGTGCCGTTCAGCCAGAACAAGAGTGATCACCCAGGGCAGCAAACTGCATCCCAACGCATAGGCCATCAGTCCCGCATCCCGGATATCGCCGCACAAAGCGGAGCAGAACAGGAAAAAGGCTAGCGCACACAGCAAAATCAGCAAGAGCAGCAGCATACCGTCTCCTTTCCGGGCATTTCACCCGATTTCATCCAGAATGTCCGCCAATGGATCTGAAACCGTGTTGACCTCATCCGGCTGTTTTTCCTCCGCCGGGGCATCCGGAGCGGCGGAGGACTGAGACAGCGCTCCCTCCGCCAGCCGCTCCGGCTGCGGCGCTCCCTGGGGCAGGGTGACGATGGCCTTGAACAGGTCTCCGTCCACCACCAGGTCAAAGCTGCCCTTCTGGGCGGTGGTCAGATTGCGGGCAATGGAGAGGCCCAGGCCGCTGCCCTCGGTGGAGCGGGCGCTGTCCCCCCGGACAAAGCGCTTCATCAGCTCATCGGCGGGGACGTTGAGGGGGTCGGCGGAGATATTCTTCACCGTTACAGTGCAGGTCCCCTTCCCTGCCGTCACATCCAGATAGACCCGGGTGCCGGGCATGGCGTATTTCGTGCAGTTGCCCAGCAGATTGTCCAGTATCCGCCACAGGTGCCGTCCATCCGCCAGGACAGTGCAGGGCTCCCTGGGCACAGAGATCACCGGGGTGAGGCCGGCCTGGGTCAGCCGCTCCTCATATTCCGCCGCCGCCTGATTCACCAGCTGGGAGAGATCCAGCCGCTCCAGCTGGACGGCGATGGTGCCGCTGGCCGCCTTGGAGGCCTCCACCAGATCCTCCGTCAGCGTCTTCAGCCGCTGGCTCTTCCGGTCCAGCACGTCGATATAGCCCCGGACCGTCTCGTCCTGGATATCCGCCTTTTTCAGCAGATCCACATAGTTGATAATGGAGGTCAGCGGCGTCTTGAGGTCGTGGGAGACGTTGGTGATCAGCTCGGTCTTGAACCGCTGGCTCTTGACCTGCTCCTCCACCGCCTTGCCCAGCCCCGCGGAGAGGTTACCCAGGTCGGCAGCGTGTTCCTTCAGATCGGGGAGCATATGAGTGGTATCAATGGCGCAGTCCAGCTTGCCCTCTGTCATCTCCTTGACCGTCCTGCGCAGTCTGGACCAGTCCACCGCCCACTTGCAGGCGAACACGGCCAAGGGCAGGATGGGCAGCAGCAGGGCAATGACAAAGGCAAATCCCCAGCCCCACCAGTAAATATCCATTGCAATCCAGCTCATCCACATCAAATAGAGGATGGAATAGCCGGCAAAGAAGGCCGCCACCTTCCAGTAGAGGGGCCACTGAGCGGCCGCCGATTTTACCCACCGGCACAGCCCGCCCCACTTGGACTTCACCCAGCGTAGCAGCCGGCAGCAGAGGCTGCGCTCCCTCAGCATATGGGTCTTGAGCTGGGCAGCCAGAATGCACCAGCTCACCAGGCAGAAAAAGGCTCCCACAAAGCCGCCTGTACCAAAGACCAGAATTGCTTGCTGGAAATTGTTCAGCAGAAATTCGGCCACGATAGCGATCGCCACCACGACTCCGCAGGCGCAGACCAGCAGCACGAGCTCCGCCGGCACCCGGTTGAGTCCCCGCAGAGCCAGCGCTCCCTCCCGGTTCCAGCCCCAGGCCCAGGTGAGAAAGGCCAGCAGACCCAGAAACAGCAGCAGGCTGACGCCGGTGAGCGCCGCCATGGGGCCGATCCAGCGGTTCATCAAGTCCCGGTTGACCTGGAAGGACTGATATCCCACAAAGTAGTCATCCTCCACCGGATAGGTGGTGTCCACCCAGGCGGTAAGCTCATAGCGCTCCAGGCTGCCGTGGTAGGCGAAATAGTAATATTGATTCGCCGGCGTTTCTTCCTCATATACCTCCGGCTCTTCCGTGAGGCTGCCATAATCGACGATAACCTCTTCGTCACCGTAGTCGGTATAGCCGTTGCCCATGGCCTCATCTATCTGGGTAATCTCATCATCCCAGTTCGTATCAGCGCTGTTAGTGATGGCATAGCTGTCATAGT
>JBJDXT010000067.1:0-8343 GCA_051866795.1 Candidatus Onthomonas sp. | reverse complement strand
CAGGCTGTTCCAGCCGATGTGGGGCAGCTTCAGATCCGTCGGAATCCGGGCCACCCTGCCCCGGACAAAGCCCAAGCCCTCACAGGGTCGAACCTCCTCCCCCCGCTGGAAGAGGAGCTGCATGCCCAGGCAGATGCCCAGAATGGGCTTGCGCTCCGCCTCCCGGCGGAGAACAGCGTCCAGGCCCGGGCCGGAGAGCTTCTCCCAGGCGTCGGGAAAGGCTCCCACGCCGGGGAGGATAATGGCGTCTGCCAGCTCCAGCTCGGCGGCCTCCCCGGTAATTCGGGTCTCCAGCCCCAGATAGCCCATGGCGTTTTTCACGCTCATCAGGTTGCCCACGCCGTAATCGACAATTGCTGTGTATCCCATCTCACAAGACACCCTTTGTAGAGGTGACGCCGCTGCCCCCAATCTGGACGGCGTCCCGGATGGCCATGCCCAGGCTCTTGAAGAGCCCCTCGGTGATGTGATGGGCGTTGGCCCCATAGAGGCACTTTTGATGCAGGGTCAGACCGGCGTTGACCGCCAGCGCCCGCATAAACTCCACCGTGAGACAGCTGTCATAGTCCCCGATCCGCTCCTGGGGCATGGGGGCGTCAAAGACCAGATAGGGCCGGTTGGAGAAGTCCAAGGCGGTGAAGGTCAGCGCCTCGTCCATAGGGACATAGCAGGAGCCGAAGCGGCGGATACCAGCCCGGTCTCCCAGGGCCTGCTTCAGGGCCTGGCCCAGGACGATGCCGGTGTCCTCCACCGTGTGGTGGCCGTCTACCTCCAGGTCGCCGTGGACATGGACGGTGAGGCCGATTTTGGCGTAGAAGCCGAAGGCAGTCAGCATATGGTCGAAAAAGCCGATACCGGTGGAGACCTCCACCGCTCCCCCGTCCAGATCAAGGGCGACGGAAACCTGAGTCTCCTTGGTATTGCGCTCAATAGCAGCCGTTCTTGCCACAGGGGTCACCTCATTTCTCAAATCGAACCTGAATGGAATTGGCGTGGGCGGTGAGATGCTCGGCCTGGGCGAAGGTGACAATCTCCTCCTGGATGGGCGCCAGGCTGTCCCGGTCGAACTGGATCACCGACATGCTCTTCAAAAAGGCCTCCACGCTCAGGGGCGAGAAGAACCGGGCGGTGCCACTGGTGGGCAGGACATGATCCGGCCCCGCCAGATAGTCCCCCAGAGGCTCCGGGGACCAGGCCCCCAGGAAAACGGCGCCGGCGTTTTTGATCTCCGGGAGCAGGGCCCGAGAATCCTCGGTCACGATCTCCAGATGTTCCGGCGCCACCGTGTTGGCGATTCTGGCGCACTGGTGGAGGTCAGAACAGACGATGGCGGCGCCGAACCGGGCCACCGACTCCTCCATGATCTCGCTCCGGGAGAGATAGCCGGTCTGGCGCTCCATCTCCGCGTCCACCGCCTGAGCCAGCTCCATGGAGTCGGTGATCAGCCAGGCGGAGGCCAGCCGGTCATGCTCCGCCTGGCTCAGCAGGTCGGCGGCCACAAACTTGGGGTTGGCGGTCTTGTCCGCGATGACCAGCACCTCGGAGGGGCCGGCCACCATGTCAATGTCCAATGTGCCGTAGGCCAGACGCTTGGCGGCGGCCACAAAGGCGTTGCCCGGGCCCACCAGCTTGTCCACCTGAGGAATCCAGTCCGCCCCGTAGGTCAGGGCGGCCACCGCCTGGGCCCCGCCCAGAGCGATGACCCGATGGACGCCGGCGATCTTCGCCGCCGCCAGGACGGCGGTATTCAGGTTTTCGGTGGGAGGGGTCACCATGACGATCTCCTCCACCCCGGCCACCTGGGCGGGGACGGCGTTCATCAGCACGCTGCTGGGATAGGCGGCGGTGCCTCCGGGGACATAGATGCCCACCCGGGTGAGGCCCCGGACAATCCGGCCCACCCGGCCCCCGTCGGGGGAGGTCCACTCCATCGACTTGGACAGCAGCTTCGCGTTATAGTCCCGGATATTCCGGGCGGCGTGCTCCATGGCGGCGACCAGCTTGGGGTCGCAGGCGGCATAGGCCGCCTCCAGCTCGCGCTGGGGAATCTCCCGGGGCTCGGCGTGGTCAAAGCGGAGGGAGTACTCCCGGACCGCCTCATAGCCCCGCACCCGCACATCCTCCAGGATGGCGGCCACCTTCTGGGTGATCTCGCTGTTCACCTGGCCCGCCCGGGCCTTTAAGCTGGCGATGAGGCGCAGCTCTGCCCCGCCGCCGGCAGTCACAATCTGAATCATTTTCCACCCTCCAATTCCCGCCGGCAACGGTCGATAAAGTCGCCGATGGCGCTCTTGTGCAGCTTCATGCTGGCGGTGTTGACGATGAGCCGGGCAGAGACCTCCGCCACCGTCTCAATGGGCACCAGGCCGTTGGCCTTCAGGGTCGCGCCGGTCTCCACAATGTCCACAATGCCGTCGGCCAGGCCCAGAATGGGGGCCAGCTCCACCGAGCCCTCGATTTTGATGATGTCCACATCCATGCCCTTGCTCTGGAAGAAGGCACGGGTGACGTTGGGATATTTGGAGGCGATGGTGCGGGCCTGGAAACTGCCGTAGAAGTCCCGTCCCTCGGGAACGGCCAGGGCAAACCGGCATTTGCCGAAGCCCAGATCCAGCACCTCGTAGAAGGAACCGCCCTTTTCCAGAATGGTGTCCTTGCCCACGATGCCCAGGTCGCAGACGCCGTGCTCCACATAGGTGATGACGTCCGGAGCCTTGGCCAGAACTGCGTCCAGGGGATAGTTGGGCAGGGCGTGAATCAGCCGGCGGCCGGGGTTATGAATAGGGGCGCAGTCCAGACCGGAGCGCTCAAAGAGGGCCACGCTCTTGTCCTGTAATCTGCCCTTGGTCAGGGCGATGCGCAGACGGTCGCTCATTGGACTTCCACCTCCTCTATGCCGTCCTCAGAGAGGATGAGGACGGTGGGAATTCCCTTCTCCCGGGCCAGCTGGAAGGTACTCTCCAGCCGCCCGCAGGGGGACAGCTCACAGCTGCCCTGGGGCTTGCTGTCTACCAGGGCCAGGGCCTTACCGATCAGATGATTGGGATAATGAATGACCGCCTCCAGCTTGACCGGCTCCGGCTGGGGCAGGCACCGGGCCACGGCGTCCACGTTGACGGCAAAGCCGGTGGCCTGAGCGGGACGGCCGAAGCTGGCGCACAGCTGGTCATAGCGGCCGCCGCTGAGGACGGCGTCTCCCGCCCCCTCCACATAGCCCCGGAAGATGGGGCCGGTATAGTAGTCGATATGGTGGACCATGCCCAGGTCAAAGCGGATGTACCTGCCATAGCCGGACTGCTCCAGCTGTCGGTAGAGGTCCCGCAAGTGGCCGATGGCGGGCATCTCCCCTGCCAGGGCCTCCGCCTCGTCCAGCACCTCCACCCCGCCGAAGAGATAGGCCAGCCGCTGGATGGCACGGCTGCCGGGCCGGTCGCCGTAAGGAGCCAGGAAATCGCTGAGGGCGGCGTAGTTCTTCCCCTCCACCAGGCGGCGCATGGTCTCCAGATCCTCCTGGTTCATATCCAGCTGCCGGGCAAAGGCGTGGAAGATATCCGCGTGGCCCAGCTCGATGTGAAACTGCTCCAGACCGCAGGCCCGCAGGGCGTCCACGGCGGTAGCAATGACCTCCAGATCCGCCTTCTTGCCCTTGGCGCCGATCAGCTCGATGCCGCACTGGGGGATCTCCCGGCGCCGGCCCCGGTGCTCCTGACCGGAGCGGTAGACGGTCTGATTGTAGTAAAACCGGCAGGGCAGGACGATATCCTTCAGCCGGGTGGCTGCCACCCGGGCGATGGGGGTGGTGCAGTCCGGACGGAGGACGCAGATCTTGCCTGAACGGTCAATGAGCTTGACCATCTCCTCCTCCGGCAGGGCGGAGCCGGCCAGGGTGAACAGGTCGTAAAACTCCTCCTCCGGGGTGATGATCTCGCTGTAGCCCCGCTGACGGAACAGACGGGTCAGGGCGGCCTGCACCCGGCGGCGCTCCTGGCACTCGCCGAACAGCCGGTCTCTGGCCCCCTCCGGGGTGTTTGGAATGTATCGCATAGTCAAATCCTCTGCTCTCAAATTTGCCGAAGGGGAAGATATCCTCCGGCGCTTTAATTCGCTAATACACTACCACATGGAATTAACTCTGTCAATGGGCAATCCGCCTAAAGGGATCAGGCAGAAGTGACGGCAACAGATTTATTTCGGCATCAGGTTGATTGAGGCAGAATGCGCGCAACAGAAAAATATCTCTTTCTATTTACCGAAAAGCCATTTTGCAGGATTTCCATCTATATATTGGCATATTTCACAGTAACTCTGTTCACTTCGTACAATATGTTCATAGAAGGAAACTTGAAAGAGTTTACGTCCCCTTGTACCATCCAGTTCGTTACAAGCCCTCGTTGTAAGCGATTTGTAAGCGCCAATAATCTCGCACATCGTAGGGCGGGGGCTTGCCCCCGCCGTTAGCCCAGTCAACCGAAGCAGAATATGAATATGGTTTGGCATAATCACATAGCGATCTATACACACATAGGGGTAGCGCACTTCAAGCGCCAAAAGCTGCTTTTCCGCCACTCGCCCGATTGGTGTAAGCGTGATGCACGCCTCGGCGGGGGCAAGCCCCCGCCCTACCTCAGACAGGATACGACAGTTTTGGTGCGTATGAATAGTGACAAAATAGGCTCCATTCTGGCTATAATCGTATTCTTTTAGCATGGGATGCTTTCGTCTCGGCTGGCTCATGAAAACAGCCTTCTTTCTGCTGTGCAGCATTGATCAGAAGAAGGTAATCTGACTGGTATCCGGCATGCCGTCCAGGGCGCCCATCTGCCGCAGCAGGTCGATATGGGCCTTGGACAGCTTGGGGCAGGAGGCGTTGAGCTCCTCAGTGGAGATGAACTTCCGGCCCTGGCGGGCGTCCACGATGGACTGGGCCGCCGCTTCGCCCAGGCCGGGACAGGCGGTGAAGGGGGGAATCAACGCCTTGTTCTCCCGGTCGACCAGGAAGCGGGTGGCGCCGGACTCGTAGAGGTCCATTTTGGCGAAGTGGAAGCCCCGGATGTAGAACTCATAGCAGACCTCCAGGGTGGTGAGCATCTTGTCCTCGATATCGGAGGTCTTGTCCTTGGACTTGATCTCCTCCATCTTCTTCATGCAGATCTCCTGTCCCAGGCACATGCAGGTGGCGTCCAGCGCCTTGGCCCGAATGGAGAAATAGGCGGCGTAGAAGGCCAGGGGATCATGCACCTTGAACCAGGCGATGCGGAAAGCCATCATGACGTAGGCCACGGCGTGGGCTTTGGGGAACAGGTACTTGATCTTGCGGCAGGACTCGATGTACCACTCCGGGATGTCGTGGGCCCGCATGTCCTCCTCAATGCCCTCCGGCCAGCTCTTACCCTTGTGGATGACGCCTTTACGAACCGCCTCCATGAATTTGAAGGCCTTGAAGGGCTCAATCCCCTTCTGGATCAGGTAAATCATAATATCGTCACGGCAGCCCACCGCCTCCGAGACCGAGGCGGTGCCGGAGAGGATCAGGTCCTTGGCGTTTCCCAGCCACACGTCAGTGCCATGGGAGAAGCCGGAAAGCCGGAGCAGGGTGTTGAAGTCCTTGGGCTGGGTGTCGATCAGCATCTGCCGGGTAAAGCCGGTGCCGAACTCGGGGATGGCCACCGCGCCGGTGGGGCCCAGGATGGGGTCATTCTCATAGCCCAGCACCTTGGAGGAGCAGAAGATGGACATGGTGTCCTTGTCGTCCAGGGGGATGGTGATGGGGTCGATGCCGGAGACGTCCTGGAGCATCCGGATCATAGTGGGGTCATCGTGGCCCAGCATGTCCAGCTTGAGCAGGTTCTCCTCCATGGAGTGGTACTCAAAGTGGGTGGTGACGATGTCGGTGTTGGGGTCGTCTGCCGGGTGCTGGACGGGGCAGAAGTCGTAAATCTCCTTGTCCCCCGGGATGACCACCATGCCGCCGGGGTGCTGGCCGGTGGTGCGCTTGATGCCCACGCAGCCGGAGGCCAGCCGGAGCAGCTCCGCCTTGTTGGCCTTTTTGCCCCGCTCCTCCATGTACTTGAGGACGTAACCGTAGGCGGTCTTTTCCGCCACCGTGCCCACGGTGCCCGCCCGGAAAACGTGGGACTGGCCGAACAGCTCAAAGGTGTACCGGTGGGCGGAGGACTGGTACTCGCCGGAGAAGTTCAGGTCGATATCCGGCACCTTGACGCCGCCGTAGCCCAAAAAGGTCTCAAAGGGGATATTGAAGCCGTCCTTTTTCAGCGGCGTGCCGCAGACGGGACAGTTCCGGTCGGGCAGGTCGGCGCCGCAACCGTAGGTGACGCTGTCCACATCGAAGTCGGAGAATTTACACTTGGGACAGCGGTAGTGGGGGGCCAGGCCGTTGACCTCGGTGATGCCGGAGAGGAAGGCCACCAGCGAGGAGCCCACCGAGCCACGGGAGCCCACCAGATAGCCGTGGGCCAGAGAGTCGGCCACCAGCTTCTGGGCGGACATGTAGATGACGTCGTACTTCCGCTGAATGATGCCGGGCAGCTCCAGGTCGATCCGGTCCTGGACGATCTGGGGCAGCGGGTCGCCGTAGAGCTCATGGGCCTTGGAGTAGACCAGATATTCCAGCTCCTGGGCAGAGTTCTTCAGCTTGGGGGCAAACAGGCCCCGGGGCAGGGGCGGAATGTTGTCGCACCATTTGGCAATCCGGTTGGGATCGCCGATGACCACCTTGTAACAGTCCTCCTCCCCCAGATAGGCGAACTCCTCCAGCATCTCGTCGGTGGTCTTGAAGTAGATGGGCAGGCTCTTGTCCGCGTCGGAAAAGCCCTGGGCGGCCTGGAGGACGTGGCGATAGACCTCGTCCTCCGGGTCCAGGAAGTGGACGTCGCCGGTGGCGCAGCAGGGCTTGTTCAGGTCCTTGGCCAGCCGGAGGACGGTGCGGTTGAAGTCCCTCAGCTCCTCCTCGTCCCGAGCCTTCCCCGCCTCGATGAGGAATTTGTTGTTGCACAGCGGCTGAATCTCCAGGAAATCGTACCATTTTGCGATTCGCTTCAGCTCGTCATAGCTCTTCCGGTCCACGATGGCCTGGAACAGCTCGCCCGCCTCGCAGGCGGAGCCGATGATCAGGCCCTCACGGTTCTCGTCGATGACGCTCTTGGGCATGATGGGAAAGCGCTTGAAGTGCTCCAGATGGGCCAGAGAGATCAGCTTATAGAGGTTGCGCAGGCCGCTCTGATTCTTGGCCAGGACGATCAGATGCTGGGGCTTCTGGCGGCGCTTGCTCTTGTGCCGGAGGGCGCGCATGGCGGGGTTGATCTGGTCGATGCGGGTGACTCCCAAGTCAGAGAGCATCTTGCGGAAGGGGATCAGCATATAGCCCACGGTGGCTCCGTCGTCCGAAGCCCGGTGGTGGTTGAATTCCGGCAGGTTCAGCCGGTTGGCCACGATGTCCAGCTTGTACTTGCCCAGGTCGGGCAGCAGATTCTGGGCGAGAATCAGGGTGTCGATGGAGGCGTTGGGGAAGGGCCGGCCCATGCGCTGGCAGCCGATGGCGAGAAAGCTCATGTCGAAGTCGGCGTTGTGGGCGGCCAGTGGGCGGTCTCCCACCCAGTCCAGGAAGTCGTTGAGCGCCTCCGACTGACTGGGGGCGTCTGCCACCATCTCGTCGGTGATTCCGGTGAGCTCCACCACCTCCCGGGGAATCGGCTTTTCCGGCCGGACAAAGGTGTTGTACCGCTCCCCGATCTCCCCGTTTTTCAGCACCACGGCGCCGATCTCGGTGATATAGTCGGTCTCCCGGTTGAGGCCGGTGGTCTCGATGTCGAAGCAGACGATCTCATCGTCCAGGCTGGCACTGCTCTCGCCATGGACCACCACCCGGTCGTCCACGTCGTTGATGTAATAGGCCTCCACGCCGTAGAGGATCTTGATCTTGTCCCCCGCCGTGTGCCAGGCGTCCGGGAAAGCCTGTGCCACGCCGTGGTCGGTGACGGCGATGGCGGAATGGCCCCAGGAGATGGCCCGCTTGACCGCGTCCTTGACCTCGGTCAGGCCGTCCATGGTGGAAAAGCGGGTATGCAGGTGCAGCTCCACCCGCTTCTCTTTTGCCCGGTCCTGACGGCCCGCGGGGGCCTTGGCGGGGGCGATGGCATAGGGGGTCAGCTCCATCTCATTGGAATAGCTGTTGATGCCCAGCTTGCCCTCAACCACCACATACATGCCCTTTTTGATCTTCTCAATGACGGGGAGGGCCACCCGATTTTCCATAAACTTGGCTACGATCAGGGAGTTGGTGTTGTCGGTGATATCGAACTGCAGCACGGCGCCGCCAATGCGGGC
>JBJDXT010000066.1:0-49009 GCA_051866795.1 Candidatus Onthomonas sp. | reverse complement strand
CCTCCCTGTGTGCTTTTTGCCGGCACAGGTCCGGCTAAAAGCACATATTTCACTTCATTTTGTTGCTGACGCAACAAAACTCCTGCGGAGGGTTTTCTGAACTTTTAGCCCTCATTTAAAATCGCCAGACATACTTTTTTGACAGTCTGAACCCCCCGTTCTGACCGGCAGAACGGGGAGTTCCTTGCGCTGATACCGTATTTACTGGCGCTCCTTTTCCTCGATGTCGGCGATCTTGCCGATACGGCGGCTGTGGCGGCCGCCCTCGAACTCGGTGTTCAGGAAGGTGTCCACAATCCGCTCGGCCATCATATCGCCCACCATCAGGCCGCCCATAGCCAGCGCATTGGCGTTGTTGTGCCGGCGGGTCATCTCGGCGGAATAGGGCTCGCTGCACAGGGCGCAGCGGATCCCCTTCACCTTGTTGGCGGCGATGGAGATGCCGATGCCGGTGGAGCAGACCAGCACCGCCCGATCCACCTCGCCATCCGCCAGCAGCTTGGCGGCAGGATAGGCAAAGTCGGCGTAGTCGCAGCTGTCCATGCTGTGGGTGCCCACGTCAATGACAATGTGCCCCTGGTTGGTCAAGTACTCTCTGATATGCTCCTTCAGGGCAAAGCCGCCGTGATCGGATGCCATGGAAATTTTCATTGTCCCAGTCCTCCTCAGTGGTGATCTGATAGGTACAGTGTACAACATTCAAAACGAAATGGCAATCAGAAACGGTTAAAAAAACCAATTTCGGAGAAAGCTCACTTCACCCGGTTCCCGTTCACAAACACCATCTCTGTCCGGCTGGCCATGTCCAGGGGATCTCCGTTCCAGACGACAATATCCGCGTCCTTGCCCACGGTGAGAGAGCCCACCTGGTCGGCGATACCGGCGATCTCCGCCGCCCGCAGGGTGATGGCCGCCAGTGCCTCCTCCGGCGCCATGCCCGCCTTGGCCGCCAGAGCGGCCTCCAGAGGCAGGTACTGGATGGGATTTTCCGGGTGGTCGGTGCAGATGGCGGTAGGTATCCCCGCCCGGGCCAGCAGGGCAGTATTCTCCAGCCGCTGGTTGCCCAGCTCAGGCTTGCTCCGGTCCCCGAAGAGAGGGCCGGTGATCACCGGGACCTGCTCTTTTGCCAGCAGCTCCTTTACCAGATAGCCCTCGGTGCCGTGGACAACCACCGTTTTCAGGTGGAATTCCCGGCCGATGCGCAGGGCGGTGGCGATGTCATCCGCCCGGTGGGCGTGGAAGTGGGCAGGAAGCTCACCCTTGATTACCGGCACCAGCGCCTCCAGCTTGGCGTCATACTCCGGCGGCTCGGCGTCCTCGTCCTCCCGGGCCTTCTCCTGCTTGCGCAGATACTCCTGGGCTTTCGCCAGCTGCTCCCGAATCAGGGCGGCGGTGGCCATCCGGGTGATGGGGGCCTCGTCCCGCTCCTTGTAGCTCCACTTGGGGTTCTCGCCCAGGGCGAACTTCATGGCCACCGGGGCCTTGACGATCATCTCGTCCACCCAGCGTCCCGCCGTCTTGAGGGCGGCAAACTGGCCACCGATGGCGTTGGCGGAGCCGGGGCCGGTAAGGACGGTGGTAACCCCTCCCTCCCGGGCCTCCCGGAAGCAGCGGTCCAGGGGATTGATGCCGTCGATGGCCCGAAGCTGGGGCGTCACCGGGTCGGTGGTCTCGTTGCCGTCCTCCCCCTCAAAGCCCAGGCTGTCCCCGAACATGCCCAGGTGGCAGTGGGCGTCCACAAAGCCGGGATACACCCGGGCCCCCTTCAGATCCAGCCCCTCCCCCGGAGGGCACTGATCCATGGAACCCAGAGCGGTGATCTTTCCCCCTTCAAAAGCCAGATAGCCCGGCACAATAGGGGGCTGATCCACGGGATAAAGGGCGGCGTTTTTCAAAATCATGGCGGTTTCCTTTCCTTCGACAAAATTAGAATTTGACATTTTCTGGAAATTATTCTATCATAGTCCTGCAGCTCAGCCAATATGAAGCCCATCGGGAGCGCCGCTCCCGGAGTTCCCTTTTGGGAATTCGCTCCATTCTCCCTGGGAACAGGAGAGGAAGCTGTCCCTGTTCCATTGGACGCCGCCCCTTGGGCGGCGTCTTTTTTTCCGCGTACAAAGGGCGGCCCTGCGGGGCCGCCCTTTCAGGCTAAAACGGATGCCGGTGACAGTTACCCCTTACATCCGGCGTCCTCGGGGATGGTGTCGTCCAGCCGGACCCAGTCCTCCACATGGACCACGGTGTACTCGGAGGGGGTATTGCGCACCACCACCTTTTTGATCCCGGCGTTGATCACCTGACGGCGGCACATGGAGCAGCAGGTGGTATCGGTGAGCAGCTCTCCCGTCTGGGCGTTACGGCCCACCAGATAGAGGGTGGCCCCCAGCATTTCGCTGCGGGAGGCGGAGATAATGGCGTTGGCCTCGGCGTGGACGCTGCGGCACAGCTCATACCGCTGTCCGGAGGGAATCTGCAGCTCCTCCCGGGTGCAGTGGCCCAGGTCAATACAGTTTTTCCGGCCCCGGGGGGCACCGTTGTAGCCGGTAGCGATGACCTCGTCCGCTTGGACGATGATGGCCCCGTAGTTCCGGCGCAGGCAGGTGGAGCGCTCCAACACAGTCTCCGCGATATTGAGATAATAATTTTCCTTATCTACCCGGTGCATCGCCATGGCGATCCCCTCCCATTCACTTTTTACTCAGTATACGGGATTTTCTCCCGAGGGGCAAGAGTATTCACAATTATTTTACGAGTGAAACATTGACCTTTCTTTCCCGGTGCTGTATCATTACAAATATAGAAATTCCGCCTGTTTTCGGGCTTGTAAGGAGTCTTTTTCTTGATTCGTAATTTCTTTAACCGGCTGATGTACGGCCGATACGGCTCCGATGTGCTGTCCCTGTTTCTCGTCTCCGCCAGTCTGATTCTATGGATTATCAGCGGGCTGGTCAAGGTACAGGTCATCTCCACCATTTTGTGGGTCATCAGCTACGCTGCGCTGATCTTTGCCATCTTCCGGATGTTCTCCCGGAACTATACCCGCCGCCGGGCAGAGAACGACAAGTTCCTCTCCCTGGTCAGCCCCATTGTCCAGGGCTTCCAGCGCAAGCGGGCCCAGATGCGGGACAAGGACCACGTCTATTTCCGCTGCCCCAACTGCGGCCAGATGCTCCGGGTGCCCAAGGGCAAAAACCGGATCTCCATCACCTGCCGGAACTGCGGCAATGTGTTTCAGAAGAAAACCTGATGAAAAGCGCAATGCCCGCCCCTCCAAAGAGAGGGGCGGACTTATTGTATTCCGAAAACCACTGGCTAGGCCAGTGGTTTTCGGAATACAATAAGAGGCCGCGGCAAACCGCCGCAGCCTCTTTGCTATTCTGATGCAATGAAAAGAAGGTCAATTGTCAGGCGTCCTCTTTTTCCGCCTCTTCCCGGGCGGCCTTCTCCTCCGCCAGCTCGGAGAGATACTTGTACACAGTGTACCGGGACACGCCCAGCCGCTGGGAGACAAAGGGCACCGACTTCCGGAAAGAGAAGGCCTCCTTCTGATCCAGCAGGGCGATAATCTTCATCCGGTCCCCCTTGTTCAGGGCGGAGACCGGCTTGCCCACGGCAGCCAGGCACTCCTCAAAGACCTCCCCCAGCCGGTTGTCCCCGCTGTGCCACATGGCGGACTTCAGATCCGCGTCGGCGCTCATCAGGTCCACCAGAATCCGGTTGGCATAGACCAGGGAGGAATAGTCAAAGTTGATGCCCAGGGCCAGGTTGTAGTCCTCCCCGATCATGTGGAAGGTAGAGCTCTTAATCTGCTGGCCGGAGGGAGTGGTGGCATAGAGGTTGACAAAGTCGGTTTTCAGCCCCTCCTCACTGAGCTGGGTCTCGTTTCCCAGGATATCCATGGTGGAGCCCACCGACCGGCCGGAGACATGGCCGTTGTAGATGGCGAGGATGGGGTGACTGGGAATACTCATGTCATGAACCAATGTCTCACAGGAGGAGCCGAAGGTCTCTGCAATGCCCCTGGCTGTCCGATCCAAAAATTCAAACGCTTCTTCCCGGTTCATGGCGGTCTCTCCTCTTCCCGCAGATTTTTGATAACCTTATTATAAAAGAATCGATCTGCTGATGTCAAGGGAAAGGGGATAATCACCGCAGGTTTCCGGGTAAAGTTCGTTAAAAAGTGACAAAACACTGTCCGACAGCCATCGGACAGTGTGCGGGTTGCCGAAGCCGGGGCATTCCCGGGCAGACAGAGAGCGTTTCCAGTCTGCCCGGGCCCTTTTCCCCCTCAGCGGCCCACGGAAAAAGCCTCCAGCCCCGGCCAGCAGGCCTGGTCGCCCAGAGCCTCCTCGATGCGCAGCAGCTGGTTGTATTTTGCCACCCGGTCGGTGCGGCTGGGCGCGCCGGTTTTGATCTGCCCTGCGTTGACCGCCACCGCCAGATCGGCGATGGTGGTGTCCTCGGTCTCTCCGGAGCGGTGGGAGAGCACCGCCGTATACCCCGCCCGGTGGGCCAGGGCCACCGTCTCCAGCGTCTCGGTGAGGGTGCCGATCTGATTGACCTTGATGAGGATGGAATTTGCCACTCCCTCCTCAATACCCCGGCTGAGCCGGGTAGCGTTGGTGACAAACAGGTCGTCTCCCACCAGCTGCACCCGGTCCCCCAGGGCCTGGGTGAGTTGCCGCCAGCCCTCCCAGTCGTTCTCCCCCATGCCGTCCTCCAGGGAGAGGATAGGGTACCGGTCAGCCAGGGCGGTCCACCGCTCCACCAGCTCCTCCCGGGTCAGCCGCAGGCCGGACTTGGGCAGGTAGTACTCCCCTGTTTTGTCATCATACCACTCGGAGGCGGCGGCATCCAGGGCGATGCGGAAGTCCTTGCCCGGCTGATAGCCGCTCTCCCGCACCGCCTCCAGAATGGCGTCCAGGGCCGCCTCGTCCCGGGCCAGGTTGGGGGCGTAGCCCCCCTCGTCTCCCACTCCGGCGGCGGGGGTGCCCGCCTGCGCCAGCACCTTTTTCAGCGTGTGGAATACCTCAGCGCACCGGCGCAGGCCGTCGGCAAAGCTGGGGGCGGAGACCGGGATGATCATAAACTCCTGAATGTCCACATTGTTGGCCGCGTGGGCGCCGCCGTTTAAAATATTCATCATGGGTACCGGCAGTGTGTTGGCCTTGACGCCTCCCAGATACCGGTAAAGCGGCAGGCCCAGGGCCTCCGCCGCCGCCCGGGCACAGGCCAGAGAGACTGCCAGAATGGCGTTGGCTCCCAGCCGGGCCTTGTTCTCCGTCCCGTCCAGGGCCAGCATAATCTGGTCCAGCCCCGCCTGATCCAGCACGTTCCGGCCCTCCAGGGCGGGGGCGATCACCATGTCGATGTGTTCCACCGCCTTGCGCACTCCCTTGCCGCCGTACCGGTTGGGATCCCCGTCCCGGAGCTCCCGGGCCTCATACTGGCCTGTAGAGGCTCCAGAGGGCACCGATGCCCGGCCCAGCGTCCCGTCCTCCAGCAGCACCTCCGCCTCCACCGTGGGGTTGCCCCGGGAGTCCAGAATCTCCCGGCCCCGCACCGCTGTGATTAGAATCGATTCCCACATAGCCATTGGCTCCTTTCCAAATTCAATACAGGAAAAGGATGGGCAAAAGGGCGGGAAAATATGTGCAGAGCAGCCACTGCGCGCAAAAGCGGCCGGGTTCCAAAGACCCGGCCGCAGATTTTCACTTTCCCACGCAGAACCGCTGGAAGATCCGGCTGGTCACCGCCTCGGTCACTGACCGTCCGGTGACCTCGTCCAGCGCCGCCAGCGCACCCTCCACATCGGAGAGGACGGCGTCCGGGGGCATCCCCGCCTCCAAGGCCTGGGCGGCTCCCTCCAGACAGGCGGCGGAGCGCCCGATGGCCTCGGCCTGCCGGGCGTTGGTGAGCATCTCCCCCTGCCGGGGCAGGTTTTGGGCGAACAGCGCCCGGACCGCTGACTCCAGCGCCTCCAATCCCTGACCGGTTTTGGCGCTGACGGTGATGGCGTCCACGCCTTGGGGCAAGTTCAGCACAGTGGGCAGGTCCGACTTGCTCACCAGCACCAGCCGGTGGGGGCACGCCGCGGCCAGAGACAGAATCTGCTCATCCTCCGGAGTGAGAGGCTGGCTGCCGTCCAGCAGCACCAGAGCCAGCGCCGCCTGAGCCAGCGCCGCCCGGCTGCGCTCCACGCCCATCTGCTCCACCAGGTCCCCCGTCTCCCGGAGGCCGGCGGTGTCGATCAGCCGCAGCAGCACGCCCCCCAGGACGCACCGCTCCTCCACCGTGTCCCGGGTGGTGCCGGGGACAGGGGTGACGATGGCCCGGTCATAGCCCAGCAGGGCGTTGAGCAGGGAGGATTTGCCCGCGTTGGGCCGGCCCACGATGGCGCAGGGGATGCCCTGGGTGAGCTGCCGCCCCCGGCGGTAGGTGGCCTGGAGATTTCGCAGCGCCCGGGCGGCCTCTGACAAGGTCTCCTCGATCTCCCGCTGCTCAAAAGGCTCGATGTCCTCGTCCGGGTAGTCCAGCACCACATGAAAGTGGGCCAGCAGGTCGGTGAGCCGGTCGGAGACCGCCTCGATCTTCCGGGTCATGGCCCGCTCCAGCTGTCCGGCGGCGTTGCGGGCGGCGTCCGCCGTCTGGGCGTCGATGAGATCTGCCACTGCCTCCGCCTGAATCAGGTCCATCCGGCCATTGAGAAAGGCCCGTTTCGTAAACTCTCCCGGCCCCGCCTGACGGGCGCCCAGAGAGAACAGGGTCTCCAGCCCGGCGGAGAGAACGGTGGGGGAGCCGTGACATTGCAGCTCCGCCGTGTCCTCCCCGGTGTAGCTGTGGGGGGCTTTGGAATAGGTGGCAAGGCACTGGTCCAGCACCGCCCCCTCCCGGTCCCGCAGGGTGCCCAGCACCAGACGGCCGGGGGCGTAGTCGGTGAGCGTTTTCCCCGACAGGGGGGTGAAGCAGGCGGAGACGATGGAGACCGCCTCCGGCCCGGAGAGGCGGAGGATGCCGATGGCACTGCGCACCTGTCCGGTGGCAATGGCGGCAATGGTATCTGACATGGCGGGCACCTCAGCGGACCTGGCCGCTGCCGTAGACCACAAACTTGCTGGAGGTCAGCTCCTCCAGACCCATGGGGCCCCGGGCGTGGAGCTTCTGGGTGGAGATGCCGATCTCCGCTCCCAGACCGAACTCCCCGCCGTCGGTGAACCGGGTGGAGGCGTTGACATAGACGGCGGCGGCATCCACCTCGTCCAGGAACTTCTGGGCGGTGCGGTAGCTGTCGGTGACAATGGCCTCGCTGTGGCCGGTGCCGTGGCGGTTGCAGAAGTCGATGGCCTCCTCCACGCCGGAGACCACCTTGACCGCCAGGATATAGTCCCCGTACTCGCTGTCCCAGTCCTCCTCCGCGGCAGGCACCACGCAGTCTCCCAGAATGGCCTGTACCTCATCATCGCCCCGCAGCTCCACCTGCTTTTCGTCCATGCGGGCCTTCATCCGGGGCAGGAAGCGCTCCGCCACCGCCCGGCTCACCAGCAGGCACTCCATGGCGTTGCACACCGAGGGCCGGGAGCACTTGGCGTTGTAGGCGATCTCACAGGCCATGTCCAGATCGGCGGCGGCGTCCACATAGACATGGCAGACCCCCTCGCCGGTGCGGATCACCGGCACATGGGCGTTGGCGGCCACTGCCCGGATGAGGCCCCGTCCCCCCCGGGGAATGAGTACGTCCAGATATTGGGTTAGATTCATCAGCTCGTTGGCGCTCTCCCGGCTGGTGTCCTGGACGAGAGATACGGCGGCGGCGGGAAGTCCGGACCCGGCCAGGGCCTGGCGCATAATCTCAGTGAGCATCTGGTTGGAGCGGAAGGCCTCCTTGCCCCCCCGGAGGATGGTGGCGTTGCCCGCCTTGAGGCAGAGGGCGGCGGCGTCCACCGTCACATTGGGCCGGGCCTCGTAGATGATGCCGATGACCCCCAGAGGCACCCGGCGTTTGCCGATGCGCAGGCCGTTGGGCCGCACCGTCTCGGAGACCACGGCGCCGATGGGGTCAGGCAGGGCCATCACCTGGCGGACGCCCTCCGCGATCCCCTCAATCCGATCGGGGGTGAGCACCAGACGGTCCTGCATGCTGGCGCTCATACCGGCGGCTCTGGCCGCCTCCAGATCCAGGGCGTTGGCTGCCAGAATCTCATCGGCCCGCTCGGTCAGCGCCCGGGCGATGGCGGCAAGGCCTGCGTTTTTCCGGTCGCTGCCGGCGATGGCCAGGGCACGGGCGGCGGCCTTGGCGGCCTGGCCTTGAAGCTCCAATGCTGTCATAGTCACATTCCTCCTTGCAGGATGGTGGATACAATATCATTAATGTCCGAAATAAAACCGTAGGGGCGCACATTGTGCGCCCGCAGTTTTCACATCATTCCCTTATCGGGGCGCCGCGAACCGGGTGCCCACGCTTTTTCCCTCTGCGATGTCATAGAGGGCGTCCATCCGGCTGCTGTTGGTGAGCACCATGTCGATGCCCAGGCGGTTGGCAGTCCGGGCGGCGTCCAGCTTGGTGCGCATGCCGCCGGTGCCCCATTTGCTGCCGGCGCCGCCGGCCAGCTCATAGAGCTCATCGGTGACCCCGTTGACCCGGGAGATCAGCTTCGCCTCCGGATTGTGATGGGGATCGCTGTCGTACAGGCCGTCAATGTCGCTGAGCAGGATGAGCAGATCCGCCCGGCACAGGCCGGCCACCACGGCGGAGAGGGTGTCGTTGTCTCCCAGCACCTTCTGCTCGCCGGTCTCGATCTCAGCGGCGGAGACGGAGTCGTTCTCGTTGACCACCGGGATCACCCCCAGCCCCAGCAGGGCGGAGAAGGTGCCGGACAGGTGAGCCCGGCGGTGGGGATCCACCACATCCTCGCCGGTGAGCAACACCTGAGCCACCGTCTGGCCGTACTCCCCGAAGAATTTATCATAGAGGTGCATCATCTCGCACTGGCCCACGGCGGCGGCGGCCTGCTTCATCCGCAGCTGGGTAGGCCGGGCGGCCAGGCCCAGCTTGCCCGCTCCCATGCCGATGGCGCCGGAGGAGACCAGAATGATCTCGTGGCCCATGCCCTTCAGGTCGGAGAGGGTCCGGGCCAGCAGATCCATGTTCCGCAGATTGCGGCTGCCGTCCGGACGGGTAAGACTGGATGTACCTACCTTTATTACAATGCGCTGCATGCGCTCAAGCTCGTTCATGATATCATGGTCCTTTCCGTAGGGAAATTCAGATGGAATCCTTTACACAATAGCACACATTGTTTCCCCACGCAAGATTTACCCTGTTTTTTCCCTCCTTCCGGAGGCTGAAACAGTTTCCAGCAGGCTCCGTTGGGCAAAAAGACGAGAGGGAAGAGGAAAAAATTTGGAAAAACAGCATTAAAGCGACTGTTTTACTGTTGCTTTTCTGATAAAAAGAGGGTAGAATGTACCTGATTAAAGGGGGTGTCCGGTCTATGCTGCATATTGTGCTGGTGGAACCGGAGATCCCTCAGAATACGGGCAATATTTCCAGGACCTGTGCCGCCACCGGTTGCAAGCTGCATCTCATCCGCCCGCTGGGCTTTGAGATCACAGAAAGCCGGGTCAGACGGGCGGGGCTGGATTACTGGCCGCTGCTCCAGTTGGAGATCCACGACAGTCTGGACGATTTGTTTCAGGGAAATCCCCAGGCAAAGTCTGATCTCTGGCTGGCCACCACCAAAGCGCCCCGCGCCTATACCGAAGCGGAGTTTCGGGATGAGTGTTGGCTGTTTTTTGGCAAGGAGACCGCAGGGCTGCCCGAGTGGTTCCGCATGGAGCATTACCACCGGTGCATCCGTATTCCCATGCGGGAAGAGGCCCGCAGCCTGAATCTCTCCAACTCGGTGGCCATTGTGGCCTACGAGGCTCTGCGGCAGATCGGTTTTCCCGGCCTGCTGGATCAGGGAGAGATGCGGGACAAGCTGCCTCTGACCGACCCCCAGAAAGATCCCCCACTCTAATCACTTCATTGGATCAGGAAAGGAGTCTTACGTTATGAACTACAACAAGAAAACCGTCACTGACATCGATGTAAAGGGCAAGAAGGTCCTGCTGCGCTGCGACTTCAACGTCCCCATGGCCAAGGACGGCAGCGGCAAGATCACCGACGACAAGCGGATCCGCGCCGCGCTGCCCACCATCCAGTATCTGCTGGAGCAGGGCGCCGCTGTCATTGCCTGCTCTCATATGGGCAAGCCCAAGGGCGAGTGGAAGCCCGAGCTGAGCCTGAAGCCTGTGGCCGCCCGCCTGTCCGAGCTGCTGGGCCAGGAGGTCATTATGGCCGCCGATATCGTGGGTGAGGACGCTCAGGCCAAGGCCGCCGCTCTGCAGCCCGGCCAGATCCTGCTGCTGGAGAACCTGCGGTACGATAAGGGCGAGACCAAGAACAATCCCGAGTTTGCCAAGGCTCTGGCCGACCTGGCCGGCGCTGACGGCGTGTATGTCTCTGACGCTTTCGGCACCGTTCACCGCGCCCATGCCTCCACCGCCGGCGTGGCCGCCTACCTGCCTGCCGTGTCCGGTTTCCTGATCCAGAAGGAGCTGGAGATCATCGGCGGCGCTCTGGCCGCTCCCAAGCGTCCTCTGGTCGCCATTCTGGGTGGCTCCAAGGTGTCCTCCAAGATCGGCGTCATCAACAACCTGCTGGAGATTGCCGACACCGTCATCATCGGCGGCGGCATGGCCTACACCTTCGCTGCCGCCCAGGGCGGCAAGGTCGGCGACTCCCTGCTGGAGGCTGACTGGGAGCAGTATTCCCTGGATATGATTAAGAAGGCCGAGGAGAAGGGCGTCAAGCTGCTGCTGCCCACCGACACCGTGGCCGCCAACGCTTTCGCTCCCGATGCCGATTCCCAGGTCGTCCCCACCGGCGAGATTCCCGACGGCTGGCAGGGCCTGGACATTGGTCCCAAGACCACTGAGGCTTACTGCGCCGCTGTGGCCGACGCCGGCACCGTCATCTGGAACGGCCCCATGGGCGTGTTCGAGTTCCCCAAGTTTGCCAAGGGCACTGAGGCTGTGGCTGAAGCTCTGAGCAAGACCGACGCCATTACCATCATCGGCGGCGGCGACTCCGCTGCCGCTGTGCAGCAGCTGGGCTATGCCGACAAGATGACTCACATCTCCACCGGCGGCGGCGCCTCCCTGGAGTTCATGGAGGGCAAGGAGCTGCCTGGTGTCGCTGCGCTGCTTGACAAGTAAGAATTACTTGTTAAGCCAAACGTGCCTGTGGCACGTTTGAGCAGCGAATGGGATCATCGCCGTAGGCGTACCTTTATTCCGCGGCGCTTCTCGACAAGTAAGAATTACTTGTCGAGAACAAAACGTGCCTGTGGCACGTTTTGAGCCGCGCGTGGGATCAATATGCCGGAGGCATTCCTCTATTCCGCTGCGCTGCTTGACAATCCGCTGCGTCCCGTTCCCGCATGCATCCCGTCTCCCCGCCCGGCCCGGCCGGGTGGGAGACGGTCCCTGACAAAGAGCATTCAAAAGTGCTGTTTTTGCCAGATTTAACCGAGATTCCGGCCTGTTTTGTGGCTGGTTTCCCGGCTCTTACTTTGTAAATCCGTGTCCGGACGGACATTGAAAATAGAAAGAGGTTATAATCATGAACAGAAGATATCGTAAGACGCTGATTGCCGGCAACTGGAAGATGAACAAGACCGCTTCCGAGACCAAGGCCTTTGCCGACGAGCTCAAGACCATGCTGCCCAAGGCAAAGTGGTGCGACATTCTGATCTGCGCTCCCTTCGTCAACATCCCCGCCGCTCAGAAGGCCTTCAAGGACTGCCGCGTTCAGGTGGGTGCTGAGAACCTGCACTTTGAGGCCTCTGGCGCCTACACCGGCGAGGTCTCTGCCGCCATGCTGAAGGATCTGGGCGTCAAGTACGTCATCATCGGCCACTCCGAGCGCCGTCAGTATTGGAACGACGATGACATCATCGTCAACAAGAAGGCCAAGGCTGCCATCGAGGCCGGCCTGTATCCCATCATCTGCGTGGGCGAGAGCCTGGAGCAGCGCGAGCTGGGCATCACCAAGGAGCTGATTGACCTGCAGGTCAAGACCGCTCTGTCCGGCATTCCCGCCGAGAAGATGCGCCATGTGGTCATCGCCTATGAGCCCCTGTGGGCCATCGGCACCGGCCGCACCGCCACCCCCGAGCAGGCCAACGAGGTCAACTGCGAGATCCGTACCGTCATCCGCAAGCTGTACGGCGCCCGCGTGGCCCGCAGCGTGACCATTCTGTACGGCGGCTCCATGAACGACAAGAACGCCTATGAGCTGCTGGCGCAGCCCGACATCGACGGCGGCCTGATCGGCGGCGCTTCCCTGAAGCCCGGCGCCTTCACCACCATCATCAACGCAGCCAATCAGGAGTAATTCTGAGGCGCAGGCACAGGAACGGGCAGTCCCGTTCCTGTGCACGCTTTGCTTAGAAAGAGGAACGTCATGAAAACACCTACTACTCTGATTATCATGGACGGCATAGGCCTGACCAGTCAGACCGAGGGCAACGCCTTCCGGTTGGCTCCCACCCCTGTGCTGGACAAGCTGTTCGCCGAGAATCCCACCAGCCGCCTCTCCGCCTCCGGCATGGACGTGGGCCTGCCTGACGGCCAGATGGGCAACAGCGAGGTGGGCCACACCAACATCGGCGCAGGCCGGGTGGTGTTCCAGGATCTGCCCAAGATCACCAAGGCCATCCAGGACGGCACCTTCTTTGAAAACCCCGCCTACAAGACTGCCATGCTGGCTGCCAAGGAGGCGGGCAAGGCTGTCCACATCTACGGCCTCATGTCCGACGGCGGCGTTCACTCCCACATCACCCACATCCAGGCCGCCGTTAAGATGGCCCGGGAGCTGGGCTGCGAGAAGGTCTTTGTCCACTGCTTCATGGACGGCCGCGATGTGCCCCCCACCTCCGGCAAGGGCTATGTGGCCCAGATGAAGGAGACCTGCGACCAGTACGGCGCCAAGATCGCCACCATTTCCGGCCGTTACTACGCCATGGACCGGGACACCAACTGGGACCGTGTGGAGAAGAGCTACAAGGCCATGGTCTACGGCGAGAGCGAGGCCCGATTCATCGACGACCCGGTGGGCGCCATGCAGGCCAGCTATGATGCCGGTGTCACCGACGAGTTCGTGGTGCCTGTCATCACCGCCGCCGATGCTGAGATCGGCGAGGGCGACTCCATCATCTTTATGAACTTCCGGCCTGACCGGGCCCGGGAGATTACCCGCACCTTTGTGGACCCCGAGTTCAAGGGTTTTGAGCGGCGCAAGGGCTTCTTCCACGTCAACTATGTGTGCACCACCTCCTATGACGCCACCATGCCCAACGTGGAGATCGCGTTCCCCAAGCAGAAGCTGTCCAACATCTTCGGCGAGTATATCTCCAGCCTGGGCCTGACCCAGCTCCGGATCGCCGAGACCGAGAAGTACGCCCATGTCACCTTCTTCTTCAACGGCGGCGTGGAGAAGGTGTTCCCCGGTGAGGACCGCTGCCTGATCCCCTCCCCCAAGGTCGCCACCTATGACCTGAAGCCAGACATGTCCGCCAACGAGGTGGCCGCCGCCTGTGTGGAGCGCATCGAGAGCGGCAAGTACGACGTCATCATCCTCAACTTCGCCAACGGCGACATGGTGGGCCACACCGGCGTGCTCAGCGCGGCTGAGATCGCCGTGGAGACGGTGGACCGCTGCGTGGGCCAGGTGGTGGAGGCCACCAGCAAGATGGGCGGCGTCACCCTGATCACCGCCGACCACGGCAACTGCGAGCAGATGCTCCAGGCCGACGGCGTGTCTCCCATGACCGCCCACACCACCAACCTGGTGCCCTTCTGCATCGTGGGCGCCGACGTCAAGCTGAAGGACGGCCGTCTGTGCGACATCGCTCCCACCATGCTGGATCTCATGGGCCTGGAAAAGCCCGCTGAGATGGACGGCGTCAGCCTGATTGACGACTGATTTCTCTGACACAAGTATATCTCTGAGATAAGCGCCGCCCTCGGCTCCGTGTGGAGCCGGGGGCGGTTTTCGTGTCAAAGCAGAATAACCTGTACCGGTCTACAGATTTTTCGATAACAGTTTATCACATAGCCAACCCCTGAAGATCAGCACTGAGTAGATTTCAAAACGCTTGTTTGATTTCCTCAAGCACCTTCAGTAGTTGCTTCTTCGGTAGGGCAGCGACAAAACCTGTCAGATCCATCTCGCTGCCACCGACACTGCCAACTCCTGCCTGAACCCATGCAGATAGGATCACTTCATCTGAAGAAAATTCGACCTTTATGTACTGCATTGCGGTCATAATCCCAACGCCTTTCTTCCACACATCTTCTCCAGATTTAATGGTTGTAAGCTTGAACCCGTTCTGAACAAGGATTCTGATTACTTTGCTCTCTGCTGCCTCAAAGCCACAAGAATACCTTACCTTAATGTTTGTCCGTGCCATACTATTTTTTCTCCTCCCTTTCTTCAATTTTGGTGTGACATCTGGGACATTCCAACACATTATCGGCTAAGTTTAAGCCGCAGTTTGGACATACATTCTTTTTTCTTCCATTCTCTTCCATGTTAGTAATCCTGGTAAGCCTGTCTTGGTTATTCTTTTTTTGAACTGAGAAAACGATTATCATGATTCCAGCAGCAGCCATAATAAAACACACTACCAGCAAAAAGATCATCATCGTTTCGTGGTCGGTAAGCGGAAAAGAATAGGTATAATACCTATCACTGCCGATGATATCTATCAATGCAAATGTTCCTATAACGCCTAATATCGTAAGTACATATCCAACAACCATGCATCTCACTCCTATTTTTTATTTTTCATCAGATATGTTTGAAAGCGTCGTCCTCCTTTCTCTTTGTTCCTATATTTTAGTTAATATCTCAACTAAAGTCAATAGTAAATATTTTTACTAGGATAAACTATCCCCTAAAAGGAGGGGATAGCTTGAAATATGTCAAACGCATCCGTGACCTGCGAGAAGACCACGACTACACTCAGGAATATGTGGCTCATGTGCTGGGCACCTCTCAGAGCATGTACGCCCGCTATGAGCGTGCAGCCAACGAGCTGCCCATCCACCACCTGCTGACCCTGTGCGCCCTCTATAAGGTACCTGCGGACTACATTTTGGGACTTACTGACCAGACCAGTCCCTATCCTCCCGCCGGGCATTGAGGAGAGAAGAACAAAGAACACCCGCCCCATTCGCCTGTTCAGCCGGCGAGGGGCGGGTGTTTTTTCCTACGGGTAGTGGGGGTCGAACCCACACGAATTGCTTCACAGGAACCTAAATCCTGCGCGTCTGCCAATTCCGCCATACCCGCATACAGCCCTCTATTTTTACCCGGGGAGGGCGCCCGGGGCGGAGCTCTCGCTTGATCCGCAAGCCGGAGCAGCTTGCTCCGGCAGCACCCCGAACTGGATTCGAACCAGCGGCCTTCCGCTTAGGAGGCGGACGCTCTATCCTGCTGAGCTATCGGGGCAGATCCCGCCACCCTGATCCGGCAGCGGACAACGCAATTATTTTACCACCTTCCGGGGAAAAATGCAACGCAGAGTCATACTGTAAAAATTATATTTCGCAATTTTAAATTAGCGTCAAACGTTTGAAAAGCCCTCTGCAAGAGTTTTGTTGCTTCAGCAACAAAATAAAATGCAATCCGTTTTTTGGACGGGCGTGTACCGGCCAAAAAACACAGGGAGGCCGGGAGTGTGCGAGCGAAGCGAGTGCGCGGACGGCCGCATTTTCGAACAAAATCGTAGATTTTGTTCGAGCATGTTCACCGGCTCCCCAGCCACTGCTTCAGCTCCGCCTCGGTGGCAAAGCCCTGGGCGCCGCCGTCAAAGCCGATCTTATACGATGCAAAGGCCTGGGCAAAATTCAGGCACTCCAGCGGCGGCCTGCCCTTGGAATACTGGTGGACAAAGGCGCTGAACAGGGCGTCTCCCGCCCCCACCGTGTTGACGATGTGGGGATTGGAGACGGCGGGACAGGTGTACAACCGCCCGTCCGCCTGGGTATACAGCATGGCGCCCTGACTGCCCCGGCCCAGGACGATCACCTGCACGTTGGGATACTCCCTGGCCAGGGCAAACAAAAAGTCCTCACAGGGGCCGGAAATCCCCTCGTCGCTGAGAAAGAGCAGCTCCGCCGCCGCCATAAAGTCCCGGTTGTACCCGTCCCGGAGGTCTGAGAGCACATGGACGTCGGTGGCGATGGGAATGCCCGCCGCGGCTGCCGCCGCCAGAACCCGGCGGTTAAAGTTGATATTGCAGACCACCGCCAGATCACACCGGCCCAGCTGCTCCCGCAGTTCTCCCTCGCCTAGGGGAAGCTGGGTCTCCTGAATATCCTTCAGATCGCAGTAGACCTGCCGCCGGCCGTCCGGGGCGTGAAGCACCGCGCTGGACGGGGTCTCCTGGAGAACCGGGCGAACCAGCGCGGTACTGATTCCTCTGCTCTCCAGCTCCGTCCGGATCTGCCCGCCGGCAAAGTCCCGGCCGGTCATGGAGGCGAGGATGACCTCGTCTCCCAGAGTGCGCAGGGCGGCGGCCACATTCAGTCCCACGCCGGAAACCGCTGAGCGGACGCCAAAAAAGGGGTAGTCGATGGGGTAATACTCCACCGGAAAGCGCCGGACCGGCACCGTGGTCTCCACATTTACCAGGCCGGAAACCCAGATTCTCGCTCCCGTCATAGCCGTCCCTCCTGTCTCAATTTGCCATAATCAGGCAGTCTGTCCTACCTTTATTTTATAAAACCCGACCCCGCCTGTCAAGGCGGAGCATTCCGCCTCTCTCCCCGCTCCGATCCGGCGGCGGCTCCGGAGGGCCTGCGGGTGGCAAAATGGCGAAAATCCCCCGGCCAACCGGGAGAGCTTTCGCCGAAAGTGCCGATTTTGCCGATTATCAGCCGAAATTGGTTGCCATTTGCCCTGTTTCGGATATAATATGTAGTTGTGTTTTTATGCTATTGCTTTTGATAGAGGGAGGCATCTCCGTATGCAGCAGACCAAGCTGAGAAATGTGGCCATTATCGCCCACGTCGACCACGGCAAGACCACCCTGGTGGACGCCATGCTCCAGCAGAGCGGCGTCTATCGGGAAAACCAGGAGGTGGTGGACCGGGTCATGGACTCCGGCGATCTGG
Organism: Candidatus Onthomonas sp.; assembly: GCA_051866795.1. Lineage (GTDB taxonomy): Bacteria > Bacillota > Clostridia > Oscillospirales > Oscillospiraceae > Onthomonas. The sequence continues at coordinate 31,783 of JBJDXT010000066.1, read as the reverse complement.
AGCGGGAGCGCGGCATCACCATTCTGGCCAAGAATACCGCCGTCACCTACGGCGACACCAAGATCAACATTGTGGACACCCCGGGCCACGCCGACTTCGGCGGCGAGGTGGAGCGCATTCTGAAGATGGTCAACGGCGTTATCCTGCTGGTGGACGCCGCCGAGGGCCCCATGCCCCAGACCCGCTTCGTGCTGAGCAAGGCCCTGGAGCTGGGCCACCGGGTCATCGTGGTGGTCAACAAGATCGACCGCCCCGACCAGCGCATCCACGAGGTCATCGACGAGGTGCTGGAGCTGCTGATGGATCTGGACGCCACCGACGAGCAGCTGGACTCCCCCATGCTCTTCTGTTCCGCCCGAGCGGGCACCGCCTCCTATTCCCCTGAGGTGCCGGGCACCGACCTGAAGCCCCTGTTTGACACCATTCTGGAGTATATCCCCGCCCCCGAGGTGGACCTGGAGGCCCCCTTCCAGATGCTGGTCTCCTCCATCGACTACAACGAGTTTGTGGGCCGCATCGCAGTGGGCCGCATTGAGCGGGGCACCATCCAGCAGAACCAGGAGATCGTGGTCTGCAACTACCATGACCCGGACAAGGTCTCCAAAAAGATGAAGGCCACCGCCCTGTTCCAGTTTGACGGCCTGGCCCGGGTGCCGGCAGAGTCCGCCGAGGCGGGCAACATCATCGCCCTGTCCGGCATCGGCGACATCACCATCGGCGACACCATCTGCGCCCCCGATGCGGTGGAGCCTCTGAGCTTTGTCAAGATCTCCGCCCCCACCATGGAGATGACCTTCTCGGTCAACGACTCCCCCTTCGCCGGCAAGGACGGCAAGTACGTCACCAGCCGCAACCTGCGGGACCGTCTCTTCCGGGAGACCCTGAAAGACGTGTCCATCCGCATCAGCGAGGTGGAAAACGCCACCGACTCTTTCAATGTGGCCGGCCGGGGTGAGATGCACCTGTCCATCCTCATCGAGACCATGCGCCGGGAGGGCTATGAGTTCCAGGTCTCTCCCCCCCGCGTCCTCTACCGGGAGATCGACGGCCAGAAGTGCGAGCCCATTGAGCGGCTGGTACTGGACGTGCCCTCCGACTATGTGGGCGCCGCCATCGAGGCCCTGGGCACCCGCAAGGGCGAACTGGTGGACATGACTCCGGTGGGCAACCGGATGAAGGTGGAGTTTTTGATCCCCTCCCGGGGCCTGTTCGGCTACCGGAACGAGTTCCTCACCGCCACTAAGGGCGAGGGCATTATGACCTCCGTCTTTGACTCCTACGCCCCCTACAAGGGTGACCTGCAGCGCCGAAACACCGGCTCCCTCATCGCCTATGAGACCGGCGAGGCAGTGGCTTACGGCCTGTTCAACGCCCAGGATCGGGGCGCCCTGTTCATCACCGCCGGCACCCCCGTCTACGAGGGCATGGTGGTGGGCGTCTCCCCCAAGCTGGAGGACATCACCGTCAACGTCTGCAAGAAAAAGCAGCTGACCAACATGCGGGCCTCCGGCTCCGACGAGGCCCTGCGGCTGATCCCCGCCCGGCAGATGAGCCTGGAGCAGTGCCTGGAGTTTCTGGCCGACGACGAGCTGCTGGAGGTCACGCCCCACAACCTGCGCCTGCGCAAGCGGATTCTCAACCACGAGCTGCGGATGAAGGCGCTGAAGGGACATCGGAGCTGATTGGCCAGCTTCTTGGCTGAATTCGCCTGATTTTTCCGTTTTTTCCGCCCATCTCCCCCTTGACAAGGAGGAGATGGGCGTTTATAATATTCACGCACAATAAAGAAGGAACGGTATCCCGTCCTCACCTGCCGCTACAGGGCGTCTGGTCAACATTGGTTCTTCTCTCCCGGCGTATGCTGGGGGTGCCATGCGGATACCGTCTCCGGTATTCGCGTTTTATTTTTCTGGGAGGTGTTTTCGCATTAGCAGCACGACGCATCAGATCAACGAAGAGATTCGTGATAAGGAAGTCCGTCTGATTTCCGCAACCGGTGAGCAGTTGGGCATTATGTCCGCCCGGTCTGCTCTGGAGATTGCCGCCAAGCAGGACCTGGACCTGGTGAAGATCTCCCCCAAGGCAACCCCTCCGGTGTGCAAGGTCATGGACTATGGCCGCTTCCGTTTCGAGCAGGCAAAACGGGACAAGGAGATCCGAAAGAACCAGCATGTGGTGGAGATCAAGGAGATCCGCATGTCCCCCGGCATTGATGTGGGTGACTTTAACGTCAAGCTCCGCAACGCCAAGAAGTTCCTGTCCGAGGGCAACCGGGTCAAGGTGGCTGTCCGTTTCCGGGGCCGTGAGATGGCCCACACGGAGATTGGCGCCGATCTGCTGGGGCGTTTTGCTGAGGAGTGCGGCGACGTGGCCAACCTGGATAAGAAGCCGAATATGGAGGGCCGGCACATGATTATGTTCCTGTCCCCCAAGACGGCCAAGGAGCTCTCCGCGGCCGGCAAAAAGACTGGCGAGTCCAAAGAGTAAACCGTGGCGGAGGTTCCGCCTGACGAAAGGAGAACATTCATCATGCCTAAGATGAAAACCCATAGCGGCGCAAAGAAGAGATTTGCCCTCACCAAGAACGGCAAGGTCAAGCGCGCCCACGCGTTCAAGTCCCACCTGCTCAACGGTCACGGCAAGACCACCAAGCGGAAGAGAGGCCTCCGGAAGGGCGCCTATGCGGATGCGACCAACGCTGCCACCATCCGCGAGATGATTCCCTACAAATAAGAGATAAGGAGGCAATGAACAATGGCTAGAGTGAAACGCGCGATGATGACGCGCAAGAGACGCAATAAGGTTCTGAAGCTGGCAAAGGGCTATTGGGGTGCCAAGAGCAAGCATTTTAAGATGGCCAAACAGGCCGTCATGAAGTCCGGCAACTACGCCTACATCGGCCGTCGCCAGAAGAAGCGCGACTTCCGCCGTCTGTGGATCACCCGGATTTCCGCCGCCTGCAAGCTCAACGGCATGAACTACTCCAGCTTTATGCACGGCCTGAAGCTGGCCGACGTGCAGATTGACCGCAAGATGCTCTCCGAGCTGGCTGTCAACGATGCCGCCGCCTTTACCCAGCTGGCTCAGCTGGCCAAGAGCAAGCTGGCCTGATTCGCATCATTTCAAGCACCGGATTCCCTTGGGAGTCCGGTGTTTTTGCTGTCATAAGGCCGGCCACTCCCGCAGTAAATCTGGCAAAAATCTCCTCAGTATGATCCTCTCATTGCAATCGGCTGAATGAGGCATTATAATAAGAGACATCATACACAATTTCTGCCGTTTGTTGGGGGTGCCCCTGTGTTTTCTCGACTGCTGGAGCGTGTCACGCCTGCCCGGGTGATTATTCTGGGCTTTCTTCTGATCATTCTGACCGGCACTGTGCTGCTGTGTCTGCCCTGGGCCAGCAGGTCAGGGGAGTGGACCCCCTTTCTGGACGCCCTGTTTACCGCCACCTCCGCCACCTGCGTCACCGGCCTGGTGGTCTATGACACCGTCCAGTACTGGAGTATCTTCGGCCAGTTGGTCATCCTCATTCTGATCCAGATCGGCGGCATGGGCGTCGTCACCGTGGCGGTGGCCATCTCCATGCTCTCCGGCCGGAAGATCGGCCTCAAGCAGCGGTGGATTATGCAGGAGTCCATTTCCGCGCCCCAGGTGGGGGGCATTCTGAAGATGACCAACCGGATTCTCCGGGGCACCGTCTGCATTGAGCTGCTGGGCGCCCTGCTGCTGTCCTTCCGGTTTGTCCCCAGGCTGGGCTTTCCCCAGGGGGTGTGGTACAGCATTTTCCACTCCATCTCCGCCTTCTGCAATGCCGGCTTTGACCTGCAGGGCCGCTCCGGCGCCTTCTCCTCCCTCACCGGCTACACCGACGATCTCCTGGTCAACCTGACCATCATCGCCCTGATTGTGGTGGGCGGCATCGGTTTTCTCACCTGGGACGACTTGACCCAGCACAAGTGGCATTTCCGGGAGTACCGGCTCCAGACCAAGCTGGTGCTGGCCGCTACTACCCTGCTGCTGATCCTGCCCACGCTTTTCTTCTTCTTTTACGAGTTCTCCCGTCCGGTTTGGGATGGAATGCCCCTGGGGGAGCGGATTCTGGCCGCCCTCTTCCAGTCGGTGACCACCCGTACCGCCGGCTTCAACACGGTGGATCTCACCCAATTCAGCGAGAGCAGCCTACTCATTATGATTCTGCTCATGCTGGTGGGTGGCTCCCCCGGCTCCACCGCCGGCGGCTTCAAGGTCACCACACTGGCTGTCCTGCTGCTCACCGCCGTATCCGTCTTTCGTCAGAAGTCCAGCACCCAGGCCTTTGGCCGCCGGCTGGCTCCGGAGGTACTGCGCAGCGCGGTGACCATTCTCACCCTGTATCTGGTACTCTTCCTCTCCAGCGGCGTCCTCATCAGCTGTGTGGACGGCGTGCCGTTGCTCTCCGCCCTCTTTGAGACCGGCTCCGCCATCGCCACCGTGGGCCTCTCCCTGGGGTTGACTCCGACGCTGAGCACCCTGTCCCACCTGGTGCTCATCTTCCTCATGTACTGCGGCCGGGTGGGCGGCCTGACCCTGATCTTTGCCGTCGTCAACACCGACCGCACCCCGGCCCAGCTCCCCCAGGAGCGGGTGACTGTGGGATAACAGAAAGGAAGCTTGTCTATGAAATCTGTACTGCTCATCGGCCTGGGCCGCTTTGGCCGCCATATGGCCATCAAGCTCCGGGCGCTCCACCATCAGGTGCTGGCGGTGGATAAAAACGAGGAACGGGTGAACGAGGCGCTGAAATATGTGACCCACGCCCAGATCGGCGACAGCACCAATGAGGATTTTATCGCCTCTCTGGGGGTTTCCGATTTTGATGTATGCGTGGTGGCCATCGGCGACAACTTCCAAAGCTCGCTGGAGACCACCGACTTGCTCAAGGTCCACGGGGCGAAATTCGTGCTGGCCCGGGCCGCCCGGGACGTCCAGGCCAAGTTCCTGCTCCGCTGCGGCGCCGACGACGTGATCTATCCGGAAAAGCAGATGGCCTCCTGGGCCGCTGTCCGGTACAGCGCAGACAACGTCTTTGACTACATTGACCTGACCGGGGACTACTCCATCTACGAGATTTCCGTGCCAAAGCAGTGGATCGGAAAGTCCATGTCCCAGTTGGCCATCCGGCAAAAGCACCGGGTCAATGTCCTGGGCATCCGTCAGGATGGGGAGCTGGACATTATGCCCACCCCCTCCCACACCTTCCGCCCGGGGGAGACGGTGATGATTCTGGGCGCGGACAAGGATCTGCGCAATCTGATCTCCGAATAAAGCGGGGGCAATTCCCCCGGACAGAGACACCTCCTGACTGCCGGCAGCATATGCTGAGGTAGTAAGGAGGTCTGTCTATGTGCGGAATTGCCGGTTTTTGTGACTTTACCCGAGACAACCGGGGCCCAGAGCGGCAGCTGGTGGGCTGGAGCATGGTGGAGACGCTGGCCTGCCGGGGCCCGGACGACCGGGGGCTGTGGCGGGACGTCCACTGCCTGCTGGCCCATCGCCGTCTGGCGGTCATTGACCCCGCCCAGGGCCAGCAGCCTATGACCTGCACCCGGGAGGGGCGCACCTATGCCGTCTGCTACAACGGAGAGCTGTACAACACCGACGCCCTGCGCAGCCGGCTGTCCTCCCTGGGCCATTCCTTTTCCACCCGTTCCGACACCGAGGTGCTGCTCCACGCCTGCATGGAGTACGGGCCGGAGGTGGGAGAGTACTTAGAGGGGATTTTCGCCTTCGCCTTCTGGGACGGGGAGGAGCTGCTGCTGCTCCGGGACCGGTGTGGGGTGAAGCCCCTGTTCTTTGCCTGGGCGGACCGGACCCTGGTCTTTGCCTCAGAGCCAAAGGCGCTGTTTCGCTATCCCGGCCTCACTCCCGAGGCGAACCGGGAGACCTGGCAGGAGATTCTGGCGGTCAATCCCGCCCGCACCCCGGGCCACGGGGTGTTTGCCGGCGTGTCTGAGGTGCCTCCCGGTCATATGCTTCGCATGCGGCGAGAGGCCGCCGTCCTCTCCCGCTGGTGGACGCTGGAGAGCCTGCCCCATGAGGAGAATTACGAGGACACGGTGGCCCACCTGCGCTGGCTGCTCACCGGGGCCATCCGGCGGCAGCTGGTCAGCGACGTGCCGTTGTGTACCCTCCTCTCCGGCGGGCTGGACTCCTCCATTATCACCGCCGTGGCCGCCCGGGAGTATGAGGCCCAGGGCAGGCCGCCCCTGGAGACCTATTCCTTCGACTACACCGGCAACCGGGAGTTCTTCCACGCCAGCGCCTTCCAGCCGGACGCCGACTGGCCCTGGGTGGAGCGGATGAGCCAGGCCTTCGGCACCCGGCACCGGGTGCTCACCTGTCCCCAGGAGCCGCTGGTGGAGCTGCTGGAGGCGGCCACAGAGGCCCGGGACTATCCCGGCATGGGGGACGTGGACTCCTCCCTGCTCTACTTCTGCCGTGAGATCCGGAAACATCACACGGTGGCCCTCTCTGGGGAGTGTTCCGACGAGATTTTCGGGGGCTATCCCTGGTTTCACCGGAAGGAGATGCTGGAGAGCGACACCTTCCCCTGGTGTATGGACTTTTCCGCCCGGACGGCGGTACTGGACAAAGGCATCGTCCAGGGGCTGGAGCTGGAGGAATACGCCCGATTCCGCTGCCGGGAGAGCCGGGCGGAGACGCCCCGTCTGGAGGGGGAGTCTCCGGAGGAGGTGCTCCGCCGGGAGATCGGCTGGCTCAACCTGAACTGGTTCATGACAAACCTGCTGGACCGGAAGGACAGAATGAGCATGTACTCCGGTCTGGAGGTGCGGGTGCCCTTCTGTGACCACCAGCTGCTGGAATACGTCTGGAATATCCCCTGGGAGATGAAGAGCAAGGACGGGGTGCGCAAGCAGGTGCTGCGGGACGCCGCCTTCGGGCTGCTGCCGGAGGACGTGCGCCTGCGGCCCAAGTCCCCCTATCCCAAGACCCACAACCCCCTCTTTGAGCAGCTGGCAAAGGCCCGGCTGAAAGAGATCCTCTCAGACCCCAACGCCCCCATCCACAATGTGGTGGATCACCGGGCTTTGGAGCATGGCCTGCTGGCGGACGCCGGGGACTATGGCAGGCCCTGGTTCGGCCAGCTCATGGCGGGCCCCCAGATGATCGCCTGGCTGATTCAGCTCAACCACTGGATGGTCACCTATAAGTTGACATAATTTTAAGTATGCAAAAGCGCAGGAACCGTCGTTCATCGGTTCCTGCGCTTTAATCTCTCCAACAGCGCCCGGTTCCGGGCCAGCCGCTGCGCCCGCAGCTCCGGCCGCAGGCTCCAGCCCTCTGGCGTCCGCTCCAGCAGGTCTCCCTCCCGGAGCCCGGCGGGCAGCTCTGTCAGAGGCAGGTCGGACATCTGACGCTGCTCGTCCTCCAGCACTGCCCAGTCCCCCTCAATGCGGTCCACAGTATAGATCATTCCGCCGCCTCCCGTTCTGCGCTGACAGTGAGCTGCTCTCCGTCTGAGGAGACGGTGATCTCCCCCTGGAGATCGGTGCGATAGATGGGGATTTCCAGATACTCCAGCCGCTGAATCAGCTCAGAATGGGGGTGCCCGTAGCTGTTGCCCTCCCCGCAGGAGATGACCGCCAGCTCCGGCTCCACCTGCTGGAGGAACCGGGTGCTGCTGGTGTAGGCGGAGCCGTGGTGGGCCACCTTGAGCACGTCGGCGGAGAGGTCGCTCCGGGCGGCCAGCAGGTCCTCCTCCTCGTCCTCCTCCATGTCTCCGGTGAAGAGGAAGCTGGTCTCTCCGCAGACCACCTTGAGGACCAGGGAGTTGTTGTTGTGGTCGTCCGCAATCTGAAGGGGGGCCAGCACGGTGACGGTGCAGTCCCCGAAGGCAAAGCTGTCTCCCACCTCCGGGACGGTGACGCTCACATCTCCCTCGTCCAGGGCCAGCAGAAAGTCCTCATAGATTTTGCTGTCCGCCACGTCGTCCGGCATCCAGCACTGCTCTACGGAGATGGTCTCCACCACATCGGGCAGGCCGCCGATGTGATCCTCGTGGGGATGGGTGGCCACCAGATAGTCCAGACGCTCCACCCCCAGCCGATCCAGATCGGCCAGCAGCTCCTCCGAGGCGGACCGGGGGCCGCCGTCAATCAGCATATGCTCCCCGCCGCTGGTCAGCAGGGCGGCGTCTCCCTGACCCACGTCGAGGAAGTGGACAGTAAGCCCGTCTCCGTCCACCGGCTGGGTGGCCTGGGGAGAGAGCTGATCCATCAGATCGGGAGCCTCGTAATAGATCAGGGCAGCGAGGAAAAAGATGAGAGCGAACAGGGTGGCCAAAGGCGTGGCCTTTCCGCCCTTGCTGCCCCGTTTTTTGGAACGACCGGCCATAGCGTGGGCCTCCTTGGGTGCATATTTGGTGTTATGGTACCACACAACGGGAAAAATGGCAAGAATGGCGGAATTTCCGCCTCCGGGCGGGGCGTTGCCCTTGCGGCCTTTGGAAATTCGCGTTATAATGGCACCGTGAAAAATGCCGCCCGGGCACAGAGCCGGGCGAAAGGGAGATAAACGAATGAAATTAGGTATCGTCGGTCTGCCCAACGTGGGCAAGAGCACCCTCTTCAATGCCATCACCAACGCCGGCGCCGAGTGCGCCAATTACCCCTTCTGCACCATCGAGCCCAACGTGGGCACCGTGGCGGTGCCGGACAGCCGGCTGACCTGGCTCTCCGACCTGTACCACCCGAAAAAGACCACTCCGGCTGTCATCGAGTTTGTGGACATCGCCGGTCTGGTCAAGGGCGCCAGCCGGGGTGAGGGCCTGGGCAACAAGTTCCTGTCCAACATCCGGGGCACCGAGGCCATTGTCCATGTGGTGCGCTGCTTCGATGATGAAAACGTCATCCATGTGGAGGGCGGCACCGATCCCATCCGGGACATCGGCATTATCGACCTGGAGCTGATCATGGCCGACCTGGAGATGGTGGACCGCCGGATTGACAAGGCGAAAAAGGCCGCCAAGGGAGACAAGAAGTTTCTCCACGAGGCGGAGGTGTTCTCCGCCCTCCGGGACTGGCTCAACGACGGCAACTCGGTCCGCTCCTACCAGTGCGACAAGGAGGACATGGAGCTGATCGCCACCAGCGACCTGCTCAGCCTCAAGCCCATCATCTACGCCGCCAATCTGGACGAGGACACCTTCTCCGGCGGAGCCTGGGCGGATAACCCCTACTACCAGCAGGTGAAGGAGCTGGCGGGCAAGGAGGGGGCCCAGGTGATTCCCGTGTGCGCCAAGCTGGAGGAGGAGCTGAGCCAGATGGACCCTGACGAGCAGGCCATGTTCATGGAGGAGCTGGGTATCGCCGAGTCCGGCCTGGACCGGCTGATCAAGGCCAGCTACACCCTGCTGGGCCTGATCTCCTTCCTGACCTCCGGTGAGGACGAGTGCCGGGCCTGGACGATCACCAAGGGCACCAAGGCCCCCCAGGCGGCGGGCAAGATCCACTCCGACTTCGAGCGGGGCTTTATCCGGGCGGAGGTCATCGCCTATGACGACATGGTGGCCTGCGGCAGCGAAAAGGCGGCCCGGGAGAAAGGCCTCATGCGCTCTGAGGGCAAGGAGTATGTGGTGCAGGACGGGGACATTATCCTGTTCCGATTTAACGTGTAAGCCTTTGGGCCGCTTGTAGCACGCCGTATCTGCCAGGCAGGACAGCCTCCCTTTTTGAGGGAGGTGGCACGGCGAAGCCGTGACGGAGGGAGTGCGCCCCTGCACCAATCTCCATTGATTTTCAGTGTTGGCCGAAAAAGCACCTTTGATTTCCGCCCAACTCTCTGCAAAAAATCGACTTGCGCCTGGGGCGGCTCCCTCAGTCGCCTTGCGGCGACAGCTGAAGGTGAATTGCCCCGAAGGGGCAAGAGATGCCGACCTGGGCCGCCCTCAGAGAGGGAGCCGGGGGACTTCTGTTCTGATTATCAGAGATTCGTATAAAAGAGACTGCCGGGTGCGTCCATACAGGATGCACCCGGCAGTTTTTTCTTTCCTTACAATGTCTCCGCGGTATACACCCGGCTGCTGTCCCCGTCATCCCCCTGGATGGTGCAGAGATAGTACCAGCCGCAGCGCTCATAGAAATCGGTGTGGCTGGTGAGCAGGTAGAGCCGCTTTTCTCCCAGCCGGCCCGCATCCCGGCGCACCTGATCCAGCAGGAAATGGGCAATCCCCCGCTTCCGCCAGGCGGGCTCCACAAAGACGGCGCAGACATTGGGCCGCAGATCCCGCCGGGGATGAAAGTCATTTTCAATGAGCCCCAGGCCGCCAGCAATCTCCCCCGCCTCAGTGCGCACCAGATACCACTGGGGGACTCTGTCGGGATGGGCCAGGCAGTCGGCCATGCTCTCCTGATAGGCCTCCAGGGGAATCCCCCACTTGGAGGAGAACCAGACGGCGGCCTCCGCCGCCAGCTCCGGCGCCTCCCGGAGGGGGAGCCAGGTCAGGCCCTCAGGCAGCGTGCTCATCCCAGTACCTCCCGGGCCTTGGCCAGAGCGCTCTCGATCACCTTGTCCATGTCGTAGTACTTGTACTCGCCCAGACGGCCGCCGAAGATGACATTGGGCTCGGCGTCGGCCAGGGCCTTGTACTGCTGGTACAGGGCGCCGTTCTTGGCGTCGTTGACGGGATAGTAGGGCTCGTCTCCCGGCTTCCACTCAGAGCTGTACTCCCGGCTGATCACCGTCTTAGGCTGGGTGCCAAAGACAAAGTGCTTGTGCTCGATGATGCGGGTGTAGGGGGTCTCCCGGTCGGTGTAGTTGACCACGGCGTTGCCCTGGAAGTTCTCCATGTCCAGCACCTCGGTCTCAAACCGGACGCTGCGGTACTCCAGGTAGCCCAGCCGGAATCCGAAATAGGCGTCAATGGGGCCGGTGTAGACCACCACTTTTGCCAGGGCGTCCAGGTTCTCCTTATCCGCCAGATAGTCCACACCCAGGCGCACCTCGGTGCCCTCCAGGAGATTGGCCACCAGAGCGGTGTAGCCCTCCACGGGAATGCCCTGATAGAGAGCGTTGAAGTAGTTGTTGTCAAAGGTGAACCGGAGGGGCAACCGCTTGATGATAAAGGCGGGCAGTTCGGTGCAGGGCCGGCCCCACTGCTTCTCGGTGTAGCCCCGGACCAGCTTCTCATAGATGTCCCGGCCGGCCAAGCTGATGGCCTGCTCCTCCAGATTCTTCGGCTCAGTAATGTTGGCCTCCCGCTTCTGCTCCTCAATCTTGGCCTGGGCCTGGGCGGGAGTGACCACGCCCCACATCTTATTGAAGGTGTTCATATTGAAGGGCAGGTTGTACAGCTCCCCGTGATAGTTGGCCACCGGACTGTTAGTGTACCGGTTGAACTCGCCAAACTGGTTCACATAATTCCAGACCTCTTTATTGTTGGTGTGGAAGATGTGGGCGCCGTACTGGTGGACGGCGATGCCCTCCACCTCTTTGGTGTAGATATTGCCGGCGATATGGTCCCGCTTGTCGATGACCAGACAGGTTTTCCCGGCCCTCTTCGCCTCCTGGGCAAAGACAGCGCCGTAGAGGCCTGCGCCTACAATCAGATAGTCGTACATAGCTAGTCTCCTTTTTCCTTATTCTGCCGCTTTTTGCGGATTCAGGTCTTCTGCCGGCTGCGTGATCCGGCTTTGGGCTGCTCCGCGGCGACCTCACCGTAGCCGCCATAGCGGCTGTAGTGGTGGTAGCTGCTGTAATAGCTCTGGCCATAGCTGCCCAGAGTTGCGGTGGCGCCGTTGAGGATGCAGCCCAGCAGAGGAATCCGGCTCTCCGCCAGCTGCTCCGCTGCCTCCGCCAGATGGGAGATGGGGGCGTAGTCCTGCTTGACCACAAAAAGGGCTCCGTCCGCCAGCTCCGCCAGAACGGCAGTGTCGGTGAGCATGCCCACCGGGGCGGTGTCCAGGATGACATAATCCATCAGCTCCCGGACGCTGGCCAGTAGCTGGGCCATCTGTGGGGAGTCCAAAATCTCCGAGGCGTTGGCATAGGGCTTTCCACCGGGGAGAACATAGAGGCCGTGGGCCTTGTCATACCGGAAGACGTCCTCCAGCTTCGCCTCCCCCTTGAGCAGCTCATAGACCCCCTTGCCGGGCCGGAGTCCCAGCATCTCTCCCGCCGATGGGTTGCGGATGTCACAGTCCATGAGCAGTACCTTTTTGCCGTTCATAGCCAGCGCCATTGCGATATTGGCTGCCACCGTGCTCTTGCCCTCACTGGGAGCCGCGCTGGTCACCAGCAGCACCTTGCTGCCATCAGCAGCCGCCAGCCGCTCCAGCCGGGCCCGCAAGATGCGCATGGACTCCAGGAAGGAGGCATCAATGTGGGGATTGCGGATGGAGATGTCCTGCCGCTGGGTATGGCTTCGCTTTTTCTGTCTGACCTGAGGCAGCACCGCCAGACATTCGGCATGGAGGAATTGCTTGAAGTCGTCCTCCCGCTGGATGGTACGGCGAGTGAATGCCACCAGAAACAGGAAGAGCACTCCGGCCATCATCCCCAGCAGTCCTCCCTTCAGGGCGGTGCGGGCGTAGTTGGGCGTATTGTAGGGGGCCTCCGCCACTCCGGTGTTGTCCAACAGCTCCAGCACGGTGCTGCCCACCACCTGCTCCGCCACCACCGGGTAGTTTTCAATCAGTGAGTTGAGAATGTCACTGGCAGCCTGAGGATCTCCGGAGCGCACCTCTATGGTAAACAAATTGGTATTGGGCATCACCGAAGCGCTGATGCTGCCATTGAGCTGCTCTACTCCCAGGTCAGCGGCCACCACCCGAGACAGGGTTCCGCTGGTGAGCAGATAGGGGAAGGTGCTCTCCAGCTGGCTGGCGGTGACATTGTTATAGTAGCTGCTGGAGCTGTAGATGCTCTGGCTGTCCGCCGTGACGGTGAAAGTGGCGGAGGAGAGGTACTGAGGGGTATAGCTCATCCTGGCCCGGGCGAACAAGAGGACCGCGCCCAGCAGGGTGAGCAGAATCACCACCCAGAAATAGTGGCGGCATGCCTTCCACATCCCGTCCAGAATCCGGACCAGGTCGATCTGCTCCGTCTGCTCCTGCATCTCCGTGCGGACATTGGTTTGCTCACTCATGTGGCACCTCCTCTGTATTGGGGGTCGTCCTTCCCCGCCGGTGGGCAGTGAGGGCGGCATAGAGCCGGCAGATTGGCCGGCGCACCGGCCGAAGCAGGGGCCAGATGTCCCGGAAGAACTTCCACCAGAAGGCGTCTGGGGTCAGGGTCTTGCCTTTCCGTTCCGCCTGGACGGCCACCGCAAAGATGGCGTTCCGGGGGACAGGACCCTCGATCTCCGTCTGGGCGTCCCCAAGAAAGTAATACTGGTCTCCCTGCACTTTCCAGATCCGGTGGAAGACATATTGCCCGTTGGGCCGGCGAAAAAAGGCCATGTCTCCCCGCTTCAGGGGGCCCTCCGCCTGCTTTAGGAAGACCCGGTCCCTGCGGGGAGCGAGAAAGGGGGTCATGCTGGAGCCGGTGATGATGAGGGGGACCACCTTGCCCTCCGCCATGATGCTCTGGAGCAAGGGGATATAGACCTGGGCGTCAATGATCCGCAGATTTTTGCCGGTTTCCATCGTAGGCTCCGTACCCCCTTCCGTATTTGCCGTACCGGCCATAGCCATACCCGTAGCCGTAGCCATAGCCGTACCCATACCCGTAGCCGCCGTTCCGGCCGGAGAAGGGGCCAGTATGCACATCGTTCAGGACGCAGCCCAGCAGCTGAGCATGGCTGTCCTCCAAAATGTCCACAGCATCGTTGATCTGCCGGGCCAGAGAGAGATCCTGCCGCACCACCAGAAGCGCTACGTCAGCGTACCGGGCCAGCACCTCGGCATCGGCCATGAGGGTCAGGGGCGGGCTGTCCACCACCACATAGTCGCTCATACCCCGGACAGCATCGATCAGTCCCCGCATCCGCTCGCTGGAAACCAGCTCGGTGGAGTTAGGGCAGCTTTTGGTGTTGAGAATCAGGTTGAGGGGGGAGTTCCGGTCCCGGAGCAGCAGGTTGTCCGCCGGAATCTTTCCCTCCAGGAAGGACGCCAGCTCTCCGGAGGGGGGCACCGGCTTGGACAGCAGCTTGTGCTGGGCAGGCCGGCGCAGGTCGCCGTCGATGAGCACTACCCGCTGCATTTTCTGGGACAGGGCAAGGGCCACGTTGGCAGCCACTGTGCTCTTGCCCTCGTTCTCCGCCACGCTGGTCACCAGCAGCACCCGGCACTGCTTTTTCTCCGCCTGATACATCAGCTTGGTACGCAGCTTTTTAAAGGTCTCCACGAAGAGAAAGCTGGAAGTGGGGTCGGTGATCAAAATGGACTGCTTGGCCTTTTTCATCCGGCTGGCCAGAGTCTTGTACTTCTGCTCGTGATAGACGGTGAGATAGAGCTTAGTGTCCAATTTAGCGGCCACATCTCCCTGGTTTTTCACTGTATCCCGAAAATAGGACAGGGCAGCCAGGGCCATGGCCATCAGCATCACCCCCGCCACAAAGGCATTCTTCAGCACCGAGCGCTGGCTGGGGGCGTTAGAGGGAGCGACAGGCACAGTGGGCGGATCCAGCTCCCGGAGCACTACATTTTTCATCATGTAGTCTGTGACCTGGTCATAGTTGTCCAACACCCCCCGGAGCACCTGGTAGGCCTCTCTGGGATGCCGGGCAGAGACCTGGACGGTGAGCAGATTGGTGTCCGGAATGACGTTGGCGGTAATCTCACCGGGAAACCAGTCCAGGCCCAGCTGCTCCTGTACCTTCTTTTTCAGAATATTGCTGTTCAGCACCTGAGAAAAGGTCTCAGTCATGTTGCTGGCAGTTGTGAGATCCGAGGCAGCGCTGCTGCTCCCTTTTGCGGAGACAATCAGGGTGGCGCTGCTGGTATAAACCGGCACAAAGAGCAGCTGGAGCGCCAGATAGGCCGCCATCATTGCGGCCAGCCCGGCAGAGAGAATCATCCACCAGTGCCGGAGCAAATCCCGGCAGAGGGTGGGCAGATCAATCCGGCTCAGAGACGCCTGAGCGGTATCGGTATGATAGTCAGCCATAGTCCCTCCTTATTCTACCACCACCAGCAGCAGCGTTGTGCCCTGGCATCCGTCATCCTGATAGGTGAGATAGACCGGATAGACGCCGGCCTGGTCGGTATCCAGCTGGGATTGGACAGAGATTGCAGTACGGCTCAGAGAATCCCCTCCGGAAGATGTGCCGGTCTGGCTGCCGGGCTGGAAACTGTATTTCACCCCGTTTGCCGTGACGCTCTGGAGATAGGAGCGGTAGTCCATCTCCTCGCCCTCCCAGTAGACCAGATAGTCGGTCAGCTCCAGCACCGCCTCATTGGCCTGGGGTTCGTAAATTTCCACCTGGGTATCCAGCGTCTGGGTATCCCCGGCACTGTTGGTCACCGAGAAAGTCACGGGATAGATCCCCGCAGTACGGCTGGAGATGGTAGTCTCAGTGCGCACCTTCACCTTGCCAGTCAGATCCCCGTCCAGGGTGTCGCCAGCCTGCACCAACTGGGTCAGATCCATGTTCTCTCCGATGCGCCAGCGCAGGGCGTGGTTCAAGGAGAAGCGGGGCGCAGTATAGTCTGTGTAGACGACCTCCCTGCTGGTTTTTGCCACATTGTCATCTGAGTCAAATGCGGCATAGGTAACCAGGCGCCGGTTGCCGTCGTAGAGATCGGAAAGTTTTTCCACCAAGATGCTGTCCGTCACATCTCCGTCCCGACCGTCCTGGGCGGTAACTCCCTGAAGTAACGCCTCCGGACCGTCTTGGACGCTGACCTCCAGCGCTCCACCGGCCACGGTAAACTGAGGACCGCCATCCTTGGCACTCAGGGCCTGTACCCCTTGGTACAGGAGAAAGCTGGCCGTCACGGCCGCCAGTACAAATAACCATAAAACACGAAATCTCTTCATAATTTCTCCCGTCTGTCATCTGTATCTGATCCTATTTTCTGATTATAATGTGTCAGGTGTCACACCTTTTATTAGGAATCAGCAGTTCAAAAGCCCCGCCGGCCCCGAAAGCCAAAGGGCCGCAGGCCAGTGACCGGCCTGCTGTCCAAAATCCGCCTGGGGTTTTCCTCCAGCAGCAGCCGGGGGCAGATCGGGCCATAAGCCTCCTCCAGCGCCTCCCAGGCATCCGCCAAATGGGGGGTGCGAAATTCTGACCGGTGGCAGTCGCTGGCCACGCAGGCGGCAAGCTGGTGCTCCACCAGCGCCCATGCGGTGCGTTCCGGCCGGGGGCCGAACCGTCCCATCAGGCTGCCCCGGTTAAGCTGGAGACAACAGCCCATGCGGACGTACTGAAAAGCCAGCTCCGGATCCCGGATGACAAAACCGTATCGCTCCGGGTGAGCAATAAGGGGGGTATAGCCCTCCTCCAGCAGCATCTCCAGAATGAAGGCCACAAAATCCGGGTCCTCCTCAAAGCCAAATTCCACCAGCAGATATCGTCCGTCATTGAGAGAGGCCAGACGGCGGCGGCGCACCAGCCGGGGCAGCTCATCGTCGGCAAATACCTCCGCGCCAGAATACAGTTCCAGGGGCAGTCCGGCCTGCTCCAAGGCCCGGCGCAGTTCCTCCAACCGGCGGCACAGCTCCGGCCCGTCATAATTTGTGTGCGCATTGTCTGGCAGGTTGCAGTGGGGAGTGGCGGCCATCTGCCGAACACCGGCAGCCAGGGCGATTCGGGCCATCTCCAGAGACATCTCCAGAGACTGGGCGCCGTCGTCAATGCCAGGAAGGATATGGGCGTGCAGGTCGATCATGGCCGCTTGTCCTTTCCGTCCAGAATACCATACTGCCGCAGCAGTTCTACTCGCTCCCGGCCCAAGCGGACGCTCTCCACAGCGGCGCCTCCCACGCTCTGACCCCGGTTCTCCCGGAGATAGTGGAAAATACGCTGGCCCCAGGCCACCGGCAGCAGCACCGGCCATCGGTTCAAATAGGGATATTTGCCGGCCATGGCGTCCAGCGGGAGGAACACCGTCCGCAGCAGAGATCCCTCGCCCTTTTTCCCCGCCTTCTGGTCGCTGACGGCGGAGAGGGTGATATTGCTGCTGTGCTTCCGGTTCATATCCGTTCCGCCGTAAATGCCGCTGGAGAGCAGATCCTGAAGCAGGGGGGCCGGGTCAACCCTGCCGCACAGCGCCCGCCACAGAGGCGGCAGCGCCAGGGAGATGCCCAATTGCTGCTCCCCGATGGCGAAGAGGGCAGCGGCAAACAGCTCCATCCGCTCCTCCCGGCACTGGTCATAGAGCAGGCTCCAGTCGATGGCATCCCCGTATCTCTGGGCGTAGAGGCAGATATCGCAGACCTGACGGATGCCGAAGCCCCCGTGGAGGAAGTGCTTGAAAGCGTGGCAAATCAGGTAGAGCAGATGGTCGTGGGGGCAGAGGGACCAGACCGGCTGGCCCTGTACCTCCAGCTCCACAGCCCGCCCCATTGCCCCGTCAAAACATCGGTTCAGGCTGCCATAGGCCCGGGAATCCTCAGAAAAGAGGGATTTGTGAACCTCCAGACAGAGGGTGCGGGAGGCATTCACATAGGTCACCTCAAAGGCAGCTGCACGGTCCTCCTCCGGATTTTCCGGGATCAATCCCAGGCCGGCCAGCGCCTGGTGGCAGGCCTCATACTGCTCCGGGGCCACCAGCAGATCCTCGTCCGAGGACACCCGGTGATCCGGCATGGGGTAGAGGGTGCGGCAGTGCAGGCCCTTGACTACTACCGCCTTGACATCCGCCGCCCGCAGTCCCTGACAGACGGACAGAAACTGCTGGGTGCGTTGGGTCTGAGCGGCCACCGTCTGAAAAATTTCCCGTCGCAGGGCGGGAATCAACGCCTGCCCGCTCTCTTGGAAGGCCGGCAAAGTACGCACCGCCTCATAGACCATGGGCAGGATATGATGCTCCTGGGCGTGATGAAACAGCCGGAGCCACTCCTCCTGGGTCACCGGTCCAGTCTCCGCCTCCAGCGGTATACCTGCCAGGTGGGCCCGGAGCGCAGCCAGCAGCAGAACGCTTTGCTCCATGTTCTCATCACTCCTTCCTGAAATGCGCAAAACAGTGAGACCTGCCAAAAAGAGCGGAAATCTCCACATTATTACAGTTTATCATTGTAACACGCCGCAGAACCCTTGTCAAAGAGAATCACATCCGCCAGGAGGAGATTTCCTGCCCCGGTCAGGGCGTTCCGACGGACTTTTTGACAAATTTTCGGAGCATAAACGGGAAAAGGCTCTTGCATTTGCCCCATCTCTGTGCTAAAATAATCATCGTCTCTGAATCTGCCGTCTCCGCCTGCTGGTGAGGACGTTTTTGAAAGGATGAATGAAAATGGGTACCGCCAAAATCGTTCTCTCTGTGATCGTGGTAATCACCGCCCTGCTGCTGGTGGCCATTGTGCTGCTCCAGACCGGCAAGAGTGCCGGACTGTCCGGTTCCCTGGGCGGCAGCTTTGACACCTATCTGGGCAAGAACAAGGCCGGCAGCGCTGACGCCAAGCTGGCCCGGCTGACCAAATGGGTGGCCTTCGTGTTCATGATCGCCGTGCTGGTGCTGAACCTGATCTGAGAGCTTGTAACGTACAAAAAAGCCGCATTGCCAAGTGCAATGCGGCTTTTTTGTCTTTGAGGCACTGGCGCAACCGGCTGAAAAGGGCCGGCCCGCTCTTCCATCTTTGAAACGGCGACAATACCCTGTCTATCCACGGCTCCGGCTTTCGGATTGCAGATTTCCCTCCGCATCATAGCGGTATTCCGTTCTGATGGTGCGGCCGGCGGCGTCGTGAGCATAGGTATACTCGCTATAGCCCGTCATGACCCCATCGGCGTCAAAGACCTCTCTTTTCAGTGGAAGGCCTCCCTCATCCAGATACTCCCGCTCCCGCTGGACTCCCTCTTCGGTAAAAACGACCACTCTTCCATTTTCCCATTCCTCGGTATAGGTCTCCTGCTCCGGAGAATTCAGAGACAGGAGGGTCAGCACGATGACGCCCAGGGCCACGGCCGCAATCAGCAACGCGGCGATGATTCGCCCTCTGCGGCTCTGCCGGGGTGCGCTCTCCCGGTTTTCCGCCTGGAACGCGGCAAGCTGCGCCGATTCAAGCTGAATGTAATTGACATTGTGGTTGAGCATATGGGCACCTCCTTTATTCTGAATGGATGTCTGTAGTATTTTAACGAATCAAGCGGTTATAGAAACCGGCCCGAAGGTCGTTCGGGCCGGTTCATGCGTATATCGTGTTTTGTCGGACAGTGCGTTTGGCGCTGGCTGTTTTCTTACAGACGGGCCTCCAGCGCGGCCTTCATGTCCTCGTAACCGGGCTTGCCCAGCAGTGCGAACATGTTCTTCTTGTAGGCCTCCACGCCCGGCTGATTGAACGGATTGACATCCAGCACATAGCCGGAGATGCCGCAGGCCAGCTCGAAGAAATAGATCAGCGCGCCGGTGTTGTAGGCATCGATGGTGTCCACATTGACCAGGATGTTGGGCACGCCGCCGTCCACATGGGCCAGACGGGTACCGCGCATTGCCTGCTCGCAGACGAACTTCAGCTCCTTGCCAGCCAGGAAGTTCAGGCCGTCCACATTGTCCTTGTCCTCGCCGATGACCACAGAGCCGTGGGGCCGGTCATAGCGGACGATGGTCTCGAACATGATGCGCTCGCCCTGCTGGATATACTGGCCCATGGAGTGCAGGTCAGCGGTGAACTCCACGCTGGCAGGGAAGATACCCTTGCCGTCCTTGCCCTCGCTCTCGCCGTAGAGCTGCTTCCACCACTCGGAGAAGAACCGGAAGCTGGGCTCATAGGCGCCCAGGATCTCCACCTTCTTGCCTTCGGCATAGAGGGTGTTACGGGCGGCCACATACTGCCAGACGGGGTTGGACATGCTCTTGTTCTCGCCAAAGGCGGTCATGGCGTCGGCAGCGCCCTTCATCAGGGCCTCAATGTCGATGCCGGCCACAGCGATGGGCAGCAGGCCCACAGCGGTGAGGACGGAGAAACGGCCGCCCACGTCGTCGGGCACCACGAACTCCTCGTAGCCCTCGGCGTCAGCCAGGCCCTTCAGCGCACCCCGGGCCTTGTCGGTGGTGGCATAGATCCGCTTGGCGGCCTCCTCCTTGCCGTACTTGGCCTCCAGAGCGGCCTTAAAAATGCGGAAGGCCACGGCGGGCTCGGTGGTGGTACCAGACTTGGAGATGACGTTGATGGAGAAATCCCGGTCGCCGATCAGCTCCAGGGTCTCCAGCACAGCATCGGTGGACAGGGTGTTGCCGGCAAAGAAGATGTCGGGAGTGTTTTTCTTCTTCAGGTTGTAGTTGGGGCTCTGAATCAGCTCCACCACGGCGCGGGCACCCAGATAGGAGCCGCCGATGCCGATGACCACCAGGGCCTCGGAGTCGGACTGGATCTTCTTGGCCGCCTTCTGAATGCGGGCGAACTCCTCTTTGTCATAGTCCACAGGCAGGCGAACCCAGCCCAGGAAGTCGTTGCCGGCGCCCTTGCCGGACTCCAGCACCTGATGGGCGGCAGCCACCTTGGGCTCCATGGCGGAGAGCTGAGCCTGGGTTACAGCAGAGGAAACATCTACTTGAATCATTGGAATGACCTCCATATCAATTTTTCTTCAGGAAGGGGGTTTAGACAAACATATTTTAGCATAGTTTTCCAGAGAATACAACGGCTGACCGGCCCAGTTTCCAAAAAAGCTGAGGTTGCCTCCGGCTCATTTTCTCTGCTCCTGTTTCCCCCTGCGTTTCCACCACTTGACCCCTTCACAGATGGGCACCGGCAGAACCGACAGTACCAGCACCGCCGCCCACTCCAGGGCGCTCAGCGGCACCACTGAGAATACCCGCTGCAGCGGCGGCAGCAGCAGGACGGAGAGCTGCAAAATTAGTCCCAGCAGAAAGGCCCGGTTCATGGCAGGGTTGGAAAACACACCAATGCGAAAGAGAGAGGTGCGCTCACTGCGCACGTCAAAGGCGTGAAAGAGCTGGCAGAGGGTGAGGGTGGCGAAGGACATGGTATTGGCGGCGGCGTAGGCCTCCCCCGGGTCGGACAGGATGTATTCGCCCAGAAAATAGGCGGTCAGGGTCAAGCCCCCCACCATGGCCCCCTGCCAGAGGAGCTGCAGGCCGAAGCTTGGGGTAAACAGAGGCTCACTGCCTGAACGGGGCGGCTGCTCCATCACCCCCGGCTCTACCGGCTCCACTCCCAGGGCCAGGGCGGGGAGAGAGTCAGTGACCAGGTTGAGCCACAACAGCTGTACCGGAATCAGGGGCACCTGATGGAAGTTGAGGACAGTGGCCAGAAAGATGGTGACGATCTCCCCGATATTGCAGGAGAGGAGATAGTGCACCGCCTTTTTGATGTTGGCGTAGATGCCTCTCCCCTGCTCCACGGCGGCGACGATGGTGGAGAAGTTGTCGTCGGTGAGCACCATGTCCGCCGCCCCTTTGGCTACGTCGGTGCCGGTGACGCCCATGGCGCAGCCGATGTCCGCCGCCTTGAGGGCGGGGGCGTCGTTGACCCCGTCCCCAGTCATGGCCACAATCTCTCCCCGCTTCTGCAGGGCCTGGACGATGCGCAGCTTGTGCTCCGGGGATACCCGGGCATAGACGGCGCATCTGGCCGCCTGCTCCTCCAGCAGCTCCGGAGGCATAAAGTCCAGCTCCGCCCCGGTGAGGGCGATGCTCCCCTTCCGGAAGATGTTCAGCTCCTTCGCGATGGCCACAGCGGTGGCCTTGTGGTCTCCGGTGATCATCACCGGTCGGATACCCGCCCGGTAGCACTCCTCCACCGCCGCCTTGACCTCCTTCCGGGGCGGGTCAATCATTCCCACCAGCCCCACGAAGATCAGGTCCCGCTCTACCGTTCGGGAGTTGAGCTGGCCGGGGAGCCGGTCCAGCTCCCGATAGGCAAGGCCGATCACCCGCAGGGCATCGTCTGCCATGCGGTGGTTGGCTGTCTCAATAGCGCTCCGCCCCGCCCCGTCCAGGGGGCGGACTCCCTGGGCCAGATAGGAGCTGCACCGGCCCAGCAGCACATCCGGCGCCCCTTTGACCATTACCCGGTAGCCTCCAGCGGGACTGGGGTGGATGGTGGACATGAGCTTGCGCTCGGAGTCAAAGGGCAGCTCCGCCCGGCGGGGAAACTCCTGTTCCAGTTGGGGCTTGTCCACCCCCTTGTCCCGGGCCGCCGCCACAATGGCGTTCTCGGTGGGGTCCCCGGATAGGGTACCGTCCGGGCGGATCTGGGTGTCGCTGCACAGGGCTCCGATGGAGAGGGCCAGCTTTTCCCCCCTGCCGCTGGCCGTCCACACCTGGGTCACCGTCATCTGGTTTTTCGTCAGCGTTCCCGTCTTGTCTGAGCAGATGACACTGGCACAGCCCAGGGTTTCCACGGCGGGGAGCTTTTTCACAATGGCGTTTCGCCCCGCCATCTGCTGCACTCCCATAGCCAGCACGATGGTGACAATGGCGGGCAGCCCCTCCGGGATGGCCGCCACTGCCAGGGAGACGGCGATGAGGAACATGGAGAGCATCTCCTTGCCCTGGAGCAGCCCCACCCCGAACATGACGGCGCAGGCGGAAAGACAGACAAAGGAGAGGGTCTTGGAGATCTCCCCCATTTTCTTCTGGAGGGGGGTCTCCCCTCTGTCCTGATTCATCAGCAACGAGGCGATACGCCCCACCTCGGTATCCATGCCGGTGGCCACCACCAGAGCGGTGGCACGGCCTCCGGTGACTACGGTGGAGCCGATGAGCAGGTTTGCCCGGTCCCCCAGGGGCGTGTCCTTGTCCAGAATGACCTCTGCCCGCTTCTCTACCGGCACCGACTCTCCGGTGATGGCGGACTCGTCCACCCGGAGGCCCGCCGCCTGAATCAGCCGGGCGTCCGCCGGCACATAGTCCCCCGCCTCCAGCTGGATCACATCCCCGGGCACCAGCCCGGCGGCGTCAATTTTGTGGTGATTGCCCGCCCGGATGACCCGGGCCTGGGGCGCGGCCATAGCCTGGAGTGCCTCCAGGGCCCGCTCGGCGTTGCTCTCCTGGATGAGGGAGATGACAGCGTTGACCAAAACGATGAGCAGAATAATCACCGTGTCCAGCCAGTCCTCTCCCCGGCTGGCCAGATAGGACACCGCCGCCGCCGCAAGCAGCACCAGAATCATGGGGTCCCGGAGCTGTTCCCACAGCCGCTGGAGCAGTGGGGTCTTGGGCGTCCGGTTCAGTTCGTTTGGCCCCTGCTCCTCCAGACGCAGCTTGACCTCCCCCGGGGACAGGCCTCGGGCCAAGTCGGATTTCAGGGCGGCGCAGGCCTGTCCCGGCGTCATCGTATGCCATGCCTCCATCTCGCTTCCTCCTCTGTGGTTTCGTTTGCTCCAGTATAGGAGGGGAAGGGAGGGAAAACCAAGGGAATTGTGAGAGGGGAAAAAGAATTGTTTCCGCAGGGTCGCGGGAATGCTCCGTGATACGGCGGGCGCACAATGTGCGCCCCTACAGGCTGCCGCCGCTCAAACCTTGACAATCGGCGGGATTCTGGTATGCTGGAGACAATGAGGTGATACAAATGAAGCGATACAAGGCTGTTTTTTTCGACTTTGATTACACGCTGGGAGACGCTACCGACTGCATTGTGGCGGGCTTTTACCACGCCTTTCAGCAGATGGGTCTGGCCCAGCCGGACTATGAGGCGGTACGGGGTACCATCGGCATGACGCTGGAGAACGCCTACACCCTGCTCTCGGGGGACAGCGACCCGGAGCGACAGGCCCTCTTTCACCGGCTCTATGTGGAGAAGGCGAATCCCCTCCAGGTGAAGGGCACCCGGCTCTTTCCCGGCGTGGTGGAGCTGCTGGACTGGCTCAAGGCCCAGGGCGTGGTGACCGCCATCGTCAGCACCAAGCGCCGCCAGGTGATTGAGGATATTCTCGCCTATCAGGGTCTCAGCGACCGGGTGGCCTTCTGTGTGGGCGGCAATGACGCCCCCCGGTACAAGCCCGCCCCCGACGCCGCTCTGCTGGCTCTGTCCAGAGCGGGGGTGCAGCCAGATGAGGCCCTCTTTGTAGGGGATACGGTGATCGATGCCGAGACGGCTCAGCGGGCGAATCTGGACTTCGTCGCCGTCTGCAACGGCACCACACCGGCCTCCGCCTTTGCCGGCTGGCCCCACGTCTTTGTGGCCAGGGATCTCCCCGAGCTGCACCAGTGGCTGAAATCTGACTGAAAATGGAAAAACTGTGAATAACTGCCTCCGGAGCCGTCCATACTGAGCTTCGGAGGTGTTATTATGAAAAAACGATCCATCTGGAGCCGAATCGGCGATTTTCTCATGGGCAAGGGCTTTTACATGGTGCTGCTGCTCTGTGTCATGGCCATCGGCGGTTCCGGCTACTATCTCTATCATCTGGCTTCCACCGGTCTGGAAGGAGACGAGCAGCAGGCTGTCTCCGCTCCGGCAGAGGTGGAGGTGGAAACGGAAGTACAGCCCGTCTCCGACCCTGAAGTGAGTCAGGAGCTGGCGGACGCCCTGGCCCAGGCTGAGGCTCAGGCGGAGGAAGCGGCCAAAATGGAAGCGGAAGCACATGCCGCCTCTGAGGTGAGCAAGCAACCAGCATCGCCTGACACCGCCGAGGATCAGGAATCCACTGGGGAGGAAAGCACCCAGGCTGACGACGCATCAGAGGACGCCGCCGCAGAGCAGACCGCCCCAGCCCAAGAGACAGCGGCGGCAGAGCCCGTCCCCGAGGAGGATGTTCAGACCACCTTCGCCCCGCCGGTGCCCGGTGAGGCAGTGGCCGCCTTCTCCGACAGCGAGCTGACCTACAACGCCGCCCTGGAAGACTGGCGTACCCACAACGGCGTGGATCTGGCTGCGGAGCTGGGGGATCCCGTCTCCGCCGTGCTGGACGGAGAGGTGCTGTCTGTCACTGAGGATCCCCTGCTGGGCACTACCATCACTCTTAACCACGGAAACGGCCTGATGACCATTTATGGCAATCTTGCTCCGGACGTCACCGTGGAGCAGGGGGACGCTGTCACCGCCGGAGAGACCCTGGGCTCTGTGGGCAATACCGCCGCTGGAGAGGTCAACGAGGGGGCCTGGATCCACTTCGCGGTGGAACAGGACGGCGTGGCCGTGGACCCAATGGACTATCTCAGCTAAGTGCAAAGCAAAATGGCGCCCCGGAACATCTGACTGTTCCGGGGCATTTTTGCAGAATCTTTACTCCACCCGATTGACCAGCTGCTCGCCCCGCTGGAAGGCCCGGGCATTTTCCAGGGTAGTCTGGGCAATGGCCTGAAGCGCAGTGTGGGTGAAAAAGGCCTGGTGGCTGGTAACGATTACATTGGGAAAGGCCAGCAGCAGAGCCACCTTGTCGTTGATCAGCACGTTGTCGGAGAGATCCTCAAAGACCTGCTCGTCCTCGTCCTCATAGACGTCCAGGGCCACAGCGGCAAACCGGTGCTGCCGCAGTGCCTCCAGCAGGGCGTCCGTGTCAATGAGAGGGCCCCGGCTGGTGTTGACCAGAATGGCCTCGTTTTTCATCATTCCCAGGGTCTCCCGGTTCAGCATATGATAGTTCTCCTCAGTGAGAGGACAGTGCAGACTGACCAGGTCGCTGCGCCGGAGCAGCTCCTCCAACGGTACATAAGTCAGCAGTCCCTCCAGGCTGGGATTGGGGAACTTGTCGTAGGCGATGACCTCCATGCCGAAGCCCTTGCAGATTCGGGCCATAGCGGCGCCGATCTTGCCGGTACCCACAATGCCCGCCACTCCGCCGTGGAGGTTGCGGCCCAGCAGCCCGTCCAGGGCGAAGTTGTTGTTGCGCACTTTAATATAGGCCTTGTGGATGCGCCGGCTGGCGGCCAGGGCCAACGCCATGGCAAACTCCGCCACCGCCTCCGGGCTGTAGCCCGGCACCCGCAGCACCGTGATGCCCAGCTCCTTCGCCGCCGGCAGGTCCACGTTGTTGAACCCGGCGCACCGGAGCAGCAGCAGCCGGACCCCCTCCTGATGGAGCCGCTCCAGCACCGGCCGGCCGCAGTCGGCGTTGACAAAGGCGCAGACCGCCTTATAGCCCCGGGCCAGCGGGGCGGTGCTCCGCTCCAGATTGGCGGTGAGATATTCGATCTGGCAGTCATGGCCGGGAGCCAGCCGGTCAAAATAGATGTGGTCATAATCCTTTGCGCCGTAAAACAGAATTTTCATGCCTTGCTCCTTTTTTCCTGCAAATTTGGAAGTCCCATTTCCATTGCTAGGATACCCGGAACCAGGGCAGCTCTATCCCGTCAGGCCGCGTCCTCTAGCAGCTCCATTCGGGCCTCATACTCGGTGTCGGCGGAAAAGAGGAACTTCCCCTCCCGGGAAAACACCTCCACATGACCTCTGATATGACGGATTTCCACTTCCATGAGAAATTCCTCCTTCTGTTTGATGGCTCTAGTATAAGCTACGAATAGTCCTATAATCAGGATCATGAGATCATCGGAATGCAAAAAATGACCCAACACTCTGAAATGCTCAGCGTGTCGGGTCATTTTGTTTTGAAATCAGTCAAATCACATAGTCATTCCCTGCCGGCAGATTGGCCGTCAGATCGGCAATAGTGATGCCGTCGAAGAAGTCCTGAATCATGTTGTCCAGCTTTTTCCACATGGGCAGGGTGGGGCAATAGGCCGCCCGGGGACAGGTCATATTCGGCTGCTCCAGGCAGGAGACCGGCGCCATCCGGCCCTCGGTCAGCCGGAGAATGCTGCCCACGGTATAGGTCTCCGGTGGGCGGGTCAGCCGGTAGCCGCCCCCCTTGCCCCGAAGGCCGGTGAGAATCCCCTGCTGCACCAGGGTCTTGAGAATCGTCTCCAGATATTTTTCCGAAATCTCTTGGCGGGCGGCGATCTCCTTCAGGGGCAGATAGCCCGATCCCTGATGCTCCGCCAGATCTACCATCACCCGCAGGGCATAGCGGCCCTTGGTTGAAATCATCATAAAAGCGCAGCCTCCCGTTGCTTAATAAACCTATTATACAACAAGGTTAGTGGAATGGCAAGGGGATTTCCCGGACCGTGTTTTTGCAATTGAAATGCTCCGCTCAGCCGGATATAATAGAGAGGACAAAATTTGAGGTGATGACATGGCGGAAAACCCGGGACAACTGGATGAAATTGTCTTTCCCCTGCTGAGCTGGTTTCGGGAGAACGCCCGGACGCTGCCCTGGCGGAGCGATCCCCAGCCCTATAAGGTCTGGATTTCGGAGATCATGCTCCAGCAGACCCGGGTGGCAGCGGTGCTGGGCTATTTTGCCCGTTTTCTGGAGGCCCTTCCCACGGTGGCGGATCTGGCCCAGGTGGAGGAGGAGCAGCTCTTAAAGCTATGGCAGGGCCTAGGTTACTACAACCGGGCCAGGAACCTGCAAAAGGCGGCCCGGCAGATTATGACTGACTTTGGGGGGCAGTTCCCTGGCCGGTACGGGGAGATTCTCACCCTGGCCGGGGTGGGCGAGTACACCGCCGGAGCCATCGCCTCCATCGCCTTTGGAGAGGCGGTGCCCGCTGTGGACGGTAACGTCCTCCGGGTGATTACCCGCATCACAGGAGACCCCTCCCCCATCGATCGGCCGGAAACCAAGGCGGCGGTGCGGGAGGCGCTGAGCCAGGTGATCCCGTTGGCATTTCCCGGTCAGTTCAATCAGGCGCTCATGGAGCTGGGGGCGCTGGTCTGCCTGCCCAACGGGGCGCCGCTGTGCGGTCAGTGCCCGCTGCATAACCTGTGCCGGGCCTGTTTGGAGGGGCGGACGGGGGAGATCCCCTGTAAGACGCCGAAAAAGGCCCGGCGGGTGGAGGAGCGAACCGTCTATCTCATCTTTTCGGAAGGACGGGTGGCCCTGCGGCAGCGGCCGGGTAAGGGGCTGCTGGCCTCCCTCTGGGAATTTCCCAATACTCTGAAGGGGGAGGACATCGCCCCCTGGGGCCTGAAGATGGCGGACATCCAGCCTGGAGGCCGGGGAAAGCATATTTTCACCCATATTGAGTGGCGCATGGAGGGGGTACTGCTGACCCTCTCGGATGAGCACCTGCCCGAGGGCTGGGTCTGGGCGGACCGTCAGGCCCTGCGGGAGCGGTATCCGGTGCCGAATGCCTTTTCCGCATTTCTGCCGGCGGTAGATGCGCAGCTGCGGGCACAAGACGGGCGCACATTGTGCGCCCCTACACAGACAGAGGATTAAGGGGTAAGAGAGGAACATGGCAAAGCTATATTTTCGCTACGGGGTGATGGGCTCCAGCAAGACGGCAAACGCCCTGATGGTACGCTATAATTATGAGGAACGGGGCCAGGAGGCCCTGATGGTCAAGCCCGCCATTGATCAGCGGGACGGGGAGCGGGTGATCGTCTCCCGCATCGGCCTGCGCTGGCCCTGCGTCTACTTTCATGAATTCGCCGCCATGTCGGAGGCGCAGGTAAAGGGCTATGCCTGCATCATTGTGGACGAGGCCCAGTTTCTCTCCAAAGAGGATGTGGACTATCTGACCCAGGTGGTAGATCTGTGGAATGTGCCGGTGATCTGCTACGGGCTCCGGGCGGATTTTAAGGGGGAGCTGTTCCCCGGCTCTCAGGCGCTGCTGGCCACGGCGGATGTGATTGAGGAGATCAAGACCATCTGCTGGTGCGGCCGGAAGGCCACCTACAACGCCCGGTTTGACGAGCACCGGCGGGTGCTCAAGGAGGGGGCTCAGGTGGTGCTGGGGGCCAATGACAAGTACATCGGCCTGTGCCGGCTCCACTGGCGCACCGGCGATCTGGGCCCGGAGGGCAACCGGCCATGATCTGCGACCTCTGTCCCCGCCGCTGTCACGCCCAACGGACGGACACGGTGGGAGAAGGCTTCTGCCAGATGCCCAGCCTGCCGGTAGTGGCCCGGGGCGCCCTGCACCAGTGGGAGGAGCCCCCCATCTCAGGCACCCGGGGCTCCGGCACCATCTTCTTCTCCGGCTGTCCCCTCCAGTGTGTCTTCTGTCAGAATGACCGGATCAGCCGGGAGGGCTTCGGAAAGCCGGTATCTGTGGCGCGCATCCGGGCCATCTGTGAAGAGTTGATCGCCCAGGGGGCCCACAACATCAATTTCGTCACGCCCACCCACTACGCCCACGTGATCCGGCAGGTGCTGGAACAGCCCCTCCCGGTGCCGGTGGTGTGGAACACCGGGGGCTACGAGCGGGTGGAGACGCTGAAAAGCCTGGAGGGCAAGGTGGATATCTACCTCCCCGACCTGAAATACGCGGACAACGGAGACGCCCTGCGATACTCCAACGCCGGAGACTATGTGGAGACCGCCCAGGCCGCCATCCGGGAGATGGTGCGCCAGACCGGCCCCTATGTGCTGGAGGACGGACTGCTCAAGCGGGGAGTCGTCATCCGGCATCTCATTCTCCCGGGCAAGGCGGCGGCCGCTAAAGCGGTGATGGACTGGGTGGCGGAGACCTTCCCGCCCCACACCGTCCTCTTCTCCCTCATGAGCCAGTATCTCCCCTGGGGCAGGGTGGAGGCGGAATTTCCCGAGCTGAACCGCCGCCTGCGCAGAGGGGAGGCCCGGACCAGCCGGGAATACATGCAGAATCTGGGCCTGGAGGGCTTTACCCAGGAGATGGACGCCGCCCAGAGCCAGTATATTCCCCCCTTCGATCTGACGGGGGTTTAGGAGGAACCTGATATGAATCTGAAGGAAGAACAGCTCTCTTACGAGTACAAATTCAAGGGCAAGATCATCAACCTCCGGGTGGATCAGGCCCAGCTCCCTGACGGCAAGACCGCCCTTCGGGAGGTGGTGGAGCATCCCGGCGGCGTGACCATCGCCGCCCTCACCGACAAGGACGAGCTTCTCTTTGTCCGCCAGTTCCGGTATCCCTTCTTTACCGAGACGCTGGAGCTGCCCGCCGGCAAGCTGGAGCGGGGAGAGGACCCCTTTGAGGCCATGAAGCGGGAGCAGCGGGAGGAGACCGGCACCTGGGCAAAGGACTACATCTTCCTGGGAGAGGTCTATCCCACCCCCGGCTACTGCGGCGAGATTCTGCGGCTGTGGGCCTGCCGGATCGCCGGCACCACCCAGATGGATCTGGACGAGGACGAGTTCCTGGAGGTAGAGAAGATCCCTCTGGAGGAGGCCTATCAGATGGCGCTGGACAACCAGCTGCCGGATGCCAAGACCCAGATCGGCGTGCTGCGGACCTATGCGCTGGTGAAGGCGGGAAAACTGTAATCGAAAAAAGACGGGAGGGGCAAAATCCCCTCCCGTTTTTTGTAACGTATTTGATTCTGCTCCGTCTACTGGACAGAAAGCGAGGTGAGAAAATGGAGCCCTTTGAGGAAGTATACCGGCGGTATTTTGCTGACGTGTACCGTTTCTCCCTTTCCCTCTGCCGGGACGAGGATATTGCCGAAGACATCACCCAGGAAACCTTCTGCAGAGCGCTGAAATCGCTGGATCAGTTTCGGGGCCAGTGCCAACTGAAAACCTGGCTGTTTCAGATCGCCCGGAACGAATGGATCTCCCACTGCCGGAGAGACAGGCGGCTCACCGGTCTGGACAGCTGTCCGGAGCCGCCGGCAGAAGGTGACCTGTTCGAACAACTCTCCGACCGGGAGACCGCCTTCGCCCTCCACCGGGCGCTGCACCGGCTGCCGGAGCCCTACAAGGAGGTGTTCACCCTGCGGCTGTTCGGAGAGCTCTCCTTTTCTCAGATCGCCGAGCTGTTCGGAAAGAGGGAGAACTGGGCACGGGTCACCTTTTTCCGGGCAAAACAAAAGCTAAAGGAGGAGTTCCAATGAAGCTGCCCTGTTCCATTATCGAGGATCTGCTGCCCCTGTATGCAGACGGCGTGTGCAGCCCGGAGAGCCGGGCCGCGGTGGAGGAGCATGTGTCCAGCTGCCCGGACTGTGCAAACGCGCTCAGGGCCATGACGGCGTCGGTGGAGGTGCCGGCGGTGGAGGCGGACGAGGCCAGGCCCCTTCGCGCCGTACAGGCCTGGCTCAAAAAGACCCGGATCAGAGCCTACTGCCTGCTGGGGCTGTCCCTCGCCGTCTTGGTCATTGTTCTGTTGGCAGCAGTCTGCGCCCTTGACTATACGGCCGAGATCAATCAGTTCACCGTGATCTCTGTCAGCGAGATTGAGGCGCTGGAGGCAGAGGAGAGCGAAAATGCGGCGGGAGATCCGGTCGTAAGCATCTCCTTCCGGGCCACCTGCCGTCAGGATACCATTAACTTTGTTTTCAGCCGTGTCGACATTGATAACGCCACCCTCTGTGTGTATACCAGCTATTACAGAGACTTCGGCCCCTTTACCCAGGAGCACAGCCCGGCAGATACCAACGAGAGCAAGACATATACCCAAACCTACACCAGCTCGGAGTTGCTGGGCATCCGGCGGATTGTCTATCAGGATCTGAACGGCAATGAGCTGCTACTCTGGGAGCGGGATTCCTGAAATGAAATAAGACCCCGACGAGCCTGTGATGAACTGCCCGCCGGGGTCTTTTCGTATGTGGAGAATTATCAGCTGAGCTGGAACTGCCCGGTATAGAGCTGGTAATACCGGCCCTTCTGCTCCAGTAGCTCCTGATGGGAGCCCTTTTCCAGAATCCGGCCATTCTCGATCACCGCGATGCAGTTGGAATCCCGGACGGTGGACAGCCGGTGGGCGATGACAAACACGGT
>JBJDXT010000065.1:0-8405 GCA_051866795.1 Candidatus Onthomonas sp. | reverse complement strand
GAGGACTGGAACCAGCCGCGATACTGGTCGCCGCCCTCCAGGTAGAGGTCGGCGGGGTAGGTCAGCTCAGGCCGCTCCTCGCAGACCGCCTTCCAGGTGGAGCCGGAGTCGAACCAGACGTCCAGAATGTCCTGCTCCTTGCGGAAGTCGGTGCAGCCGCACTCGCACCGGGCGCCCTCGGGGATCAGCTCCTGGGCGGAGCGGGCCCACCAGGCGTTGGAGCCCTCCTCCTTAAAGATGGCGGAGATTTTGGCGATGGACTCCTCGGTACAGTAGGGCTTGCCACACTGCTGGCAGAAGAACATGGGGATGGGCACGCCCCAGGTGCGCTGACGGGAGATGCACCAGTCGGAGCGCTCCTGAATCATGGAGATCATCCGGTCCTTGCCCCACTCCGGCTTCCAGGTAATGCCGTCGCAGGCCTTGACCGCCTGCTCCTTGATGGCGTCCACGCTGGCGAACCACTGCTGGGTGGCCCGGAAGATCACCGGCTTCTTGCAGCGCCAGCAGTGAGGATAGCTGTGGGTGATATCCTTGCTGGAGAGCAGGGCGCCGGAGTCCACCAGGTCCTTAAAGATGACCGGGTGGGCGTCCTTGAGGACGTGGAGGCCCTTGTAGGGGCCGGCGAACTCGTTCAGATAGCCCCGGGCGTCCACCGAGACCTCCATGGTGATGTCGGTGGGGATCTCCGGATAGCGCTGGCAGACATAGAAGTCGTCCAGGCCGAAGGAGGGGGCGGTGTGGACACAGCCGGAGCCGGCGTCCAGGGTGACATGGTCGCCCAGAATGATGAGGGAGTCCCGGTTCATAAAGGGATGGTGAGCGGTCATATACTCAAACTCGTTGCCGTAGAGGGTGTCCACCGTCTCATACTCGGAAATGCCGCTCTCCTGCATGACGTGCTCCACCAGCTCGGAGGCCATAATGAGGATCTCGCCGGTGCCGATCTTGACCAGAGAATACTGGAAGTCCGGGTTCAGGCAGATGGCCATGTTGCCGGGCAGGGTCCATGTGGTGGTGGTCCAGATGACGAAGTACATCTTGTCGAGGTCGCCGTACTGAGCCAGCTTGCCCTTGTCGTCGTGGACCCGGAACTTGACGAAGATGGTGGTGACCGGATCATCGGCGTACTCCACCTCGGCCTCGGCCAGGGCGGTCTCGCAGGTGGGGCACCAGTAGGTGGGCTTCAGGCCCTGGTAGATCAGACCCTTCTGTGCCATGGCGCCGAAGACCTCTACCTCCTTTGCCTCGAACTCAGGCAGCAGGGTGACATAGGGGTGGTCCCAGTCGCCGATGACGCCCAGCCGCTTGAAGCTCTCCCGCTGGCGGTCCAGCTGCTCCAGAGCGAAGGCCCGGCACTTATCCCGGAACTCGGGCACCGGCATGGAGTTGCGCTTGACGCCCTTTTTCTGGACGGCGGTCTCGATGGGCATGCCATGGGTGTCCCAGCCGGGGATATAGGGAGCCTGATAGCCGGTCATGTTCTTGGAACGGACGATGAAATCCTTAAGGATTTTATTCATGGCGGTGCCGATGTGGATGTCGCCGTTGGCGTAGGGAGGGCCGTCATGGAGCACGAAGCGGGGCTTGCCCTCATTTTTCTGCATCAGCTTGCGGTAGATATCCTTGCGCTGGAACTCCTCCAGCATGCCCGGCTCCCGCTTGGCCAGGGCCGCCCGCATGGGAAACTCCGTCTTGGGCAGATGGATGGTTTTGTTGTAGTCTGGCATATCCTTCGTCTTCCTCTCTGATACTATGATCTGATAAATAGGCGCGCTCTTTATCAGACCGGCACCGCATAGCGGAGAATACAGCACGATCACATAGCCGGTCTTCGAGGCGGCTGTACCGGCCTTCGGGGCGGCTATGTGATCGAAAGCGGCGTTATGTTACAGGATGTTTACTTAATCTCGTAGTCCTTGCCGAACTTGAGGTTGGAAAAATCAATCCGGCTGGTGCTGCTGAAGGGCTGCTGCTCAACAGGCTGCTCCTCCGGCTGGGGAGCCGGATCCGGCGTCTCCTCCGGCTGGGGAGCCTCCTCCGCCTCCTGGGCGATCATGTCGCCGATG
Organism: Candidatus Onthomonas sp.; assembly: GCA_051866795.1. Classification (GTDB taxonomy): domain Bacteria; phylum Bacillota; class Clostridia; order Oscillospirales; family Oscillospiraceae; genus Onthomonas. The sequence goes on along the minus strand of JBJDXT010000065.1, from coordinate 6,336 downwards.
GTGTCCCCCTCCTGCTCCAGAGCGGGCGCCTCCTCCGGGGCGGCAACCTCTTCTGCAGGTGCTTCGGCAGGCTCTTCCACATCGCCCCCCTGACTCAGGTCGGGCAGCTTGGAGAGGAACTCCTGCTGCTGGTCAGTAAGCTCCTGAACCATGGCGATGTACTCAGTGGTCTTTTCCCGGGCGCTGGCCAGCTGGGCCCGGCAGACGGCGATCTCGTCGTCATAGGCCTGTTTTCTGGCCCGGATATCCTGCTCCAGGGCATCCAGAATGGCCTCCCGCTTGCTCTCCGCCTCGGCGACGATCTCATTTGCCGTCTTCTGGGCGTTGTGGAGGGTGGCCCGCATAATGTCCTCGGTCTCCCGGTACTCATTGATCTTGTCCGCAAGAACCTTCAGCTTTCCCCTGAGCGAGGTGTTCTCCTCGCAGAGAGAGGTATAGTCCTTGGTGATCTCGTCCAGGAAATCGTCCACTTCCTGCATGGTGTAGCCGCCGAACTTGGCCTTGGTAAAGGTGCGTTCCGCTACTGCTTGAGGTGTCAGCACAGATAGTCCCCCTTCTGTTGTCTATTTAGGCGGCAGATTGCCTTAGAAGCGCATGCCGTTGTTCTCCAGCTCGTCGATCAGGTCCCCGATGATGTCCACATTGTAGGGAGTGATGATGTAAGTGGAGACGGCCACCTTTTTAATCTTGCCCTCCAGGGCATAGGCCACACCGGAGAGGAAGTCCACCAGGCGGCGGGCAATATCCTTGTTGGCAGACTCCAGATTGAGCACTACCGTCCGCTTGTCCCGCAGATGGTTGGCAATGCTGGAGGCGTCGTCAAACTTTTCCGGCTTGACCAGCACCACCTGGAGCTGGGTAGTGGTGTTAATGTTCACCACATTGTCGCTACGGCGCTCCGGGGCGGGAGAGGAGAAATATCCCTCCTCCTTGCGGGGTGCCTTGCGGGGACGGTCTTCCTCCTCAGCGGGGGTATCCTCATCCACTTCTTCCACGAATTCCTCGTCGTCCTCGTAAGGGTGAGCCAAGCGTTTCAGTTCATCCATAAAGCCCATTGCATATTCCTCCTGTATCAGGTGTGTTTATCTCTATCTGGTATTGTCAGCCGTTGGCCCGCATGGGCGGACGCGCCCCGAAGAGGGCGGTGCCAATCCGCACCTGAGTGGATCCGTAGGCGATGGCGTCGGCAAAGTCGCCGCTCATGCCCATGGAGAGACAGTCAATACTTACTTTATTATCGTACGTTTTGCTCTTGATGTCAACAAAAAGCTGTTGCATTTCGGCAAAATATCGGCTGTTTCCCCCGGAAATCTCTGCCACGGGGGGAATTGCCATCAGTCCCCGGGGATTGACCCCCGGCAGGGAGGCCGCCAGAGCCACCAATGCCCGGGCCTGCTCCGGCGTGGCGCCGGACTTGCTCTCCTCCCCGCCGATGTTTACCTCAATGAGAATATCTTGGGCAACTCCCAGCTTCTGCGCCCGCTGATCAATGACCCGGAGCAGCTCCTCCGAGTCCACCGACTCGATGAGATCCACCTTGCCCACCAGGTATTTCACCTTGTTTTTCTGCAGATGGCCAATAAAATGCACCTTGGCCCCCTCATACGCATTGTCCGCCCAATGGGCGTTAAACTCCTGCACCCGGTTTTCTCCGCAAACGGTGATCCCCGCCGCAATGGCCGCCCGGATGGTCTCCGAGGTCTGCACCTTGGTGGCTGCCTCCAGGGTAATCTCCGCCGGGTTCCGGCCCGCCCGAAGGGCCGCCTCGTCAATCTGCCGCCGGACTGCGGCGATGTTTTCCTGAATGGACATCACTTGATCACCTTTCCGTCATAGATATTTTTGCCCCGCACCAGCACCTCGTCTCCCGTCTTGAGGCGCTCCGCCTCCTGAAGCTCAGACTGATTCTCCTTGGACACTGAGCGCACCAGGTAGTAGTCGCTGCCGGTAAAGATCAGCTCTACCGGCACCCACTGGGCCTGGGCCCCGCTGATACGGTAGACGCCCAGCTGGCCGGTCTCCTGATCCGCCCGGAGCGCCCGGGTGGGAATACGCAAACCTTCACAAATGCCGTAAGCCACATCCACATTCTGCTCCCGGAGCAGGGTGGTGGCAGAGATATTCCGGTCCGAGGTAAAGACAACCGCGACTCTGTCGTTCTCGTCCGCAGAACTGATGGATTGCACAGTCATTTTCTGAGCCCCGGTGGAGCCCTCAAAATTGACGGTGACCGTGTCTCCGGAGGAGAGATACTTGGTCACATCCCGGGACATGGTTGCCGCATAGTACCAGCGGAAGCTGGTGATCACCTTGCCCAGCTCCCGGCCGGAGGTCTCCGCCCTGCTCTGGGCCAATGCCTCCAGGGTAGCGGGGGTCAGATTTTCCAGGGCCTCTGCCGTCAGGCAGCTCTCATAGCCGTCCACCAGGCCGGAAAAGATACCCGCCGCCGGGGAGTAGACGGTGGAGACAGCGCTCTCGGTGGCACTGCGCAGCTCGCTGATCTGCGCCTCCACCGCGTCAATCTGGTCGGCAAGGGCGGAGCCGGTACTGTAGGTAAAACCACGGCGGAAAATGAGATCCTTCAGGTTTTCCACCCTGTCCTCCAGCTTGGAAAAGTCCTGCCGGGCGGAGGCGGCCTTCAGGTCGGTCATTGCCTCCACAATCTCTCCATTGAGCCGCATGGCGTCCGATTCCTCAGTGCCCCGGCTGTAAATGTACTCCAGCCGGTCCCGCTCGGTCTCCAGCGCCTCCAGACGGCGGTGCTGCTCCAGCGCGTTTTCCGAGCTGTAAACCCGGGCTACCACATCCCCCAGGGCCACATTTTCCCCCTCGGCCACCACAATCTCCTCCAGGCTGCCCCCATCAGAGAGGACGGTCTCCTCCCGGATCAGATAGCCTTCAGCGGGGAGTGTGCTCTGTCCGATGTAGGAATAGACAGTGGCAGTTTCATAGCCGCCGAAAAAGATATGATAGGCATAGACGGCGAAGTAGGCCACTGCCCCCAGAAAGAGCAGCAGCATGATGGCCCGTACCACATTTTTGCCTGGCTTCATGGTTGCCTCCTTATATCTCTCTCCGCCAGGCCGGGCGCCCGATTACTGGGCAGCTCCCTCCGGGGCCGCGCCCTCCCGCAGATCCACTGGCCGTTCCGGCACAATGGTGGAGATGGCGTGCTTGTAGATCACCTGCTGCCGCCCCTCGGTGATGAGCACCACGATAAAGGCGTCAAAGCCGGCGATCACTCCCCGCATCTGGAAGCCGTTGACCAGAAAGACGGTGACGTTCAGCCGGTTACGACGGGCCTTGGTCAGAAAGATTTCCTGCAAATTGTTGCTTTTTTGCATTTGGGACACATCCTTTTCTGTATGATTGGACACGTCCCACAGGGTTTGACGATGGGGCCTGTCCTCCCCGTCATCCTATACCCGATTCCCCTATTTTTTCTGTCGCAAACTGGCAGGCGGCCCCAAAATCGGGCTGGCTGCCCCAGAGATACCAGTGAATGGCCGGATTTTTCCGGAACCAGGTGAGCTGCCGCTTGGCGTACTGGCGGCTGCGGAGCTTGACTTCCTCCGCCGCCCGGGTCAGATCTCCCCCGTCCCGGACCGCCTGGGCCATCTCCTTATAGCCGATGGCCTGCATGGCGGTGCATTTCGGGTCAACACCCCGGTCCAGCAGCGCTTTCACCTCCGCTGCCAAGCCCCCGGCCAGCATCTCATCCACCCGCCGGTCAATGCGGCTCCAGAGATCCTGCCGGCTTTGGAAGTTCAGGCCGATCCAGCAGCCCTCGTACCGGGGCGGAATGGTCTGGGTCTCCCGGTTGTGCTGGGAGATGGTCTTTCCCGTCTCGTGCCAGACCTCCAGGGCCCGGATGATCCGCTTTTCGTCGTTCAAATGCAGCCGCCCGGCCGCCTCCGGATCCACCTGCCGAAGCTCCTCCAGAAGGGGCGCCGTCCCCTCCGCCCGTGCCCGGTCCTGAAGCCGCTCCCGCCAGCCAGTGGCGGGGTAGGGTGCAAAAGTGCGCCCGGAGAGGAGGGAGTCCAGATACAGGCCGGTGCCTCCCGCCAGGATGGGCACTTTGCCCCGGGCAAGAATATCGTCCACACAGGCGGAGGCCAGTTCCACATACCGGGCCACCGAAAAGTTCTCTTCCGGGTCGGCCACGTCCAGCATGTGGTGGGGAATCCCCTGCCGCTCAGCCAGGGTAGGCTTGGCGGTACCCACGTCCATACCCCGGTAGATCTGCATGGAGTCGGCGCTGACCACCTCTCCGCCGTACCGCTTTGCCAGGGCGATGGAGAGGGCGGTTTTGCCCGAGGCGGTGGGCCCGGCAATGACGATCACTTTTGGGGGCATGGCGGTTCCTCCTCTCCACAGGCAGATTGATTGGAGCACATCGCGTAGGGGCCGTTCACGAACGGCCCGGCAGGACCTCTGGCCTGCGCAGCGGGCGATTCGTGAATCGCCCCTACGAACGGGTTTCGGCGTCTGCCCTTTACGCCCGCTTGAACTGCTTTTCCAACTGTGCCCTGGTCAGCTCGATGGCCACCGGCCGGCCGTGGGGGCAGTATTTCACTTCCCCGGACATGACTGCCCGGGCCACCACCTCCAGCTCGGCGGGGTCGTTTTTCCAGCCGCCCTTGATGGCCGCCTTGCAGGCCATGGTGTGCAGCACCTGGTCCCGGGCGGCGGTGGGGTCGGCGGTGCCGGTCTCCAGCAGCCGGGCAGCCAGTTCGGTGAGCACCCGGTCGGCCTCCGCTGCCTCCACATAATCGGGTACCTCCCGTATCAGGATATCCCCGCCGCCGAAGTCCTCGGCCTCAAAGCCAAATTCCCGCAGCAGGTCCAGATGCTCCAGCAGCACCTGACTCTCCGCCGGGGCGGCCTTGACCACCACCGGGGTCAGCAGCAGCTGCCGCATAGGAGTATAGCCCCGGGCCTTCATTTTGTCAAAATTCATCCGCTCGTGGGCGGCGTGCTTGTCGATGAGAAAGACAGAGTCCCCCTGCTCCACAATCAGGTAGGTGTCCAGCACCTCTCCCGCCAGACGCCAGGCGGGGGTCTCCGGAGTTACCGTGCTCTCCTCCGCCGTGGTCAGCTCCGGCTCATCGGTGACAGGCGGCTCCGCCGGGGGGGCTGGATGTTCCTCAGACGTCCACTCCGGCTTGGGCTGAGAGATGGGGGGGAATACCGGCGCCTCGTATGTCTTCGGCTGCTCCGGCGCCGCCCAGGCCAGCTCCTCCGGCAGGGGAGAGGGCTCCGGGGCGGGGGACACCTTTCCGGCGTTCTGGAGCTCCAGGGCCTCCAGCACCACCTGGACCTCCCGGCTCTCCCGCTGCTTCTGGGCCCGGCGCTCCTCCTCCCGCTGGCGCTGCCGGGCCAACAGCTCGGCGGCGTTGCGGCTGGTGGCCGCCTGCCAGGGGGTGATGGTCCGGTCCGGTGCGGCCTGGACGGCGGGGGAGCGGAGAATGTTCCCCTTGTTCTCCCGGTACTCCTGACTGGTCATGCTCTTGAAGAAGGTCTGGTTGGGGGTCACCGTGTCCTGCCGCTGGGGCTTGGGGGACTGCTGGGGCAGCACCGCCTGGACATGGCCGCTCTCCCGCTCCAGCACCGACTTGGCGGCGTAGTATACCGCGTCAAAGAGCTGCTTTTCGTTGGTGAACTTGACCTCTGTCTTGGCGGGGTGGACGTTGACGTCCACAGCGTTGAGCCTGGTGGTCAGCTTGAGCACGCAGCCGGGGAACTTGCCCACCATCTTCTGGTTTTGATAGGCCTCCTCCAATGCGGCGGTCATGGTCCGGGACTTGACGTACCGGCCGTTGACGAAGAAGAACTGATAGGCCCGGGTGCCCCGGCAGCAGGCGGGGCGGGAGAGATAGCCCTCCACCCGGATCTCCTCTCCGTAGCCGGGACACTCCAAAAAGCCCAGCGCCGCCTCCCGGCCCAGCACGGCGTAGAGGGCGGACTGGAGCTTGCCGTCTCCCGGGGTGAGCAGCTCCTCCTTCCCCTCCCGGAGAAATCGGAAGGAGATCTCCGGATGGGCCAGGGCCTCGTGCTGCACCACGGTGCAGACGGCGGCCCCCTCGGCGGCGTCCCGCTTCATAAATTTTAGCCGGGCGGGGGTATTGTAAAACAGGTCCCGGACGATCATGGTGGTGCCCTCCGGGCAGCCCACCTCCTCCTGCTCCCGGAGGACGCCGCCGTCCAGCAGCAGGGCGGTGCCAAAGTCGGCCCCCCGGGTCCGGGTCATCAGCTCGATTTTGGACACGGCGGAGATGGCCGCCAGGGCCTCCCCCCGGAAGCCCAGGGTGCCGATGGCCTCCAGGTCGTACTCGG
>JBJDXT010000064.1:0-8606 GCA_051866795.1 Candidatus Onthomonas sp. | reverse complement strand
TTGCTAGAAAAGAGCCAGAGACGGGCTGCCACGGCCCGTCTCTGGCTCTTTAAAAGCGGTTTCTTTCTCTGCTGGCTTTAGCTTGGTTCAGCTGCCCAGCAACGCCAGATACTGGTATTTGACCTCGCCCATTTTGCTGCGGCCGATGGGTAGGACGACACCGTCATCCAGAGTGACCTGGTTGGCGTGAATCCGCTGAATATAGCGGGCGTTTACAAGATAGCCCTTGTGTATTCGGATAAAGCCGTGGGGAACGGTAAGCGTCTCCAACTTTTCCATTGTCATCTTGACTTCCAGCGGTGCACTGCGGTCAATGAGGTAGAGCAGCTGATAGTTTCGGCTGCCCTCAATATAGCGGATCTGCTCTCGTTTGAGTGAGAGCAGATTGGTGCGGGTGGCAAATTGGATATACGTTCCGTCCTGATTCTGAAGACAGTTTTTTGCATACAGCTTGAGCACATCTGTGATGTCATTGAGAAAATTGCTCTTTCGGACAAAACCAAGAGGACGTACGGCGAAAGACTCAAATACCCGGCTTTCACATTCAGAGACATAGATGATCTCAGTCTCCGCCCGCTTTTCCCGGATACATTTCCCTACTGCGATGCCGTCCATATCTGGCATGTCAATGTCCAGGAGCACCAACTGGAAGGAAGTCACCTCCATGGCTTCCAGCAGCGCCCGTCCACCAGAAAAGCGTTGCAGCTCTGCTCCGATCCCTTGAGCCCGGCAGGCGGATTCCACTGCACCGGCAATTACCGGCAGTGCGTTTCTGTCATCGTCACACAGCGCGATTTTGATCATAACTTCCCCCTGACATCATATCCAGCAGCACTTTGGCAACAAATGATCCCTCTTTCAGGCTGTACTCTACACAGCCGTTATACTGCTCTGCGGTACGGGCTACAATACGGGTTCCGTAGCCGTGGAGACTCCGGTCTTCCTTGGTGCTGCGCAGTCCTTTCTCCCAGCGGTCCAGCTCAGTACGGTCAGTGGTGTTCCGACACAAGATGTAAAGATAGCTCTTCTGGGGATAGATCTCCAGACGGATCTCCGTATCCGTTTTCCCCATCGTCTGCAGCCGTCGGCATTCCTCAATTGCATTGTCCAGCAGATTGCTCAACACGCTGCACACTGCGTCATCCGGAAAGGGCAGCACCGGCGGTACCACCAGTTGATGGCTGATAGAAATCTCCTCTCTCCTGGCTTTGCCAAATTCCATATTTAGAATGCCGTTTACTGTCCGGTTGCCGCAGTCTACACTGCTCAACGGTATCGGCAGACCCTCGGATATCCCGGCGAAATATTTTTTTAGCTCGTCATAGCGTCCCTCATCCAGCAGAATGGACATATATGCGTACTGGTTTTTCAGATCGTGGCGAATGCTCCGGAGAGTCTCCAGATTCTGCTCAATCAGGCCTTCCATCTCACGCTCTCCCTGGAGGCGCTGCCGTTCTGCCTGAAGCATGGTCACCTCCGCCTGCTCCTCACAGATGGAGTACAGGACCGAAATAGAGAGCAGCATCAAGGTAAAAAGGCAGATGTACATTACTGCAAATACTACAGAAAGACGGTAATCCGACCCAAACCACAGAGCTTCCACTGTAGAAAGCACCAGCATCACGACATCTTCTGCGATGATCAGCGCAAGTCCGTTTGGGGAGACCTCCCGGAACCGGTCAAAATTGAAGGATCGGAGATAGAGGGCCAGCGGGATGGTCAGCAGGCTGACCAGGCAGCGGATGATGCCCGCTGCGGAATATCCCGGGATAACGCTATCACTCAAAGTACCCAGCTGCCGGGCCAGGGCAGAAATACAACTTGTACCAGCAAACATGGAACACCAAAGTGTGGCCTTGGGCAGCAGATGATAATCCAGCCGGATGAACAGATAGACTGCCGTAATACCGCCCAGCGCAATACCCCAGAGAGGCTGAAAGCCTCCGCCCAATAGCATGCTTAACACCATGCTGGAAAAATTGGCGAGACACAGCAATGCCAGTAGGCTGGCAAAGTCCAGCCAGTACCGGAGGTTCAGTACTTTCTTCCGGCACAAGAGAACCCAAGGCAGGGTAATCAGCGCAATCTCGATCAGCCAGGGGATGCCCGCCACATCGGTAATAAAGTTCCCGACGGCCTGTGCCATACGCTTTTCACGCTCCTTCAGACGCTCCGCAATTGGTATTGAGCCGAAAACCTCGTTGCATTTTTCCAAAAAACTATAGCACGGATCAGCACTTTTGTCAATTTTGTCGACAAATGAAATCCCCCGGCCGCTGTGCGGCCGGGGTGGACGATATAGAACGCAAGAGAAGCGCGGACCCAATTACTTAGGAAAGCAGTAAAGGAGGAGTATGCCAAGCTTCTTTTCGTTCCGGGAGATGGGAATTTTTTATTTTTGATCCACAGGAGCAGATTCTTTCTTCTTCCGGGTTGCAGCCACAAAGCCGGAGGCGATTAGGATCAGGGCGACTGCATCCACGCTGCTCAGCAGCCAGATCCACCAGGGGACAGAGGTGTCGATCAGATCAAAGGCATTGGAGTTGGCCACGGTGTAGAGAATGTTGTGACAGGCAGTACGCATCTGCTGCTGAACCGTATTGCTGTTGGTATCGCTGGTGAAGGTGGCGCCAGTAGTGCTCAGAGCCATGTCGTTGCCTGCGGCAATACCGGAGGAGATATCCATACCAAAACCGTAAGCATCGGTAATCACCATGCCTTGGAAGCCCCACTCGTCTCGGAGAACAGTGGTGCACAAAGACTTGCAGGAGCCGGCCTGGGTGCTGCCAATGTTGTTCATCGAGCTCATGACAGCGGTAGTGCCACCTTCCTTGACAGCAATCTCAAAGGGCTTGAGATAAATTTCACGGATGGCCTGCTCGTTGGCCCAAGTGCACAGGTCGCTTCGATTGGTATCTTGGTCGTTGAGGGCATAGTGCTTAACGTAACAGTAGCAGCCTCTGCTCATCGCACCCCGAATCTCAGCAGCAGCCATCTTGCCGGCCAGCAAACCGTCCTCAGAGAAGTACTCAAAGTTCCGGCCACCGAAGGGAGAGCGGTGAGTATTTGCGCCGGGGCCGTAGATACCAGAGACTCCGTTAGCCACAGCTTCGTCGCCCAGAGCCTGTCCCATACGCTCGACCAACTCTTGGTTCCAGGTAGAAGCCATGACGACCTCGCTGCAGAACTGGACACCGCTGACACCGCTGACCAAGCCATTCAGACCGGCAGGGCCGTCAATATCTACGGTAGAGGGCTTAGAAATGGAGGAGATGCTCAGGGTCTGATAGCCGCCAGTGCCGATCAACTTTTTCATATCCTCCACAGAGAGCTGTTCCAGCAGCTTTTCCCACTGGGGATCGTCATAGTCCAGGCCGATCATGTCCGCAAGGGTGAGACCGTTGTCCTTGATCACAATGGGCTCCGCATCAGGATCTTCTGCCACGGAGTGATCCGCAATGTCGGCCAGCAATTCAGCGGAGGCCTCCCGGTCAGCGGTGCGCTGGGTGGGCAGGGTGCCCTCCCAGTCGGCACGGGAGACATACTGCACGTCGCCGGCATACTCGGCAAAGGCGGTCTCGGCGGCGATCAGATCGCTGGAACGGCTGTTATCGCCGCTATAGGTGATGGTGCTGTCCACGGTGTAGATCCGGGAGTCGATGACGTCATGGGCGTTGGCCATCAGCTTGATCTCATAGTCGCCGGCATCCAGGACGTAGCAGCCGGCGCCCAGGTAGTCGAAGGAGGCCATGTCGTCCACAGCGAAGGTGAGGGTCATGGTCTGGCTCGCACCGGGCTGCAGCAGGTCGGTCTTGTCAAAAGCGGCCAGAACCACGTGGCTCTTCTCGATGCCGCCCACGGTGTAGGGCGCGGTATAGTAGAGCTGGATGACTTCCTTGCCGGCCACGTCGCCGGTGTTGGTGACGGTCACATCCACAGAGATGCTGCCGTCGGCCACGGTCAGGTCGCTCATGCTCTGCTCAAAGGTGGTGTAGGACAGGCCGTAGCCGAAGGGGAACTGGACGGCGGCCTGATAGGCCTCCTCATCGCACACACCGGTCGCATTGTCAATGTAGCGGGTTTCATAGTAGCGATAGCCCACATAAATACCCTCAGCGTAGTCGACAAATTTGTAATAGCTCTCATCGTTGCCGCTATATCCGCCCAAATGCTTGCTGTTAGTGTAGGTAAAGTCGCCGAAGTTGTAGTAAGAGGGGGCGGAGGTGGCGTCATAGGCATAGGTATCCACCAGACGGCCAGAGGGGTTCACCTTGCCAGAGAGCACATCTCCCACAGCGTTCATACCGGTGGAGCCGGGACAGCCGATCCAGATGGCGGCGTCGATAGAATCATTCTCCAGGAAGCCCAGTTCCATGGCGTGGCTGGAGTTGACAATAACGATGACGGTGCCGAAGTTCTCTTCCACCATGGACAGCATGGCTTCCTCGTTCTCAGTCAGCTCAAGGTAGTGCCGGCCGGCAGTGCCTCCGGTATACTCGGCCATGTCCAGAGGAAGGTCAGCGCCCTCACCACCAGCCCGGGAGAATACCACAATGGCTGTGTCGGAAAACGCCTTGGCAGAGTCGATCAGGTCACCATACTCAGAAATGGCGGGCTCATGGATATTGAAGTCGTTACCCATCATGTTAAATACGTTGCCGGTGTCCTTTTTTTCTTCCAGACCAGCATAGAAGTTAGACAGATCCTCGTTGACGGTAAAGCCAGCTGCCTCCAAACCAGACTTGAGGGATACGTTTTTGCTCTCGTCACCTGCACCAGAGCCTGCTCCGCCGTAGGCGGAGAAGCTGGAGCCGTAACCGAAGAGATTGACCTTTTTCTCAGCCAGAGGCAGAGAGTTCCCCTCGTTCTTTAACAGGACAATGCCCTCGCTTTCCAATTCTTGGGTCAAACTCTTGGAGGCTGCTTCTGCCTCAGAGATTTCATCCGAGCTGTCCTGACCGGAGAGAAATTGGTTAATGACCACATTGAAGCGAGCCACTGCGATATTGAAGATCAGCAGCGCAACCAATACCACGCACAGCAGGGCAGAGCCTACTTTACGAACGCTCTTATTTTTCACTGCACGGAAGAGAAACAATCCCAGTACGATGACCGACAGTACGGCAAACGCGATGGCAATAATCATGGTTGCCTGCTCTACATCAAATTCCAGATTGACTTTGTCGCCTTCTGCCAGAGTAGGGGGTGCGAAATCTTCCATACCTCCGGGTGCGCCATCCCCATCGGGCATCTCTGCCATCTCTTCCGTCCCAACCGGGGCATCGGTGGGTGCCTCGGCGGTGTCCGCTGCCCAACAGGGCAGAGTGGCTGCCATTACCAGCGCCAGGGAGAGCACCAGCAGGGACAGCCGTTTCAGTAGTTTCTTCATACATAAACCTCCTGTTCAGATTTCTGGCCATGGCTACCGCTGGGATAGGGATGCATCCTGATCCACGGCCTGCGTCGGGACACATCCACAATGGTATAGAGAGCGGCGCGCCAGAAGCGCACCGAGATCTATCGACAAAAAGGCCTCTGTATCTGCGACAGCGCATGGCCGCATTGCTCTATTAGATATTTAATCATTTGTGCGGATTTGCGCAAGCGGAGCTGGAGATTCACATCCTAATTGTGTAAAACGACATGCTCTGTTGGACCTACAGCACTGTAAAAAGGTAAAATGCTGTTCGTCCTTGGACAAACAGCGGCCGTGTGGTTGGATCCTGACCGCTGCTGGATGATTTCCTGCACCTTAACCGACAATGCAACGGTGAGGTATGGACAATGAACAGTTGTAAGGATGGGAGATCAATTCCAATGATTGCAGCAGAGCAATCAGGTTTGGAACGCAAAGCGCACCGATCAGAGCGGCTAACCAGATGAAAAGTCTTTCGGCGCAAAGATGGATTATTTCCTTCTTCCTGCGCGGAATGTGAACGGAGGATATCAGCGTTCTCTGCCCCCGAAGAGTAGCTGGCCCAGTTCCGGGACATAAAATGTGTGATTACAGACGCGCACAGCGGTACTATCTTGAGCAGTATTTTAAAGGATGTCCTGTTCCATACAGACAGAGGCCTTCAGTTTACTTTTTCTGACGTGATGTATCGGTGAAATATCGCTCCCTTTTGACTGAAGTGCGGAATTATTCGGATTAAAGCCGTTTGGGCAGATGCTGTCCGGCGCTGCAAAGGGAAATCTTACAGGTTGTGACACTTTACACAAAGACCTTGCCATCCGTTCTGGAAAGTCGTATAGTGAAATTGTAAATGAAAGATGTGGCGGAAAACACCAATGGAAAGGATGTGCGTGATTGTGAAGAGAACAAAATTTGTGGCAGGTCTCCTGTCTGCAGCGCTGCTGATGAGTGCCCCTGGAGCAATTCAGACCGCTCTGGCGGCAGACAGCACGTTGACTGTGGCTGGCACGGTGCAGACAGTCAGCAATCCTGACACCAAAAGCTATCAGGTCAAGGTGACGGCGGATATGCTGAATATCCGCAAAAAGGCAGATAAGGACAGCGATATCACGGGTGTCCTGAAAAAAGGCGACAAGGTGACCATTACCAGCGAGTCCACTGACAGCCGGGGCGTCAAGTGGGGTAAGCTGGAAAGCGGCAAGGGCTGGATTAATCTGAGCTTTACACAAAAGACAGACGGCAGTTCCTTCAGTTCCTACAAGGTTAAGGTGACGGCCGACAGCTTGAATATTCGCAGTAAGGCGGATAAGAGCAGTGAGATCAAGGGCGTGCTGAAAAAGGGCGATATTGTCACCATCGTGGCAGAGCAGAAGGACAGCCGTGGTGTCAAGTGGGGAAAGCTGGAAAGTGGCAAGGGCTGGATCAGCCTGAGCTATGCCCAGAAGACGGACGACAGTTCTGTCAGCAGCTACAAGGTGAAGGTAACAGCGGAAAATCTGAATATCCGCAGTAAAGCGGATAAAAGTAGCGCAGTCAAAGGCGTGCTGAAAAAAGACGATATTGTCACCATTGTGGCAGAGCAGAAGGACAGCCGTGGTGTCACCTGGGGCAAGCTGGAAAACGGACAGGGTTGGATCAGCTTGAAATATGCACAAAAGACGGAGGACACCCCTGCTTTCAGTAAGTATAAGGTGAAGGTGACGGCGGAGAGCCTGAATATCCGCAGCAAGGCCGGCACCAGCGGCGCCATCAATGGCGTGCTGAAAAAGGGCGCTGTGGTCACCATTGTGGCAGAGCAGAAGGATGGAAACGGGACTACATGGGGCAAATTGGACAGCGGCAAGGGCTGGATCAGCTTGAAATATACACAAAAGACCACTGCCGATGCGGCTGTCGTTACCAGCTATCAGGTGAAGGTGACGGCGGACACCTTGAATATCCGTAAAAAACCGGATAAGAGCAGTGAGGTGGTGGGTTACCTGAAAAAGGGCAATGTGTTCACCATTGTGGACGAATCCACTGACAGCCGTGGCGTTACCTGGGGCAAGCTGAAAAACGGCGATGGCTGGATCAATCTGAATTACACCAAAAAAGTATAAAGCGATAGACCTATCACTTTCGGCGCACGGGCATTGCCCGTGCGCCGAAAGTTTTAAGAATGGCATAAGACTCTCTTAAAGATGGGAAAACTCCCTTGAGGATGGAATTTTCCGGTGCTACACTGAAAAAAATGAGGGAGGTGGGGGAGCATGAGAAAGCAACGACGACCTGGACGGGTTTTGATCTGCCTGCTACTGGCGGTTGTGCTGCTGGGAATGGGGCTTCTGGCTCTGCGCCCTGACGTTCGGTACTTGGCCGGAGATGTGCTGACAAGGTGGGAACGCAGCGCCCCACTAGAGAAGCTCAGATGGGAAGAGCTGACGCTGACCGACTATACTTTGGAGGATCTGCGCAGCTATCCCGATGTGGAAGAGAACCGGAACCTGATGCTGATAAATCCAGAGCATACCATTCCTCAGGATTTTCAGCCCCAGCTGGAACAAGAGGGCGTGATGGATACGGCCATGGCGGAGGATTATGCGCTGTTAGCTGACCAAATTGCGCAGAAATTCGGGCAAAAACTCACCATCCGCAGCGGCTACCGTACCCGGGAGGAGCAGGAGGAGACTATCGGAAAGGATGGAGAGGTGGCGGCCTCTCTGGATGCCAGCGAACACCAGGCGGGACTGGCTCTGGACATCTGTGTGCCGGGCTATGGAGGCAGGGCGCTGCTCAAAACGACAGCAGGCCAGTATCTCAATGACAACTGTTGGCACTACGGTTTTATCATTCGCTATCCCTACTACGGCGTCAAAGACACGGGCATTGGCTATGAGCCATGGCACCTGCGCTATGTAGGGCAGCCGCATGCCGAGATTATTATGGAGAACAGCTGGACTCTAGAAGAGTATTTCCGCCGTCTGGAGCCGGGAACGTTTTACCAGAGCGGCGACGCGCTGATCACCCGGCAACAGGGAGAGATTTTCTCTCTGCCGGAGCAGTGGACCCAGCTCAGTATGTCACCGGACAATCAGGGAGGCTGGGTGTTTACGCTGAAGCTGAAAGAAAAATAAAACAGCCTCTCCTACGGCAGGCTGATGTGCCCCCAGTCAAGTAGACAGTGAAAAAACAAAAAGAATATTTTTCTAGG
>JBJDXT010000063.1:0-8665 GCA_051866795.1 Candidatus Onthomonas sp. | reverse complement strand
CCAGCTCCAGGGTGGCGGTCCGGTCATAGCCGATCCGCTTGAGCTCGTAGAGCATCTCCTTGAGCGGAATGGACCCCTCACCGGGCATAATGTGGCTGTCGGTGCCCTGCTCGCCGTCGATGATGTGCATGTGATCCATCTTGCCGCCCAGCTTGTCAAAGTAGGCCATGATGCTCTCGTGCTGGACAAAGGGGGGCACCACATCGCACATGCCCACCACATAGGGGTTGTCAATCCGGCGAAACAGCTCCGCCAGGTCGTTAGCCCGGGTGAAGAAATTGGACTCATAGGGGGTCAGGGCCTCCACCGTCAGCTTGACGCCCACCTTGGCGGCGTGGTCGCCCAGCTCCCGGATGGTCTTCTCCAGCCGGGTCCATAATTGGTCATAGGTGGCCAGATAGCCGCCGTTGGCCGGGCTGGTGAGCATGAACTCGGCGCCCATCTCCGCCGCCATGTCCAGGCAGAGCTTGAGATAGCGGACCGCGTCCTCCCGCTGGGCCTCGGAGCCGATCATGTAGTTGTAGGGATAGGCGTTGTGCTCCGGGGTGTAGCCGATGACCGGCATCTCGTACTGATCGATGAGCCGGCGCACCACCTTGATCTCCCCCGCCTTCAGATCCGGGGCAAAGGCGTGGGGCCGGCCGCCCCAGAGCTCAATATAATCGTAGCCGTACTCTCTGGCGTCCTGGAAGCAGTGCTCCAGGGGATTGCGCTGATAGCCAGAGGTGAACATGCCGATTTTCATAACAAGTCCTCCTTTATGTTCTCTCTTGCGGCCCCGCCTCAGTCGGATACCCAGGGCTCGAACACCTGCACTACACCGGCGGCCACCTCGGCCCCCTTGGCAAGGCAATCCCGCACCGGCAGGCCCAGAAGCACGCCGAAGAGGAAGCCGGCAATAAAGCTGTCGCCTGCGCCCACCGTATTGACCACATGGGGGGCGGGGCAGATGCCATAGCTGATAAACCCTTTTCCGTCATAGGCCAGGCTGCCCTTGTCGCCGAAGGTGGCCACGGCGACCCTCATGCCCCGGTCCACCTTGTCCTTTAGAAAGTCCTCAATATAGGCGTCCCGCTCCTTATGATAGGAGTAAAAGCCGTAGTCCACATAGGGCAGCGTGGACTCCACCAGGGGATGCTCCAGCCGGTCGGCGTAGTCAAAGCTAATGAGCGCATTGCCGGCGGCCTTGATGTCTGGAAGGACGTCCTCCGCCTTGCCCCAGAGGGCGGTGTGCACCAGATCATGGGAGGCGGCAAAGGCCACATCCTCCCGGTCAAATACGATGTGCTCCAGCACACCCTCGATATACTCGCCGTGTACCCGGTCATTGCCGTTCATATCCATATAGGTTACGGCGGTGGCGCCGTCGCCCACCTTGAGGTGGCTCACATCCAGCCCTTCCTCGGTCAGCGTCCGGATCATCCACTCGCCGTCTGGATCGCTGCCGGTGGTGCTGATGATGGCTGTGGGCACGCCTAGTTTCCGCAGATTGACGCCGGTATCCACCGCATTTCCGGTGGGATAGCGGCGGTTGACCTCTTTTCCGTCAATAAACCGATAGATGTCAATACAGTTGTCTCCGATCATGGCCGCTTTCATGCTGCATCCTCCTTTTGAAGCCTGTGTGCAAATCACAACAGACAGGCAATTCATTTTTCTAAACCACATTTCTAAGTATAAGGACAGAAGGCCGTTGTCGTCAATTTACAATTCACATGAAAAAGTTGCCGCGATTTTGGATGATATATATAAAGTTGGTTCACATGAAAAAGTTTTTTATACCACTTTTCAAGCCGGGAAAACCAAAAATCGCTCATATTATCGAATTTCGAAATATTTGGTATGTTTTCCTTAATTATCTGTATATTTTGGTGGTCTATTTTCATATTTATTACTATACCACTTTTTACAAATTTTTACATTTACAGGGAAACGGGTCGAATTGGTCTATTTTCAAAATATATAATATACCACTTTATTGCACATTTTACAAAAGCATCTGCCGTTTTTGATTTTTCGAACAAAATCACGCAAAACGCCTTGCATCGACTTGTCTGACATGCTATATTGAAACTGGTTTCAAGGGGCCGGTGTGCAGCGCGCCCCAAGAAATCAGCCATTTATCTTTTTCTGTCACTCCTGGCAGGAACCGAAGGGGCCTCGCTGTCATGCTTTGCGCAGCGCGGCCTTTTCCCGTGGGGCGGCCCGGCCTGTCCGATGTGCCGCCTGTCTGAAAAGGAGTGCATCTGAAATGTCAAAACACGCAGAAATTGTGCTGCAGTCCAACTGCGTCTTTACCGCCGCCGGGGAGGCCCCCTTCGCCGGCTATGTGGCCGTGGGGGAGGGCAGAATTCTGGCCGTGGGCAGGGGAACCTGTCCGCCGGAGCTGTTGGACGCTTCCACCCAGGTCTTTGATTTGGGAGACCGGACGGTCTCCCCCGGCTTCTCCGACGTCCACTGCTTCTTTACCGGCTATTCCATCGGCTTTGTGGGAGCCGACCTGTCCGGCGCCGACAGCTGTGAGGCGCTGGCGGAGCAGGCCGGGGCGTACGCCGCCTCTGTGCCGGCAGACCGGCCGGTGCTGGGCCACGGCTGGGACGCCGAACGCATTCACCCCCAGGATCACCGGCTGCTGGACGAGCGGTTCGGCGACCGGCCGGTGATCCTCTTTGCCGCCGGCTGCGAGACCTGCTGGATGAACCAGGCCGCTCTGGACAAATATCAGTTTGATCCGGACACCTGCTATCCCGAGGCCTATTGGCGGCTGCTGCCCGACGTGCTGGGCGACCGGGACTTCATCCTGCCGGAGTTCCGCCGCTATATGCAGATGATGAACAGCCGGGGCGTCACCTCGGTCAAGGAGATGGGCTTCGACCAGTTCTACGGCTTTACCGATCTGCTGGAGGAGCTGGAGCAGGCGGGCGAGCTGACCCTCCGGGTGAACTTTATGAGCCAGCCGGTGGGCGAGGGCGCCAGCCTGGAATACGGCCGCCGGATGCGCGACCGTTTCCGCGGGGAGTTTGTCCGCTTCTCCGGCTATAACCGGATGACCGACGGCTCCATCAGCCAGCTGTGCGGCGACCTGAAGCAGCCCTACTGCTGCGCCGACACCACCTGCGCCCAGGAGATCGACTGGGATCTCATCGCCGCCGAGACCCGGGCGGCGGACGCCGAGGGCTTCCGCTTCTCCCTCCACGCCCAGGGCGACGCCGCCATCTCCAAGGTGCTGGATATCTACGAGACCTGCCGCCGGGACGAACAGGGCCGGATGGTCAACCGCCACAGCATCACCGACCTGGAGTTCAGCGACCCCGCCGACCTGGAGCGGATGGGCCGGATGGGGGTCATCGCCGAGATCTATCCTCAGATCCAGTCCATCGCCGACCGGACGGGCAAGCTGGCCATGATTCAGGAGAAGATCGGCATGGAGCGGGGGAAATACTACTGGAACCGCCGGAAGATGGCGGACTGCGGCGTCCCGCTCAGCTGCGGCACCGACCTGCCGCTGCTCATCGACGACATTCCCCAGTCGGTCTATCATGCCGTCGGCGGCTATTTCCCCGAGGGGGGCGAGCCCTTCAACCTCCAGAACATGCTCACCACCCAAGAGCTGCTCACCGCCTGGACCAGAGGCGGCGCCTATAACCTGGGCGTGGAGCAGGAGCTGGGCACTCTGGAGGCCGGCAAAAAGGCGGACATCGCCGTCCTCTCCGGCAATCTTTTTACCACTCCGGTGGAGGATGTTCGTTCCCTCCGCGTGGACATGACGCTGGTGGGCGGAAAGGTCGTTCACAGCACCCTCTGACCCCGGGTAGCATTCCATGGAGACTCGGATGGCCGATGCTGTCCGGGTCTCAGCCTATCCCGCGAAAATCTGTTTTGAAAGAGAAAGGATTTCTTCCCATGGAGGCTGTACAAGCCGGATGGCTTTCCATTCTTCCCCCCGTGCTGGCCATTGTGCTGGCCCTGATCACCAAGGATGTGGTGTTCTCCCTGCTGCTGGGGGCTCTGTCCGGCGCCCTGATCTTTACGGTGCTGGCCGGATTGAACCCGCTGGTGGCGCCGGTGGAGACGCTGTTTTCCGCCGCGGTGAACAACACCGATCTGTACATTATTCTGTTTATCTGCCTTCTCTCCGCCCTTGTGCAGGTGATCTCCCTGTCTGGCGGCTCCAACGCCTATGGCCGCTGGGGCAGCCGCCACCTAAAAACCAGACGCAGCACCTTTCTGGCCACCAGCGCCCTGGGGTGCCTCATTTTTATCGACGACTACTTCAACTGCCTCACCGTCGGCACCGTGATGCGTCCGCTCACCGACCGGCAGCGGATCTCCCGGGCCAAGCTGGCCTATCTCATCGACAGCACCGCGGCGCCCATCTGCATCATTGCGCCCATCTCCTCCTGGGCTGCAGCCGTCGGCAGCAATCTGCGGACCACCGGCGCCTTTACCAGCGATTTTTCCGCCTTCTGCGCCACGATTCCCTATAACCTCTATGCCCTGATCACCATCGCCATGGCGCTGCTGCTCAGCCTGCGGCGGATCGACTTCGGCCCCATGCTCCGGCAGGAGCAGCTGGCCCAGGCTGGGAAAGATCTGGGCTCAGCAGACGGCTGTTCCGCCGCCTCCGCAAAGGAGGGTCGGGTCAGCGACATGGTCATTCCCATCGCCGCTCTGATCGTCTTCACCCTACTCGGCATGCTGTATAACGGCGGCTTCTGGGAAGCAGGGGCCAGCTATCACTCTCTCATCGGCGCGCTGGGTAGCTGCGTGGCTGCCCAGGCGCTGGCCTGGGGCAGCCTGGGAGCGCTGATGCTGGCGTTTCTGCTGTTTGTCCCCCGGAGGCTGATGACCTTCCGGGCATTTATGGACGGGGTCACCGAGGGGATGAAAAACATGGTGCCCGCCGCCACCATTCTCATCCTAGCCTGGACAATCAGCGGCATCTGCCGGGATCAGCTGCTCACCGCCGGGTTTGTGCGGGATCTCATGGCCGCAAGCCGGATTCCCGGGGCGCTGCTGCCCGCCATCATCTTCGCCGTCGCCGCCTTTCTAAGCTTCTCCATCGGGACCGCCTGGGGCACCTTCGGCATTCTCATCCCCATTATTGTGCCGGTGGCCACCGCCCTGAGCCCCAATCTGCTCATCGTCGCCCTCTCCGCCACCCTGGGCGGCAGCGTCTTCGGCGACCACTGCTCCCCCATCTCGGATACCACCATCCTCTCCAGCACCGGAGCCGGCTGCAATCACCTGCTCCACGTCTCCACCCAGCTGCCCTACGCCCTATGTGCCGCCGGCTGCGCCCTGCTGGGCTATCTGGCCGCCGGCTTCACCGACGGAAACCTGCCCATCACGCTGGCGGTGGGACTCGGCAGCATGGTGGTGCTGGTTGAGCTGCTGCACCGGCGGGAGGAAAAGGCCGGCAGCCCCGCCTGTGCGGCGAAGACAGAATAGACAGCCGGCCGGCACGAAAAGGAGGTTTTTGCCATGTCGCGGATCACCATGCAGGACGTCGCCGTCATGAGCGTCCAATATGTTCAGTACACCTTTCCCTATTACCTGGATTCCATGGGCCGCTCCGGCCTCAGCAAGGTGGACATGTGGGGCGGCGCCCCTCACTACTGCCGCCTGGACTACAACACCTCCCTGGAGGCGGAGCGGCAGATCGCCCGGTTGCGCCGGGAGATGGAGGCCCGGGGGATGGCGGCCGTCATCTACACTCCGGAGACCCTGGGCTATCCCTTCAGCTATTCCGCCCCGGACCTCCCCCTCCGGGCCCGCACCCTCGACTATATGAAGGCCGCCATGGAGGACGCCCTGGCCTTCGGCACAGACCGGGTCTTTCTCAACACCGGCTGCCATCCCCGGGATCTGAGCCGGGAGGAGGGCTGGAAGCGGACGGTGGAGAGCTACCGCCTGCTCTGCGACCGGGCGGAGCAGCTGGGCGTCAAGCTGATCCTGGAGCAGCTGCAGCCCTACGAGAGCAACCTGGTCTTGAATTTGGCGGATATCCGGCGTATGCTGGAGGAGGTGGACTCCCCCGCCCTGTGCTGTTGCGTGGATCTGGTGGCCATGGAGGTGGCCGGCGACACGCTGGAGCAGTTCTGCCAGGTCCTGGGAAGCCGCCTGCAGTGGGTGCACTATTCTGACAGCCATCACCTGATTCTGGGAGACGGCGATTTCGGCCGGGAAAAGCTGGAGGGCTATGTCCGGACGCTGGAGCGGTATGACTATTCCGGCTGTCTGGATCTGGAGATCAACGACTCCATCTATTGGGAGGATCCCCACATCTCCATCCGCCGCTCCGCCGACTATCTCCGCACCTTCCTGCCGGAGCGCTGACCCCTCACCGGCCGGCTGCGCGTTCCGGGGCAGAGTCTTTGACAAACCAAACCGGTAAGGGCAGTCGCTTCCGCCGGTTCCGATGGGAGGAGGAACCTATGTCTGCTTCTGTCGTCCGTTCTCTGCGGGACCGCGAGCTGAGGAGCACCATCTTTCATCTGGCCTGGCCCACCGTGACCGAGCAGGCCCTTCAGACGCTGGTTCAGTATGTGGATACCGCCCAGGTGGGCCAGATCAGCGCCAGCGCCTCGGCGGCGGTGGGACTGACCTCCACCACCATGTGGCTGGTCTGCGCTCCCCTCTGGGCCCTGGCCATGGGGGTGCTGGCCTGCATCTCCCAGGCCCTGGGCGCCCAGGACCGGCAGCGGGCCCAGCGGGCCGCCGCCCAGTCAGTCCTCCTCACGCTGGCGGCGGGGGCTGTCCTCACCGTCCTCACCCTGTCTGTCAGCCCCTTCCTGCCGGGATGGCTGGGCGCGGAGGAAGATATCTATGCTGACGCCGCCCTCTATTTTGCCATTGTCTGCGCCCCTACCCTGTTCCGGACGGCCAGTATTCTCTTCGCCTCGGTGCTCCGGGCCCAGGGCAATACCAAGGCCCCCATGCAGATCAATCTGCTGATGAATGTCATCAACATTCTGCTCAACTTCCTGCTCATCAATCCCGCTAAAGCCTGGCGGCTGGGGCCCTTGTCCATCCCCATGTGGGGCGCCGGCCTGGAGGTGGCGGGAGCCGCCATTGCAACGGCCGTCTCCCTGGTGACCGGCGGCACCCTGATGACGCTGGCCGTCTTCCGCAGTCCGGAGCTGGGGCTTCGGGGGCAGCCGCTGCGCTGTGACCGGCCCATTCTGCGCCAGTGCCTGCACATTAGTCTGCCCATCGCCGCGGACCGGGTGGCAGTCATGCTGGGGCAGGTGGTCTTTACCGCCCTGATCGCCCGGCTGGGCACCCTCTCCGTCGCCGCCCATTCCATCGCCCTGACGGCGGAGCAGGCCTTTTATGTCCCGGGCTACGGCATGCAGGCGGCAGCCGCCACCCTGGCCGGCTACCAGATCGGCGCAAAGGACGAGGAGAAGCTGATGCAGTACTCCTCTGCCATCACCGCCATCGCGGTGTTCCTGATGACGGCCATGAGCCTGCTGCTTTTTCTCTTTCCGCGGGCCATTATGGGCTTTTTTACGCCGGACGAAGGGGTGATCGCCCTGGGTGCCCAGGTGCTGCGGATTGTGGCGGTCTCAGAGCCCTTCTTCGCCGTCGTCATCATCCTAGAGGGCACCTTCAACGGCGCGGGAGATACCCGGGCCCCTTTCCTCATCTCTGTCTCCTGTATGTGGGGTGTCCGCATCATGTCCACCTGGCTCTGCATCTCCGTGTTCCACCTGGGGCTGACCGCTGTGTGGTGGTGCATGGTAGCGGACAATATGACCCGTTTTGTGTGTATGCTGTACCGCTACCGGGGGCGCAAGTGGCAGCGGCTACTTTATTCTCTGTACCCAAAATAAAAAGGCAGTAGCCACAAAATCAGAAGTCGTTTGTCAGTATGCGAATCAGACAGATTTATTTACAGAAGTTCATCTGATTGTGTTCCAATCTGCTCTATTGTTTCCTTATGCCTTTAAACAGGCTAGCTGCTGTTCCCTACTCACAAATCCAAGTAGGCGAGTAGGGAATAGTTTTGTAGTGGACCTCAGGTGACTTCACCCAAGATCCACCACATTTCAAACATCCTGTCATGTTCTTCAAATCCGCAGCCCCCTCAAATACTGCGCTTCCGAGATATTGAATTCCACCTCCAGCTCATACCCCCGGCAGATCGTTACTCTCCGAATCATATACCCACAAATCATTTTCTTTTCCGCTGTCGAGGCGCTGTCATACAGATCCGCCCAGGTGAGCAGCCGCTCATGCTCTGCTTTCAGCTTCCCGGCCTTTTCGTCTGCGTCCTCCAATTCCCGCTGCAGCTTTTCCGTCTGCTGCGTGAGCTGGTCAATATTGGCCTGTACCGTATCCAGTCTCCGCCTGATCTGCATTGGTGAGAACGCGCAGGCACCATCCATCGAGTCCAGCATCAGGCTCTCCCATCTGTCTCGCTCCCGGAGATTCTTTTCCAGCTCCGCCTTTGTCCTCCGCAGCTTGCGCTGGCTCTCTTCGGTCGAGCTTCTGATCTGGCTATCCAGCATCGTCTCATAGTCCACCACCTTGGTTTTCCGGAAAATATCCCGTAGCAGAACCTCTATGGCGTCGTCAATCCGTTTGGCCCGATAGGTTGCCGCACCATCACAGCGCTCCTTATATTGGCTGCGGGTATAGCATTTGTAAATCGGAATCC
>JBJDXT010000062.1:0-8777 GCA_051866795.1 Candidatus Onthomonas sp. | reverse complement strand
CGGTGATCTCCTCTCCCCGGTGGGCAGGCAGGCAGTGCTGCACCATGCAGCCGGGATGGGCCACATCCATCACCGCCTGATTCACCTGATAGCCGGCGAAGGCCTTGGCACGCTTGGCGCGCTCCTCCTCCTGGCCCATGGAGGCCCAGACATCGGTAAAGATGACATCGGCGTCTTTGGCGGCGGCCATCACATCCTCGGTCATCATAAACTTGCTGCCGCCCTCCACAGAGGCGGCAAAGTCCAGAACCTGCTGGTCCGGCTGATAGTCCCTGGGGCAGGCGATGGCCACCTCCATGCCCACCTTGAGGCCGCCGACAATGAGGGAGTTTGCCATATTGTTGCCGTCACCGATGAAGCACATCTTCAGGCCGCTCAGATGGGCCATCTTCTCCCGGACGGTCATCAGGTCCGCCAGCACCTGGCAGGGATGGGCAAAGTCAGTGAGGCCGTTGATGACGGGGATACTGGCGTATTTGGCCAGCGTCTCCACCTCTTCCTGGCCGTAGGTGCGAATCATAATGCCGTCGCAGTACCGGCTGAGCACCCGGGCAGTGTCCTGAATGGGCTCGCCCCGGCCAATCTGGCTCTCCTTGCCGGAGAGGAAGAGGGCGTGGCCGCCCAGCTGGAACATACCGGTCTCAAAGGAGACCCGGGTGCGGGTGGAGTTCTTCTCAAAGATCATAGCCAGAGTCTTGCCCTCCAGGTACTTGTGGGGCAGGCCGTGGCGCTGGTCGTACTTGAGCTGGTCAGCCAGATCCAAAATCTTGAGGATGTCCTCTCCGGACAGGTCCAGCAGCTTGAGCAGGTCTTTTTTCATGGTCATGGTAATACACGCTCCTTAACAGGCTTTTTCACACATTCAGGCTTCTTCCAGAGTCTTTTTCAGGATGGCCAGGCCCTCCGCCAGCTCCTGGTCGGAGATGGTCAGCGGCGGCAGCATACGGATGGTGTCCTTGCCGGCGGTGAGCACCAGCAGGCCGTTTTCAATGCACTTTGCAGCCAGCTCCCGGTGAGATTTCTCTCCTTGAATACCGACGCCGATCATTAGGCCCATGCCCCGGACGCCGGAGACACAAGGCAGATTCCAGCCGGCGATCTCGCTGCGGACCCGCTCCCCTTTGGCTTTGACCGCCTCCAGCTCCTTGTCGTTCAGAATCTCCAGCACCGCCAGAGCGGCGGCGGCGGACACCGGATTACCGCCGAAGGTGGTGGCGTGAGTTCCGGGGCCCAGAACGCTGCGGCACTTTTCACTGGCCAGCACGCCGCTCATGGGCAGTCCGCCCGCGATGCCCTTGGCAAAGGTGATGGCGTCCGGCTGTATGCCGTACTGCTGGAAGCAGAAGAGGGAGCCGGTCCGGCCCACGCCGGTCTGCACCTCGTCCACGAGCAGCAGCCAGTCCCGTTCCCGGCAATAGGCGGCCAAGCTCTGGACGAAGTCATATTCCATGGGGTTGACGCCGCCCTCGCCCTGAATCAGCTCCAGCAGCACCGCGCAGACGTCCAGGCCTCCCTGAGCCTTTACCGAATCCAGGTCGTTGGCCTGGGCGTAGCGGAAGCCCTCGGTGAAGGGGAAGAAGTACTGGTGAAACACCTCCTGGCCGGTGGCCTTGAGAGTGGTGATGGTGCGGCCGTGGAAGGAATTGTTCAGGGTGATAATGGTGCTCCGGCCCTCGCCGTATTTGTCGTAGCTGTACTTCCGGGCCAGCTTGATAATGCCCTCGTTGGCCTCGGCCCCGGAGTTTCCAAAAAAGGCACAGGCCATGCCAGAGCGCTCGCACAGCTCCTTGGCCAGCCTGGCATAGGGCTCAGAGTAGTAAAGATTGGAGATGTGGGCCAGTTTGCCCGCCTGCTCCGCCACTGCCAGCACCCATTTGGGGTTAGCGTAGCCCACAGAGTTCACGCCGATACCGCTGGCAAAATCGATGTACCGCTCGCCCTCCAGACCATAGAGAGTGGCTCCAACGCCGTGGTCAATGGCCACGTCAAAGCGGCCGTAGGTCTGCATGGTATACTGGTGGTCCAGCGCCTTGAGATCCGCAAAAGTCATGTGTTTCGCTCCTTCCTGCCGCTCAGAGCAACATGGTACCGATGCCCTTGTCCGAGAGCATCTCGATGAGGATGGAGTGGGGGATCCGGCCGTCCAGGATGTGACTGCGCTTGACGCCGGAACGCACCGCCTCCACGCAGCACTCCACCTTGGGGATCATGCCTCCCTGGATGACGCCGGTCTTTTTCAGCATGGGCACGTCGGACATATGGACGATGTGAATCAGCGTCTCCTCGTCCTTGGGGTCCCGGAGCAGGCCCCGGACGTCGGTAAGCAGAATCAGCTTTTCCGCCTTCAGGGCGGTGGCCAGCTTGGCAGCGGCGGTGTCGGCGTTGATATTATAGGAAGTCTGGGCGTCCATGCCCTGGGCCACGGTGGAGACCACCGGGATATAGCCGTTATCAATGCAGTCCTGGACTACCTGGGGGTTGACCTTGACAATCTCGCCCACCAGACCATATTTCGGATCCTTCACCTTGGCCTCAAAGAGGGAGGCGTCCATGCCGCACAGGCCCATGGCCTTGCCGCCCATCCGGTTGAGGGTGGCAACCAGGTTCTTGTTCACCCGGCCGCAGAGCACCTGCTGGACGATGTCCACCGTCTCCTCGTCAGTGTACCGGAGGCCGTCCACAAACCGGGACTCCTTGCCGATCTTTTTCAGCATCTCATTGATCTCCGGACCGCCGCCGTGAACCACCACCACGTTGATGCCCACCAGCCGGAGCAGGATAATATCGCTCATGACGGCGGTGCGCAGATCCTCCGAGATCATGGCGTTGCCGCCGTATTTTACCACAATGGTCTTGCCGCTGTATTTCTGGATATAGGGCAGGGCCTCTACCAGGATTTTCGCCCGGTCGATATGATTGTAAGCCATCTCTTTCCCCTCTTTTTGCTTCTATGCGTTGTCGGCGGGGACAAACTCCGCCCTACGGTGTGCAATCGTAACCGCTGCACCCACCGTACCGCTTTTTGCTCAGCTCCGGTAATCGCCGTTGATCTTCACATATTCGTAGGTCAGGTCGCAGCCCCAGCAGGTGGCCTCGCTCTCTCCCTCCCGGAGCTTGACGTCGATGATCACCTCGTCCTGGCTGAGCACCTGCTTGGCCAGGTCCTCGTCAAAGTCCAGGGCGGCACCCAGCTCACAGACGGCCACTTCTCCCGCCTGGGAGCGGAAGGTCACGTCCACCGTCTCCGGGTCAAACTGGGCCCCGGAATAGCCCATGGCGCACAGCACCCGGCCCCAGTTGGCGTCAGCGCCGAACATAGCCGCCTTGACCAGTGAGGAGCCCACCACGCTGCGGCTGAGCCGCTCTGCTTTGGCCTCATTCTCCGCCCCATGGACGGTGCAGGTTACCAGCCGGGAGGCGCCCTC
This sequence comes from Candidatus Onthomonas sp., assembly GCA_051866795.1. GTDB lineage: Bacteria > Bacillota > Clostridia > Oscillospirales > Oscillospiraceae > Onthomonas. The sequence continues at coordinate 5,352 of JBJDXT010000062.1, read as the reverse complement.
TCCGTCTCCGGCCATCTTCCGGGCCAGATAGGTGCAGACCGCCATCAAGGCCTCCTTCAGGGCGTCATAGTCCGGGCCCTTCCAGTCGATGAGCCGGTTTTCCGCCGCGCCGTTGGCCAGAACCAAGAAGGTGTCGTTGGTGGAGGTGTCGCCATCCACCGTCACCCGGTTAAAGGTGCGGGGCACCACCTCGTGGACCAATTCACTCAGCATCATAGGGGTGATGGCGCAGTCGGTGGTGACGAAGCTGAGCATGGTGCCCATATTGGGGTGAATCATGCCGGAGCCCTTGGCGATGCCACCGATATGGACGGTTTTTCCGCCGATCTCGGTCTCAAAGGCGATCTCCTTTTTCACCGTATCGGTGGTCATAATCGCCCGGGCGGCGGCGTCCGAGCCGCTGCCGTCGTCGGAGAGGGCACCTGCCAGAGCGGGAACGCCCTGCACAATGACGCCGATATTGATCTCCTGGCCGATGACGCCGGTGGAGGCCACGGCGAAGTCCTTCGCCTCCAGGCCGGTCTCCTCCGCCGCCGCCTCACACATCTCCAGGGCGTGGAGCTTGCTGTTGGGGGCGCAGGCGTTGGCGTTGCCGGAGTTGGCGATGACGCCCCAGCAGGAGCCGTCCGCGATATGATCCTTGGTCACATAGACGGGTGCGGCTTTGACTTGGTTGGTGGTGAACATCCCCGCCGCGGCGCAGCGCCGGTCGGAGAGGATCATGGCCAGATCCTTTTTGGCCTGGCCGTCCATGGGCAGGGCAGAGGCCTTGACCCCCACCCGGATGCCGGCCGCCCGGAAGCCCTTTGCGGCGACGACGCCGCCGGAAATCTCTTTCATCTCTCTATTCTCCTTTACTCCTGCTCCGGAACAGTCTGATCCTCTGCCGGAGCGTCAAATTCAAAGTCAATCCCTGCAGCCTGGAGGGTGAAATAGATCAGCGTCCCATGCTCCGTCTCCAGAAGGTTATGGAAGGCAAAGCCGCCCTCCACCGGGTATATCTCCTCCTGAAGCCACAGACTACCTGTCAGTCCTGGCTCCTCCTCCAGAATCTTCGCCTGATGCCAGATCGCTGTTTTGACCTGGCAATAGCTCTTCTCGTTGTCCAGATGGAGGATCAGGTCGGTACCCTGCCATTCCAGGCCGGCAACAACGCAATCCTGAAAGCCATAGTGCTCCATCAGAGCGTCCGGATACCGGTTCTGCTTTCGCTCCAAGAAGGCGGAATAGTCCTGATTGGCCTTTTCCACCCTGGCCTCGTTCTCCTTGCAGAACCGGGCAATCTCCCGCTTGACCTCTCTGGTGGATACGCCCAGGGCCAGTACTCGCAGATCAGCCACCTGATCCAGAATCTTCTGGGGCAGGACGGCGGAGAGCTCCGCCATCAGCGCCTCCCACTCGGCATGGAACTGGGCTGTTTTGGCCTCCCGGTCAAAGGGCTCAGGCTGATAGTCCCGCATCAGCGCCTCCCGCCGGCGCTGGTACTTGTCCACCATCTGCCGGTACTCCTCCGGATCCATCTCATCGGCCAGATCGTGCACATTGCCGTCGTCATCCATGGTGGTGAGCTTCTCTCGCCCTTCACCGAAGAACTCCTCGGCGGTCATTTTGGACAGGGCCTCCGCCGCCTTCAGGCTCGCTTCCAGCTTCTGTTGATAGAGGCTCTGAAAAAAGGTCTCGCTCTTCCGTTTTGCAGAGGGGGATGGGGTCAGATCATACTGGTAGCCGCACTGGTCACAGAGGGCGTGCCACTCTTTGGTATAATATTTCATCTTTTCACCTCAGATCAGCCCAGCCGTCTCCGAAAAGCCCAGCATCAGGTTCATATTCTGTACCGCCGCACCGGAAGCTCCCTTGCCCAGGTTGTCGAAGAGAGCGGTGACGGTGGTCTGGTTCTCATGGCCGCAGACGATCAGCTTGAGGTAATTGGTGCCCGCCAGGGTATTGGCAAAGATCACCGGCTCCTCCCCGCCGAAGGGGGCCACCTGGACAAAGGTCTGTCTGGCATAGTACTCCGTCAGCCGGGCGTGAACCTCCTGAGCGGTGGGCTTACCATTCAGCAGACGGTTGTGGAGCAGAATGGTGGTGGCCATGCCCTGGGGGAAATCTCCCACCACTGGGGAGAATACCGGGGCGTTCTCCAGTCCGCAGACGGTAACCATTTCCGGCAGATGCTTGTGCTTCAGATTGGTGCCGTAGATCCGCTCCGAGGCCAGACGGGGATCCCGGTCCGGATTTTCATACTCCGCAATCATCTTCTTGCCCCCGCCGGTGTAGCCGGTGAGAGAGTAGCAGGTCAGGGGGTAGTCTTTCGGGAGAATCCCCATCTGCACCAGCGGATAGACAGAGGAGATCAGCCCGGAGGCGTGGCAGCCGGGATTGGCCACCCGCCTGGAGTTCACGATTGCCGCCCGGTGAGCCGCAGACAGCTCAGGAAAGCCGTAGTCCCAGGCGGGATTGGTCCGGTGGGCGGTGGAGGCGTCGATGATCCGGGTGTTGGGATTTTCCACCAGGGAGACTGCCTCCACGGCGGCGGCGTCGGGGAGGCAAAGGAAGGCCAGATCCGCAGCGTTGAGCAGTCTTGCCCGCTCGGCGTTGTCGTGGCGCTTGTCCTCGTCGATCAGCAGCAGCTCAATGTCTGTCCGCTTGGTGAGACGGTCCATAATCTGAAGGCCGGTGGTGCCCGCCTGACCGTCGATGTAGATTATCGGCTTGCTCATTTACCCGTCCGCTCCTCCACAAAGGCTTTGATGTAGCCGATCTGCCGCAGCACCTCGTCGTGGGCGGGGCCGCCCATGGTTTTACGCTGACCCACGCAGGCGCTCAGGCTGATGGCCTCGTACACGTCCTCCTCAAAGATGGGAGACAGGGCCTTGTACTCCTCCATGGGGAGGCTGTCCAGGGTCTGACCGGTGGCGATGCAGTGGTTGACCAGCCGGCCCACCAGGGTGTAGGCGTCCCGGAAGGGCATCCCCTTCTTGGCCAGATAGTCGGCGCAGTCGGTGGCGTTGATAAAGCCTCCGGCGGCAGCCCTGGCCATATTCTCCGGCCGGACGGTCATGGTGTCCAGCATGGCAGCAAAGACGGGGACGCACATCTCTACGGTGTCAATGGCGTCAAAGACGCACTCCTTGTCCTCCTGCATGTCCTTGTTGTAGGCCAGGGGAATGCCCTTCATGACGGTGAGCAGAGTGATCAGGCTGCCGTAGACCCGGCCCGTCTTGCCACGGACCAATTCGGCCACATCGGGATTCTTCTTCTGGGGCATAATGGAGGAGCCGGTGGAGTATGCGTCGTCCAGGTCGATGAACTTGAACTCCCAGGAGCACCAGAGAATGATCTCCTCGGAGAACCGGGACAGGTGCATCATCAGGATGGAGCAGGCAGAGAGGAACTCAATGGCAAAGTCCCGGTCGGAGACGGAATCCAGAGAGTTCTCCGTGGGCTTGGCAAAGCCCAGCAGCTGGGCGGTCCGTTCCCGGTCCAGCGGGTGGGTGGAGCCCGCCAGCGCCCCGGCCCCCAGGGGGCACTCGTCCATCCGCTCCAAGCAGTCCTCAAATCGGGTGATGTCCCGTCGGAGCATATTGGCGTAGGCCATCATATAATGGCCGAAGGTCACCGGCTGGGCCCGCTGGAGGTGGGTGTAGCCGGGCATGACGGTGTCCACATTGGCCTCGGCCTGCTTGATCAGCACCTTCTCCAGGTGGAGCAGCATGGAGATAATCTTGGGAATTTCTCCCCGGACATACATCCGGAAATCCACCGCCACCTGGTCGTTGCGGCTGCGGCCGGTATGCAGCCGCTTGCCGGCGGCCCCCAGCCGCTGGGTGAGGAAGGTCTCGATGTTCATGTGGATATCCTCGTTGTCCTCAGAGAACTGAATCTTCCCCGCCTGGATATCCGCCAGAATCTCCTGCAGCCCGGCCACGATCTGCTGGGACTCCTCGGGGCTGATAATGCCCTGTTCCCCCAGCATGGTGGCGTGAGCTACTGAACCTGTGATGTCCTCCCGGTACATCCGGGAGTCGAACTGGATGGAAGAGTTAAAATCATTGACCAAAGAGTCGGTCTCCTTGTCGAAGCGGCCGCCCCATAATTTCATAGGTATCCCTCCAGAGGCCGGTTTCGGCCCCAAAATCCGTTGATTTGTCTTTTCGGAAAAACGGACAAAGCAGAATGCGGCTCGGATGCCCACATTCTGCATTTGTCAAATATTCACGCTGTGAGGCAGAACTCAGTTAAGCTTGCCCATCTCCCGCAGCGCCTGCACTTTGGTAGGCAGGCCCCACAGGTTGATAAAGCCCTCAGAGTCCTTCTGATTGTAGTCAGACTCGTCAAAGGTGGCCAGATTCTCGGAGTACAGGCTGTAGGGGGAGGTCATGCCGGCAGGAATGATGTTGCCCTTGTACAGTTTCATCTTGACGGTACCGGTGACATACTCCTGGGTCTTGTCCACGAAGGCGGACAGGGCCTCCCGCAGGGGGCTGAACCATTTGCCGTTGTAGATCAGGTCGGCAAAGTCCACCGCCAGCTTCTGCTTCTCGTGTAGGGTGTCCTTGTCCACGCAGATCATCTCCAGCTGCTCATGGGCGGCGTAAAGGATGGTGCCGCCCGGGGTCTCGTAAATACCCCGATCCTTCATGCCCACCAGCCGGTTTTCTACGATGTCGATGATGCCGATGCCGTTCTCGCCGCCCAGCTGGTTCAGCTTGCGGATGATGTCGGAGGCCTTCATCTGCTCCCCGTCAATGGCCACGGGCACGCCCTTTTCAAAGGTCAGGGAGACGTAGGTGGGCTTGTCGGGAGCCTTGAAGGGGGAAACACCCATCTCCAGGAAGCCGGGCTTGTCCAGATCCGGCTCGTTGGCGGGATCCTCCAGGTCCAGGCCCTCGTGGGACAGATGCCACAGGTTCTTGTCCTTGGAGTAGTTGGTCTCCCGGGTGATCTTCAGGGGGACGTTGTGGGCCTCGGCGTAGTCGATCTCCTCGTCACGGCTCTTGATGTCCCACTCCCGCCAGGGGGCGATGATCTTCATGCCGGGGGCAAACCGCTTGATGGCCAGCTCGAACCGGACCTGGTCGTTGCCTTTACCGGTGCAGCCGTGGCAGATGGCGTCGGCACCCTCAGCCAGGGCGATCTCCGCCAGCTTCTTGCCGATGATGGGCCGGGCAAAGGCAGTGCCCAGCAGATAGTTCTCGTACTTGGCGCCGGCCTTCATGGAGGGGATGATGACGTCGTCCACCATCTCGTCGGTCAGGTCGGCCACAATCAGCTTGGAGGCGCCGGTCTTGAGGGCTTTCTCCTCCAGGCCCTCCAGCTCGTCGGCCTGGCCCACGTTGCCGGAGACGGCGA
>JBJDXT010000061.1:0-8857 GCA_051866795.1 Candidatus Onthomonas sp. | reverse complement strand
TGGTCTTGCCGGCGCCGGTGGAGCCCACGAAGGCGATCTTCTGGCCGGGCTTGGCATAGACGTTCACGTCATAGAGCACCTGCTTCTCCGGCACATAGCCAAAGTCCACGTCGATGAGCCGGACATCGCCCTTGAGCTCTACCAGCTCGTAGCGCTTGCCGTCCTCCTGATAGATGGTGCCGTTGGCGGGGCGGATATACTCCCGGTCCCCGTCTCCGGGAACATGCCACTGCCAGCCGGTCCCCGTCTGCTCCAGATGGCCGCCGTTAACCTCCGGCACTTTCCAGGCCCAGTGATGGGGCCGGCTGCCGTCGGTGAGGGGGCTGACCTTTCCAGTCTCCCGATCCACCTGAACGGGAATCAGGTCGATCTCGCCCTCGTCGATCTCCGGCTGGGCATCCATGACCTCGAATATCCGCTCGGCACCGGCCAGGGCGGAGAGCAGGTTGGTCATCTGCATGGAGATCTGGTTCAGGGGCTGGGCAATCTGCTTGGAGTAGGTCAGATAGCTGACCAGACCGCCGATATCAAAGCCACCCAGGATAGACAGAGCGCCGCCCACCGCGGCGGTAAGGGCATAGCCGATATTGGAGAGGTTGCCGGCAATGGGCATGAGGACGGTGGAATAGAAGTTTGCGTTGGAGGCGGCCTTCCGGTATTCCTCGTTCAGTCTGGCAAACTCCTCCTTGGCCCGCTCCTCATGGGTAAAGGCCTTGACCACCTTCAGACCCTCAATCATCTCCTGAATGTTGCCGTTGACGGCGCCCAGCGCCTTCTGCTGCTGGGCATAGTAAGCCCGGCTCTTGCCGCCCACCTTGGAAAAGACCAGCAGCAGGCCCACCAGCGTCAGGGCGGTGATGATAAACAGAATGGGGCTCAGATAGAGCATCATGGCCACCGTAGAGATAAAGGTGATGGAGGAGCTGAGCAGCTGCACCACCGACTGCTCCAGCGCCATCTGGACGTTGTCGGCATCGTTGGTAAACCGGCTCATCAGCTCGCCGTGGGTGTGCCGGTCAAAGTAGCTCAGGGGCAGCTCCTGCAGGCGGTCGAACAGCTCCTTGCGCAGGATGTTGCAGCCCTTCTGGGCCAGCCGGGCCATGAGGATGGACTGAGCATAGGAGCAGACGGCGGCGACGGCATAGATGCCCATGAGTTGGAGAATGGACTTGAGCAGGTCGGGCAGTACCGACTGGGGATCCGCGCCCACAGCCGCGGTGATATTGTTGATAATCGGCCGCATGAAATAGGTGCCTGCCACCGAGGACAGGGACGCGGCCACCACGCAGACCAGCGCCACAATGAGCAGCAGGGGCCGGCGGGCCAGGTAGGAAAACATCCGCGCTGCGGTCTTTTTCAGGTTCTTGGGCTTCTGGAAGCCGCCCCGTCCGCCGGGACCGCCGGGGCCGGGACCATGTCCGTGATTAGCCATTGTCCTTCACTCCTTCCTGCTGAGAGTAGTAAATCTCCTGATAGATGGAGCTGGTCGCCATCAGCTCGTCGTGGGTGCCCATGGCGGCGATGGTATCGTCCTCCAGAACGATAATCTGATCCGCGTCCCGTACCGAGCTGATGCGCTGGGCGATGAGGATGACGGTGGTATCCTTCAGGTTTTCCTGGAAGGACTGGCGGATCAGCGCCTCCGTGGCGGAGTCGACGGCGGAGGTGGAGTCGTCCAGGATGAGTACTTCCGGCTTGCGGAGCATGGCACGGGCGATGCACAGCCGCTGCTTCTGGCCGCCGGAGACGTTGACGCCGCCCTGATCCAGATAGGTGTCGAACCCGTCCGGGAAGGACATGATGAAGTCATAGGCCTGCGCGTCCTTGGCGGCCTGGATCATCTCCTCCTCGGTGGCGTTCTCGTCGCCCCAAAGGAGGTTCTCCCGGATGGTGCCGGAGAAGAGAACGTTGTTCTGCAGCACCATGCCCACCTTTTGGCGCAGATCCTCCAGGGCATAGTCCCGGACGTCCTCTCCGTCCACCAGCACCTGTCCGCCGGTGACGTCGTAGAAACGGGGAATCAGGTTGACCAGCGTGCTCTTGCCCACGCCGGTGCCGCCCACAACGGCCACCGTCTGACCGGGCTTGGCGGTAAAGCTGATGTTGCGCAGCACGTCGTCGCCGGTGCCGGTGGCCTGATACTTGAAGGAGACGTTTTTGAACTCCACCAGACCTCTGGCCTGTCCTGCTGTGACCTCCAGCGTCTCGGCGCCGTTCTGAATGCTGGGCTGGGCGTCCAGCACCTCAAAGATACGGTCCGCGCAGGCTCTGGCACGGGTGTACTGGAACAGGGCCATGCCCACCATCATAACGGAAAAGAGGATGTTGAAAATGTAAGTCAGCAGGCTGGAGAGCTGGCCCACAGCCAGTTCCCCTTCAATGACGAGAATGCCGCCGTTATAGAGAATGAGAACGGTTGCCACGCTGATGCCCATCATCAGCACCGGGTTCATCAGCATGACCCGCATGGTGGCGGACAGGCCGGCCCGGGTGTAGGCGTCATTGGCTGTTTTAAATTTCTCCTTCTCATAGGGCTGACGGACAAAGGCCTTGACCACCCGGATGCCTACCAGATTCTCCTGAATGACCTGGTTGAGGGCGTCGATCTTTTTCTGCATCGTCCGAAAAAGGGGATTGCAGACCTTCATCAGCAGCGCCAGCGCCACCACGAGAATGGGGAGGATGACCAGAACATAGACGGCCAGCCGGGCGCTGATGGTCAGCGCCACCACGATGGCCACCAGCATCATCACGGCACTGCGCACCAGCATCCGCAGGCAGATGGCCACCACGTTCTGGATATTGGTCACGTCGTTGGTCATCCGGGTGATGAGGGAGGCGGAGGAGAACCGGTCGATGTCGGCGAAGGAGAACTGGTTGATCTTTTCAAACTCCGCCTGGCGCAGATTGGCGCCCAGCCCCTGGGCCGCCTGGGCGGCGAAGCGGGCGGAGAGAATACCGCAGCACAGGGAGATGGCGGAGATCACCAGCATGAGGCCGCCCATTTTCAGGATGACGCTCATATCCCCCTTCTGAATGCCGTCGTCAATGATGGCCGCCATGAGCAGGGGCAGGATCAGCTCGCAGATCGTCTCCAGCGCCACAGTCAGGGGCGCCAGCAGCGCCTGTCTGCGATAGCCATCCATAAAAGAGGCAATGCGTTTGATCATACTTTGCTTCATTCCTTTCCGGCCATTGGCGGCAATGGGCAGGGTTCTGTGCTGCCGCCGATGGCCTTCATATTGTCCAGCATCCGCTGATAGTACTGCTGAAGCTGCTCCAGCTCCCCGGGAGAAAAGCCGGAATAGAGCTGGGCGTCTACCCGGTCAAAAACGGCGATGCACCGGCTCCGGGCGTTCCGCCCTTTTTCGGTGATTGCGATTCGTTTTTTGCGCCGGTCTCCGGGATCGGGCTGCCGGTTGATATAGCCCATCCGTTCCAGGGAATTCAGAGAGTGGGCAACCGTGGCCGGAGAGACGTGCAGCCGCTGGGCCAGCTCCTGCTGGGCGGGCAGTCCTCCGTCCTCGTCCTCCTCCTTGAGCAGGAAGAGAATTCTGGGCTGCCCCACATCCTGAAGCCCCTCCGCAGCAAGAGCGGCCTGCGTGGCATTGTGTTTGGCCCGGTTGAGCTGAAACATCAGAGAGATGTAATTCGCCGGCTCCGGGACGCAATAAGACATGGACAGCACCTCCGAACAGATAAAGTTTGCCTGCTAATCATCAGCATGCTTAATAGTTTTATCAGAATTGAAAGCACCTGTCAATGGGGTGGGGGCAGCGTTTACAGACTGGTCACAGCTGCAAAAAGTTGCTAGAACGAATGTTTGCATTTTGCAGAGAGCTGTGCTATACTGAATTATATCCATTCCACACGGGAGGGACCTCAGATGAAAGAACTGACCCCGAAGCAGCAGCGGATTTACGACTATATTCTGGACTTTACCGAGGAGAACGGCTATCCCCCCTCTGTCCGGGAGATTGCCGCCGCCGTCGGTCTCAAGAGCCCCTCCACCGTCCACTTCCATCTGAAGGCGCTGGAGGAGGCCGGTGTGATCAATCGCGGCTCCGGCAAGACCCGGGCCATCACCGCAGCCGAGGGCGGACCGGTGAGCCGGGTGAACCAGGTGCCGCTGGTAGGCAATGTGGCCGCCGGCAGCCCGATTCTGGCGGAGGAGTGCATTGAGGACTACCTCACCTTTGATACCGGCGGCCTCTCCGGAGAGCATTTTGCCCTCCGTATCCGGGGTGAGAGCATGCTCAAGGCGGGCATCCTGCCGGGCGATTATGTCATTGTCCACCAGCAGGAGAACGCTCACAACGGCGAGATCGTCATCGCCCTCATCGGCGACGAGGCCACCTGCAAGCGGCTGGACCGGCGCAACGGCGAGACCTGGCTGCTGCCGGAAAATGACGACTATTCTCCCATCGATGGCTCGGAGGCTGTTATTCTGGGCAAAGTAGTCGCGGTAGTGCGACGTTATTGACGAGAATTCACCTCAGAAAGTTCTATAAAAAATTTTGAAAAAGTTGTTGACAAATATCCGTCTCTGTGCTAGTATATAGGCACAGAGAAGAACAGACAGCTGACTTCTCACAAGGTGGAAAAAAGGCTCCCGCTGGAGGAAGCATCAACACAAGCGTTCCCGTAAGAACACACTTCGAAAAGTGAACTCCAGTCGGACGGCACCAATGGCGCACCGCTCTTCCCGAGGGTACCCTGATACAGAGGGCAGCGCTCCGAAGAGACCCAAAAGGAACCCCGCAGGACCAGTCAGAACGAGACGAGACGATTTCAGCGGGAGCCAATTCCACAAGCCCGGCGACCGTGCGGCCGGGCACCGCCAGAGATTCTATTTCCCCATTCGTGGCTGCGTGAATAGATGTTTCCCGGCAAATCAGTATGAGGAGGTTGCTTCAAAAATGCTTGACTTCAAAAGTGACCGGAAATGACCTGTATCCCGTTGCGCAGAGGATACAGGTCATTTCCATATTTCAGCGACTGTGGGCCGAAGCGGGGGCTTTCGGTCAAATTTTTTGCCCAATTTTGATTTTCCCCTTGACCTTCCCCCTTGTGGAAGGTATATGGTTGGCTTATCAAGAAAAGGAGTTGAGCGTTATGAAACCCTTGAAGCTGTACTTTCTGATCTCTTTCGGTCTGGCATGGGTGCTGATGGCTGCCGGCATGGGGCTGGCCCAGGCGAATCCGCTCTTCTATCAGGGACTGGTGGCGCTGGCCATGTACGCTCCACTGTTGGCGGTACTGGCCAGCTGCCGGGGGCTGGGGACTGCCAAAACAGGCATCTGCTGGAAGCCCCGGTTCCGGGGCAACTGGGGCCGATATGCCTTGGCCCTTCTCGGGCCCTGCCTGCTGACCCTGGCTGGGGCCGCGCTGTACTTCCTCCTCTATCCCGCCAAGCTGGATCTGGGGATGTCCGTCCTGGCCGGGCAGATGGGGATGGAGACGGTGCCGCCGGCCATGATCGCAGCCCAGATCGCCCTCTCCGTCACCCTCTACCCCCTGATCAATATGCTCTTCGCCCTGGGCGAGGAGGTAGGCTGGCGAGGCTATCTCACCCCGCAGCTCCAGATCCGTCTGGGCCGCCGGGGCGGACTGGTCGCCGCAGGAGTGATCTGGGGGGTATGGCACTGGCCGCTGATCCTGCTGGCCGGCTATGAGTATGGTGTGGGCTATCCCGGCGCCCCCTTTACCGGCGCGCTGGCCATGTGCCTGTTTACCACCGCCATCGGTATCCTGCTCTCCTGGCTCTATGAGAAGTCGGGCAGCATCTGGGTCCCTGCCCTGGGCCACGGAGCCATCAACGCCATTGCCGCCCTGCCCCTCTACTTCCTGACAGATGGCGGCGTCTCCGGTTATCTGCTGGGGCCCACTCTGGCGGGCGTGATCTCGGTGCTGCCGGCGCTGGCGCTAGCACTCTTCAGCCTTCGGACAAGCAAGAGACAGGAAAGGACAGTATAAACAAAAAAACAGGCGATAGAGGCATCTCTTTGGCCCTCTATCGCCTGTTTTTTATTCACTTACAGCGTGAGGCTGTGATAGACTGCGCCCTCCAGCGTCTTCCATTGAAATGTCCCGTCCTCCCAGGTCATGTAACCCTGGGCACTCCCCTCCTTAGGAATAGACACAGAGCCTGGATTCAGGCATAAATTGCCGTTCCCGCAGGGAGACCAGTCCGGCACATGGGTGTGACCCTGAAGCAGGATATCTCCCGGCCGCAGGGGTGGGAGCTTACCTTTGTGGAACCGATGGCCGTGGGTGGCATAGACCGCCCGCTCCCCCAGATAGAGGAGGCAATAGTCCGCCAGGATGGGAAAATCCAGCACCATCTGGTCCACCTCTGTATCGCAGTTGCCCCGGACACAGAGCAGCCGTTCCCTTCTGGGATTGAGTTGGGCAATGACCTCCTTAGGTGCATAGCCCTGGGGCAAGTCGTTCCGGGGACCGTGATAGAGCAGATCTCCCAGAAGCAGGAGCTGTCCGGCTCCCTCCCGATCAAAGGCCTCCAACAGCCTGCCGCAAAACAAAGCGGAGCCGTGAATATCCGAGGCGATCATCAGCTTCATGTAGGCTCTCCTCCAAATTCATCTGGCTCCGCATATATTTTGTTACAGCTTGGTATAAGCGCGAATCTGCCGCAGCTCCTGCGTCAGGCCAATACGGTTGGTCTTGAAGTGGAAAAACGGCCGTTTATCGATCGAGAGAATCTCTACCGGACGCATATACTCCTCCAGGCAGCTATCCACCTGAGTCCGAATATCCTCCACCGTATATCCATCGTGGAGCACCACATACAGATAGGGGAGATAATAGCCGGGATGCTCGTCATCAGGAATGACCACAAAGAACTCATCGTCAATCCCCTCAATCTGCGCATCAGCGACCAGGTTTTCCATGGGCTGAACCGCCAGATCACCGCCTCCAAAACGGGGAGAAGCGCCTCTGGTCATGACATAAAGCACGCCGTCCTCGCTCATGCAGCCCAAGTCGCCCATGTGCAGCCAAACACGGCCGTCGTCATGGAGCTGAAGGACTTCTGCTGTCGCCTCCGGATTATCGTAGCCCAGCATATTGCCAGGGCCGGTAATGCAAATCTCACCCATCTGATTATAGGTCAGCTCTTCCTGTGTGCCGGGCTTAAAGATAGAGACAATACCTAGCGGCATGGGAACGCCCACGTTTCCATTGAAGATCGGATGGGGAGACATAGGCAGAGTAATGCTGGATCCCGCTTCGCTGCAACCGTAGCCAGTCGTCATCTGAACATTGCAGTTGTGGTCATACAGGAACTTCTGCGCCCGCTGAATCTGGTTGTTGTTGTATGCCTCGCAGCCGGGGCCCATGGCCAGCAGATGAGAGAGGTCATAATCAGCAGGCATACGGCCGTTACGCATCAGCAACTCTACGAACATAGGGATGGTGGGCCAGTTATTTGCCTTGTAGCGCATCAGTTCCAGATCCACATCCCGCTCAAAGACAAAGGGATCCATAATCAGCAGCTTGTTGGAGGTCAGCGGCAACAGCACCATAGAGACTACCACAGCAACCAGCGCAGGCGGCAGACAGGTCACCAGCCAGGTAGGACGAGAATCTGTAGTGCCTCCGTAAAAATTCATCTGGCAGACGGTGGCGAGCATCGTGTTGGCAGAGTGGATGACCTGCTTGGAGGGACCGGTGGAGCCAGAGGTGTATGCCCGGAACAGAGGACGGTCAATGTCAACAGGCGCCTCGACCGGACCATCGTAAGAATCGCCCAGAGCCAGGAACTCCTTCCAGCTCATCGTATTCGGGCCGGAGGCAAGCACATCGGAATAAAGGGAGTTCAGATAGGACTGAATGTAGTCCGGCATGCCGTCCCGGCTGCCATGATTCAGCGGGTCGACCAAGACAACGTGAACAACCCCGACACGGCGGAACGCGTCCATTTCCTCCCAGGAGAGGAATGCGTGGGCAAAGATGGTAGCTGCGCCAGCCTTGCTGACAGCCTCCACATTCTCCTCCAGCGTGTTGTCCCGACACAGGATAGAGGCGCCGATCTTCTCAGCGGCCAAGAGCAAGGGAATAAACTCTGGAACCAAGCGCAGGAATACCGGAATCTGGTCTCCTTCACCGAAACCAAGGGCTTTCAACGAACGGGCAGCCTTCTCCGTTTCATCAAAAAGTGTCTGCCAAGTAATCTGTTCGCCATAATACTCTACGGCGGCGACATCCATACCAGGGCAGCGTTGTTTCAGGTACTCTGTAACCGTGCATTGCGGAATGGAGATCAATTGCATCAGAGAACCTGGATAATATTTCATCCAGGGGCGATCAATACTAGGCTTTCCAGTTAATTTTGTCTGCATAGTCATGAATTCTACTCTCTCTCTTTGTTTGGCCAAATCAAAGCCAGTGTTGAGGTTGTTTTGATATATTGGTCGAATTACAGTGAGCGAACAAAAGGGTCTTAATGTTTTAGAAGCTGAAATACAGCTGAAGTCACAAGATTTATTATAGCACAGCAAAAAGAATAATTCAATATAATAACCTGTGTTTTTGACTGCCGGTGTGAAAACGGCGCAAAAATTTCCCGGCAAAATCCCACCCCTGTTTCCTCCATGACAGAGGAAACAGGGGGGCGCATTTCCTGTGGATTAAATCCTGCAATACTGCGGGATCATCATTTCTGCGTCAGGAGCACTCAGTGGATCGGCTCATCCTCGCTCAGGTCAAAGACAACCCTGACAGAGTCATCACTCAGAGCAGCGGTGCCGCCGAAGACGATGCCGCGGTCCACGCCGTTGTCCCCCACATAGTCTGCCGCATAGGACTCCTTACCGGCATTGACCAGCAGGATGGGGCC
>JBJDXT010000060.1:0-8867 GCA_051866795.1 Candidatus Onthomonas sp. | reverse complement strand
TTTTTGCCGGCACAGGTCCGGCTAAAAGCACATATTTCACTTTATTTTGTTGCTGGCGCAACAAAACTCCTGCGGAGGGCCTTCTGAACTTTTAGCCCTCATTTAAAATCGACAAACATACTTTTTCTCCTGTCTATTTGGGCAGCTGATATATTTCTGAAGGGATGGTAAACTCCGGACAGCCCATACAGCCCGGGGCCACCTCATACTCGTTGAAGGCGATCACCAGCCGGCCATCCTCGTCGAAGTAGAAATTCTGCTCCCCGTCAATACCGGTGAAGTTCCACTCCGGGATATCCTCATCGTCCAGCCAGTAGATCTGACTGTCGTCCTTCTCCATCCGGCTGCGCATCTGGTCCTTGATCTCCTGGCTGATCGCGTCCAGCTGGGCCTGCTCCAGCAGATCCCCCAACGTGACCACCTGGCCGGTCTGCTTGTCGATGTGGTAGAAGCGGTACTCCACGCTGCCGCTACCCATGATCTGGCAGAGGGTGAGCTTAAGGGTGAACCAGCGGTCGCTGTCGGTGACCACATCATAGGTGATCTCATAATCCAAGTAGCCCTCGTCCTTCTGGGTCTCCAATTCGTCCAGAATGGTCTGGGTCAGCTCCTCCACGCTGGCGTTGACCACCCCGGCCGCCTCCTGAAGATTCTCCTCGTCAGACTGTACCTGAGGTACCGCGATGGACCAGGTAGTGTTCCCCTCCTGATAGTCATATTGCCGCAGGGTGATCACCCGGACCAGAGCTCCCAGCACCGGAATCTCCTGCATGGCATAGGCCGCCTGCCGGCTCACATTGGGCAGAATCAGAAACAAGGCCAGCAGCACCGCTGCTGCCCGGCCGGCCACCGCATACCAGGAAATAAGCCGGTTTCGTCTGCTGTGGCGAGCGTCATTCTTCTCTACAATTGGTAGCGTATGCAGGCAGTCCTCCAGGGATTGGGCCATTGCTTCCGGCATAATGGGCCGATCCTGTCTGGCCCGCTGAAACAGTTCCCGGTCAATCTCTGTCATACGCTCACCTCCTCTGTCAGCATCGCTTTTAGCTCTTTTCTGGCCCGGGAGAGCCGTTTTTTTACCGCGTCCTCTGATAAGCTCAGAATAGTGGCAATCTCTTTTACGCTCAGTTGCTCATAGTAGTAAAGCACTACCACAGTGCGATAACCCAAGCTCAGCCGCTGAACGGCGTCCCACAGAGTCATCTTCTGATCCACGTCCCTCTGTGGCTGGGCAAGCTGCTGCTCCAGCAGCTCAATGTCCACATAGTCCAACCGCCTGCCCGCCATCCGGTAACAGGTTCTGGTCAGGATCTGAAGCAGCCAGGGCTTGAAGGCTTCAGCCCTGCGCAGGCTGCCCAGATTCTGATAGGCCAGCAGAACCGCCTCCTGAATGGCATCCTGGGCATCTGCGTCATTTTTTAATATGCTGATGGCCACACTGTACAGGCTGTCCCGGTAGCGGGTCACCTGATCTGAGAACCATTTCTTTTTCTGCTCACTCCACATGAGGACTCCTTTTTCTCCGTCTGCTGTGTTCTCATGCAGACTCCGCCCCACAGTGAGCGGCCTGTCTGTTAGGCCTTATAATACCACGATTCGGTCAGACACACAATCCATCCCGTCAGGGAAACTCCGCTCTGACAGCCGCCCTGTTTTCCGTTGACTGGAGGACAATCTCACGACGGGATTTTGTCTCAACGTTCCCGTCCTGCTTCATCTGCTCCGCTGCCAACAGATCATACCGCTCTGTCAGGGTCATCTTTCGGTCCCAAACGCGATTTTCATGATCACCGGACAGCTTCCAAACCGCAAGGGCAAAGCACAGAGCAAACACACTGACCAGCAGCACCGTTCCGATTCTCTGTGCGGCATCTCTCCACTTCATGTTTTTCAGCCCCTTTCTCACACGGCGGTCACTTTTTGCGCCGCCTCTTTGAAGTTTCCTTTGTTTATTTAGACGCTTCTGCCAGGCCAAAAGTGACAGGCTGGGTTCTTAAAACATCTTAACAGTCAGACATCCCTGTCTCCTGACAGATACAGGATAGCACTCGCCACCATCTGCCGGGCCGCAGACCTGCATCAAAACGGCATCAATTCCAGAGAAAAGCAGGCGCACCGCAGAACCTGGGTTCCGCAGCGCGCCTGTGAAATGCACGTCTGTTCAGATCAGCTGCTGTTCATTGATGATCAGCTTAAATTTCAGGTTGAGAAAGGCTGCCGCCTTCTTGCACATGATCATCCGCTCCAGAAAGATCTCAAAATAATCCATAACCGAACACTCCCGGATATCGATGGTCAATTTGAGCTTGAGAATGGAATGCTCCTCATTGATCTTCACAGAGGACTTTTTCACCGCGTGATTCACCCGGTCATGGGCGTCGAACTGAGAGGGATCCTTTTCCCGCACCCGGCTCTGCCGTACGTCGGTTTTATCCGCCAAGATCAGCGCCGCAGCGATCGGGTTGACGGCTACACCGGTTCCCTCGTCATGGTTACCGATGGCTGTGACAATGGCTGCCGTCTCCTCCGGATCGGCCCCCAGATGATCCAGGATACGGAAGGCGATGATGGCGCCGCTCTGGGAGTGATCTACCCGGTTGACCAGATTTCCGATGTCGTGGAGAAAACCCGCAATCCGTGCCAACTCCGCCTCTCGCTCCGAGTAGCCCAGCGTCTCCAGAATATAGGCGGCGTTCTGGGCCACTGTGGTCACATGGGCAAAGCTGTGCTCCGTATAGCCCAGGGCTGCCAGAGAGGCGTCCGCCTGGGCAATATAGGTTCTAGCCTCCCGATCCTGCTGTACCTGCTCAAAGGTGATCATAGCGTGTAAAACTCCTTACAGCTGAGCGCCGGGACCCAGTCGATATTTCTGGGCATATTCCTCATAGATCCGGCGGTATTCCGCATCTCTCGTCTTGACCTCATAGAGATAGCGATGGGTGTCGTAGCTCTCCTTGCTGGTCTCAATGGTGCAGACAGCAATATTGGAGCAGTGGTCACTGATCCGGCTCAGGTCAGAGACCAGATCGGTAAAGATCATACCCTGGCGCTGGGAACAGGCTCCCTCCCGCAGGCGCATAATATGCCGCTCCCGCACCTTGGCGCACAGTCGGTCCACGTTCTGCTCCAGCGGCTCCACCCGTCCAGCAGCCTCCAGGTCGATGTCGCTGAAGGCCTGGATGGACAGCTCCAACACCTCTAACACGGCGGCGGAGAGCAGCTCCAGCTCCTTCCGTGCGTCCTCACTGAAGGCCTTGTCCTTTTGATGGAGGTTCCGGCAGGAGATGAGGATGCTCATGGCATAATCGCTGATGCGCTCAATATCTCCCACCGCATGCAGCAGCAGATTGAGCTCGGTGCTGTCCGGAATGGAGAGAGACTTACTGGAGAGTTTGATCAGATAGGATCCCAGAGTGTCCTCAAACTCATCCAATTCCTGTTCGTTTTGCCTGATAAATTCCGCTTTGGTATCATCCCATTGTCCCACCAGGGAAACCGCCTGTGCACAGGCCTCCTTGGTCTGTGCAGCCATGTCCACTGACAATCTTTTGCACCGATTCAGTGCCACTGAGGGGGTCACCATTAGACGTTCATCCAGAAGGGACTCCTGATCCTTGCTCTCCTCCTCGGGCACGGTAGCATAAGCCAACTTCTCCAGGAAACCGGAGAGAGGCAGCATAATGGCGGTACAGATCAGATTAAAAGCGGTGTGTACTACGGCGATGCCCGCCTGATTGATGGGATTATTCAGCCAGGCAAAGTGGAAGATGGCGTTGGCCGCTTCAAAGGCGATCAGACAGACCACTGTGCCGATGATATTGAAATAGAGATGCACCAGGGCCGCCCGGCGGGCGTTCCGGTTGGTGCCGATGGAGGAAAGCATGGCAGTGACAGTGGTGCCGATGTTCTGGCCCATGACAATAGGGATGGCGTTTCCAAAGGTAATCGCGCCGGTAACCGACAGGGCCTGTAGAATGCCCACTGAGGCAGAGGAGGACTGGATAATCGCAGTCAGCAAAGCGCCAGCCAGCACGCCCAGAACGGGGTTGGAGAACAGAAGCAGGATGTTGGTAAACTCAGGCACCTCTTTCAGTCCGGCCACTGCGGCAGACATGGTCTCCATGCCAGCCATGAGGACGGCAAAGCCCAGCAAAATCCGGCCCACATCCTTGCGCTTTCCGTTTTTCATAAAGACGTAGAAGATAACGCCGATCACTGCCAGAACCGGAGTGAAAGAAGAGGGCTTGAGCAGCCGGATGAAGAAGTTATCGCTCTCGATGCCGGCCAGACTCAGAATCCAGGAGGTCACCGTGGTGCCTACGTTGGCACCCATAATGATGCCAATGGCCTGGCGCAGCGTCATAATGCCCGAGTTGACAAAGCCCACCACCATAACCGTTGTGGCAGAGGACGACTGGATGACTGCCGTCACCGCAAGGCCCATGAAAAAGCCCTTGACCGGGCTGGAGGTCAGCCGTTCCAGTATGGACTTCAGCTTGCCGCCGGCACATTGCTCCAGACCCTCGCCCATGACGGACATACCGTACAGGAACATGGCCAAACCGCCCACCAGGGACAGTACGTCAAATAGATCCATGCAGATTCTCCTTTTTTCACGCAGATAGTGTTTTGTTTTACAAACTAATCCTACCGTGAACCGTGTAAAAAACACTATCTGCTTCAGGTAAAATCTTTGTAAAATTCATTCCAGCCCTTTTTCCCTCCCCTTCAGATTGTTCCAGCTTTTTCGGTGTGCTATACTTGAATCAGCTGAATCAGCCTTTTCCAAACGGAGGTCTTTATGAATACCCTCTCCCAACTATCCCTCCCTGCCTCCGCTCCCTTCACCCTCGCTGCCGTAGGCGGGGGCGGCAAGACCAGCTGCCTGTTCGCTCTGGCTCGCCGGTATCGGACCCAAGGGCGCTCCGTGCTGCTGACCACCACTACGCATATGCGTCAAACAGATGCGGCATTCTGTTCTTCTTCCCTGGCGCCGCTGGAGCAGCGGCTTGGGGAGACCGGTTTTCTTTTTACCGGCACGCCGGTCTCCGACGGCAAGCTGGGTCCATTGCCGGCTGAGCAGTACGCTGCCCTCTCCCGTCAGGCCCAGGTCACCTTAGTGGAGGCGGACGGCTCTCGAAGACTGCCTCTGAAAATGCCTGCCGCCTGGGAGCCGGTACTTCCGCCGGAGACGGGGCATGTGCTGGTGCTGCTGGGACTCTCCGGCCTGGGCAGCCCTCTGAGGCAGGTCTGTCACCGCTGGGAGTTGGCCGCCCAGGCCCTGGAATGCAGCGGAGAGACTCTTATCACCCCCATCCTTGCCGCCCGGCTGCTGGAGCTGGCCTATCTCCGACCGCTGAGAGCCCATGGACTTCCCTTTACCGTCCTGCTCAACCAGGCTGACACGGTCCCGGAGGAGGCCGCGCTGGAATTGCAGGAGGCCCTTTCTCCCGATCCGGCGCTGATTCTATCGCTGCAGCGGGGGCTGAATGCAGCTTTCTAGCTTCTGCTGCTTGACAGTGCCGGTTTCCGTGCTATAATAGGCGCTGTTATGTTTATATTGTGCCAGTGGAAGACGGTTGGAAAGCGGCGTTTGCCCACCGAAGGAGTAACACTCTCAGGTATCCCGGTTCGGGACAGGACAGCAGTCGGATGGCTCTCTGGAGAATCCCAAGGATGGGTGCCGAAGGTGTAAGCAGCGGGAACGCTGTGAATCTCTCAGGCAAAAGGACAGGGAATGTGTGCGCAGGCGTGCGGGTCTGCGTTCCCTTTGTTTGACCTATGGGATCTCCCATGGGTCTTTTTTCTTCCCCTTCCCGGCACAGGAGGATGGAAAAGGAGATAAGAAAAATGGAGCTTTTCACTGCTGCGGCCGAGAAGATTGTATCTACGGTCAACACCTTTCTTTGGGACTATGCCCTGCTGATTCTGCTGCTGGGCACCGGTATCATTTACACAGTCGCTCTGCGCTTTATTCAAGTGCGTAAGTTTGGAGCCGGCATGAAGGCCATGTTCGGCAATTTCTCGCTCCACGGCAAAAATAACGGCAAGGGCCTCAGCTCCTTCCAGGCTCTGGCTACCGCCATTGCTGCCCAGGTTGGTACCGGCAACATTGCCGGTGCTGCCACCGCTATCGCCGCCGGCGGCCCCGGCGCCATTTTTTGGATGTGGGTCAGCGCCTTCTTTGGCATGGCCACCATCTACGCCGAGGCAGTCATGGCCCAGTACACCCGGAAGGAAGAGAACGGCGTCCTGGTGGGCGGCCCCATCTACTACATCAAGCACATCTTTACCGGAAAATTTGGCACCTTCCTGTCCGGTTTCTTCTCTGTGGCCATCATTCTTGCCCTGGGCTTTATGGGCAACGCCGTCCAGTCCAACTCCATCAGCACCGCCTTTGCCGCCGCTTTTCCGGTAAAAACCTGGATGGTGGGCATTGTGGTAGCCATTGTGGCCGGCTGTATCTTCCTGGGCGGCATCAAGCGAATCGCCCGGATCACCGAGAAGGTGGTACCCATCATGGCGCTGATCTATGTGGTGGGCGGCCTGATTATCCTGGTCCAGAACCCAGCCGGCACTGCAAAGGCCTTCCATGACATCTTCGTAGCCGCCTTCAACCCTGACGCCGTGCTGGGCGGTGCGCTGGGCGTCACCGTTCAGAAGGCCATGCGCTACGGCGTGGCCCGGGGCCTCTTTTCCAACGAGGCCGGCATGGGCTCCACGCCCCACGCCCATGCCACCGCCGAGGTAGCTCACCCGGCTGACCAAGGCATTGTGGCTATGATCGGCGTGTTCATCGACACCTTTATCATTCTCACGATGACCGCTCTGGTCATCCTTTCCACCGGCGCTTTGGACAGCGGCCTGACCGGCTCCCAGCTGGCACAGTATGCCTTCAACTCCGCCTTTGGCTCTTTCGGCACCGTCTTTATCGCCGTCTGCATGCTGTTCTTTGCCTTTACCACCATCATCGGCTGGTACTATTTTGGCGAGGTCAACGTCCGGCATCTCTTCGGCTCGAAGGCTGTCAAAATCTACGCAGTGCTGGTGGTTCTCTGCGTCCTGGCAGGTTCCGTACTTAAGGTTCAATTGGTCTGGGATATGTCCGATATGTTCAACGGCCTGATGGTCATCCCCAACCTGATCGCCATTCTGGCCTCTATCGGCATTGTCCGCAAGCTTACCAGGGAGTATGACGAACTCCGGCTCGGTGAGCGTCAGTGACCATTTCGCAGCAGACCGCCCCCTGTTTCTCCTCAGAAGCAGGGAGCGGTCACTTGACAATCCAGCAGAAAAAGAGTTAAACTAATCAGGTCAAAATCAGTTGGAGTTCTCCGGCTGATTTTCTTTGCGCTCTGACCGGCCTTGCCGGCAGCGCAGAAAGGAAGTGCCTCCATGCATCCCTTCTCCCATCCCCGCCACGGCTCCAGTCAGCGTTCTTTGACCGAGGGCTCTATCTGGAGGGGATTGCTCTCTTTCGCCTTTCCCATCTTTCTGGGCAACCTCTTTCAGCAGTTTTACAACACGGCGGATACCTGGATTGTGGGCAATTTTCTCGATAAAGAGGCCCTGGCCGCCGTCAGTTCCTCCTTTAATCTGATCTTCATGCTGATCGGCCTGCTCAACGGCATCGCCATGGGTGCCGGCGTGGTCATCGCGAAATACTACGGTGCCAAGGACTGGGACCGGCTACACACCGCCATCCACACCGACCTGGCTTTTGGGGTGCTGGGCGGTCTGGTGCTGACGGTGGCAGGCGTTGCCCTTACCCCGCACATTCTCCGGTGGATGGGGACGCCGGCAGAAGTACTTCCCAATTCCATCGCCTATTTCCGCACTTACTTTCTCGGCGTGCTGGCCACCTTCCTCTATAATATCTCCACCGGCATTTTGCAGGCGGTGGGTGACAGCCGGCATCCGCTGTACTACCTGATGTTCTCCTCTGTAGTCAACGTAGGACTGGATCTGCTCTTTGTGGCCCACTTTCACTGGGGAGTGGCCTCTGCGGCGGCGGCCACCGTCATCTCCCAGGCTCTCTCCGCCCTGCTCTGTCTGCGGCGGCTGACAAGTACCCAGGAGGTCTATCGGGTCACACCCCGGGAGATTCGTTTGGATCCTGTTATGCTGCAGCGAATCGTCCGGTTCGGTTTCCCCTCCGGCATCCAAAACTCAGTGATCGGCCTTGCCAATGTACTGGTACAGTCCAACATCAACGCTTTCGGCTCTGACGCCATGGCTGGCTGCGGCTCCTACGCCAAGCTGGAGGGATTCGCCTTTCTGCCGGTAACCTGCTTTGCTATGGCCCTTGCCACCTATGTGGGGCAGAATCTGGGGGCTCAGAAGCTGGATCGGGTGCGCAAGGGGGGCCGGTTCGGCATTCTCTGCTCCGTCCTGCTGACCGAGGTGATCGGCGTACTTTTTTTCCTGTTCGCTGAGCCGCTGATCTCCCTGTTCAGCAGTGACCCCCAGGTGATCGCCTTCGGCGTCTTACAGACCCGGACGGAATCTCTCTTTTTCTGTTTGCTGGCCCTCAGTCACTGCTATGCCGGCATCTTCCGGGGCGCGGGCAAGGCCTCGGTGCCCATGCTGGTCATGCTGGCCTGCTGGTGCCTGGTCCGGGTGAGTTACATCACTGTCATGGTGCGGGTGTTCCAGATGATTGTAGTCATCTTTACCGCCTATCCCCTGACCTGGTCCCTCAGCTCTATCATCTTTACCATCTACTACTTCAAGGCCGACTGGATTCACACCTTTCAGCGGTTGGAGCAGGCGGGCAAAGCATAAAACAGAACGCAAAACAGCCTCCCGGCGTACCATTTGATGTGCCCCCAGTCAAGTAGACAGTGAAAAAACAAAAAGAATATTTT
>JBJDXT010000059.1:0-1889 GCA_051866795.1 Candidatus Onthomonas sp. | reverse complement strand
CCCTCGCCCATGGAGTAGTTCTTGGTCTCGTGGAAGGAGTAGCAGCCGAAGTCGCCGATGGTGCCCAGCGCCCGTCCCTTATAGGTGCTCATGACACCCTGGGCAGCGTCCTCCACCACCAGCAGATTGTGACGGCGGGCGATGTCCATAATGGTGTCCATCTCGCAGGCCACACCGGCGTAATGGACGACGGCAATCGCCTTGGTTTTGGGCGTGATGGCGGCCTCAATCTTGGTCTCGTCAATGTTCATGGTGTCAGGCCGGATGTCCACAAAGACGGGAACTCCGCCAAAGAGGACAAAGGCGTTGGCCGTGGAGACAAAGGTGTAGGAGGGCATGATGACCTCATCCCCGGGTTTGATGCCGCACAGGAAGGCGGCCAGCTCCAGCGCATGGGAGCCGGAGGTGGTCAGCAGCACCTTATGGGCGCCGGTGCGCTCCTCCAGCAGCTGACTGCACTTTTTCGTAAAGGGGCCGTCGCCGCACAGCTTGTGGTTGATGAGTGTGGCCTGAGCCATATAATCCAGTTCTTTGCCCACATAGGGGGGAATGTTAAAAGGAATCATGATTCATTACCTCCATCTTGTCAAAAGATAGCTTTTCTATCATCAGATCTCCGTCTTTTCGGCCTTTTTCCGCTTCCAATGCGTCACCGCCGCCACCGGGAGAATTGCTCCGATGGAGATGGCAGAGATCATGGTGCCCGTTTTCTGACCCGGCTGCTCATAGCGCAGTTCGATTTCATAGCTGCCCGGCTCCAGCAGCAGGCCGCAGTACATCACATTTACCTGCAGCAGCTCCTGCTCCTGGCCATTGACATAGGCCTTCCAGCCCGCTGCGTATGGGACGGACAGGGTCAGCAGCCGGCTCTCCTTCAGGTCAATGGTGCCAGTTATCACATCACCCTGCTCAGAGACGTTTTCCATCACTGTCTCACTCAGGCCGGAGATCTGCCTCTCGTAGTCGTCCATAGGGACGCAGACCACATAGATGTCATCGTAGCACAGCGTAGAGCTTTTGCCAAAGGTAATCGTACAGTGATCCTGTGCCTGTTCTGTGTAGCCCAGGTTGAGGATGATCCCCTCCCGGTCAAAATAGTAGCTGTTGTCCCGGCCCCGGACGGTAGTGGACTGCCTGTTCCCCACCCCTTGGGCGTAGACGCCCATCTCATTGGTGGAGTCAGTATCCTTATAGCGCAGTCCCTTGAGTACCACATAGGTCTCACAGTTCTCTTTCCCCTCAAAGGAGATCCGGATAGACCCGTTGGCGCTGGTAAACAGCTCCTTTTTCTCCTGATTGAGGTTAATCCCATCGGTTTTTGTCACTGTGCAGGGAATGGCCTCTTCCCGGAAGGAGAGTGCCCCCTGCTCCAGGGAGTCTGCCGGCTGTTCCAGGACGGCGCTCTCCAGCATAACCTGCTGCTTTTCCAGAGGGGTGAGCTGGTCATACTCCTCCCGGGTGATATAGCTGGAATAGGTATAGCCCAGGGGAAGGGCATATTCATTTTCGTAGAGGGTATAGGCCCCGTCTTTCAGGGACTCCACTGCCTGGAAGCCATAAGGCGCCTGCTCCCCGCCCTCGGCCACATAGTACTTGACCGCAGCCAGGGCGGTGGGTGCCGCCCGCTCCTCCAAGCCGCAGACCCGGAAGCTCTGGATCTGGGCGCCCAGGCAAATATCTGTGGCGTAATCGCTGATGCTGGCGGGAATCACGCTGTAATAGGCGCTGACGCCCCTGTAGCCCAGCATCATCCCCTGGTTGATGGAGATGGATTTCTGAGCTATCCGATAGAAGCTGTCGTCCTCAATGGCAGCCAACGCCTGCCCCATGCCGCCGGTTGCTTCTTCATAGGCCTCATCCTGATCCTGAAACTCCGCAGCATAATTGCC
>JBJDXT010000058.1:0-52055 GCA_051866795.1 Candidatus Onthomonas sp. | reverse complement strand
ATCAGAAGCGCGGGCCGTCAGTGTGTCAAAGAGCTATGTACAGTATGTAAATTTCGGATGGTTGATTTTCCGTGTCAGCAAATCATGCAGCGGTTTTTTTCTTGTGGGAAGAGATTGCCAGTGCGATAATCGCAACCAGGCAACTCACCAAAAACAGATATTTGAGACAAGTACCGGTGCATTCAATCAAAGTGACCGCAGAGCTGACAGTGGGGAAACGCAGAATATTTATGATGGTGCAGATGTTCTCTGTATAATCGAAAATCATTGCCAGCAGAGGAAGCAGCAGCAGCTTATCCCATTTGCCTGCCGCTCCGCCTTTTTTGAGCAGCAGGGAGATGGCTAGGAAAAATACCGCCGCGTAGATCAGTCCATAGCAGAGATCCAATTCGATCAGCAGGAGATATTGGCTGCGTCCGCTTGCTCCGATTGTATTGAGAACATAATAAACGGTGCCTGCGTTATACCCGATTAGAAAATCCATCATCTTGGTATCGCAGGTGGCCTGGAGCGGCTGATATACAAGCTGCATGGGGATCGAGATTACGAGGAAGAGAACCAATGAGGTGATCAGCTTTTTTCGGCTGGCCTGTTCTTTCCAGATTCTGAGCTTGTGCATAGACGCCGCTTCCTTTCTGATCAGTGATGTTTGCTTGGCGCAGGAGAGCGATGGGACAACGCTGGAGGGATTCTGCCGCTGCCCTGCCGGTGCTTCAAATTCTTGACAGATTTTATTCTGTACGCTATATTGTAATATACACTTGTTAAAATAACAACATACAGTTAAAATAGAAGTGATGAAATAAGAACATGCGGAATCAAAACGTTGAAATAAGATGGGGGCTGCAAGATGTACCAGACGCAAAACAAACGGCAAACATTGACCAGGCGGCTGCTGAAAGAAAGCCTGATCAGGCTGCTCAAGGAAAAAGAGATCCGAAAAATAAGCGTAACAGAGCTGTGCCAGGATGCAGGCATCAACCGCACAACCTTTTACAGCCATTACAGCAGCCAGTATGATGTGCTCGAAGATATGGAGAACACCATGCTTCAGGAGATACAGGCAATGATTGCCCAGTATCAGAATGAGCGTGAATGGAACTGGTTTGAGCGGATAGAGGCGGTCTGCAAGTATCTGAAAGAGAATTCTGAAATGGCGAAAGCGGTATTGCAAAACAACGGAGTCGAATCCGAGTTCGCCTCTGCGCTCTTTCAAATACCTGAGGTGTGTCATTTTGCCAGCGATCATCTTCCAAAGCACTATGATGAGGTCGACCAGGAGCTTATCTTTACCTGCTTTTCCAGGGGAGGCTATAGCGTCATTCGGCAGTGGCTGGTGGAGGAGCTGCCTAAAACCCCGACAGAGATTGCGGCACTGACCTATGAGATCGCAACAAGAGGATGGATTGTTCCGGGCAGATCATTTTAACTTGCAGGAAATGAAACGGCCCGCGTTTCCTTATCGGAAGCGCGGGCCGTTGTCAATCAAACCGGAGATGGATTTGCCAAGCGCCGGGAGTTTACACTCTCTGGCAAATGGGAGAGGACCATTTTGCAGGCGGCCATCCGGGGCACGGACGGTGACCGGGATCACCTTGCGGACGGTTGACCGGCTTAGCGGAGACGGTGACAGGAACTGTCTGCTGGGCGACTACCACGGTCTGACGGCTGCCATCGGACAGGGTTACCGTGGCCAGGACTGAGTATGTGAGCTCACAGCTTCCCGAACGCACCGGATTAAGTCTGCCCTGCTTTGAAACCCGAAGTACTTTTGTGTCACTGCTGGAGTAGGTGCCCTGACAGGAGACACCATCGGGCAGTTCTCCGGTGGTAAAGCTGGCTACCAAATTGACGCTCCGGCCAAGGCAGAGGGAAATGCTGTCCGGCAGGCCCTGGATCTGGGCGGTCAGAGGGACAGTCCGCTCTGCGCCGCAGGCGCAGCGATAGAGAATATAGGCGTCCTGCCCATCAGCCACGTCAAAGGCGGAGACGGGGAGATATTCATGCCGGTGGAGATACAGGCAGTCAACGGTACCCCAGCCGCCGTCCTGCATTGCCACTTCAATCTGTACCTGAATGCTGGCAGTCTTGGTTACTTCAAAGTCCACAGAGGGGGTCATCCAAATGGCCCAGCCATTCAGCACGGTAGGCTCACCGGAGAAGAGAACGTTCCCCGCGGTGTCCAGAATGTGCAGGGTCACCGTGTCGCCTGCGTAGCCCTGGGCAAAGGCCTCAAAGGTGTAGAAGCCGGGCTCCAAAGCGATGGCCTTCTGATAGGTCACAGTGCTGGTTGTGGCGGTTTCAGACCACCAGTGCATGCTGTGAGAGCCTTCCTTGGGATCATCCGTGGCGGGCAGGTTAATACCGATGCCGTCAATGGAGAAATCACTGTCATCCGCAACTTCAAATCCGGCCGCATCAGCGGGGATCAGGTTTGCTTCCTTCACTGTCAGGGTGTAGGTGACAGGGGCAGTGGTCTGTCCGGCATAGGCGCCGGCGTTGATCTCCTGAGACAGGGTAGCGGTGCCGTGGACCACATAGGTACCCACCTGATCGGCATTGACAGCACTCACATCGTCTTGCGCCCAGGTGACGGCTTCCTCCCGATTGCCGTTGCTGTAGGTGACGGTAACGGTTTCGGGCAGGGAATAAGTACCGCCCTGCTCAATGGTTTCCTCGGGCGCGGCGACTGCGTCTACCGTGGTGTAGATGGACACGGCGCCGGATCTCACATACTTCCAGACGTTGATGCTGTCCAGCGGGGAGCCGTCAGAATAGAACATGGCCTGGTTATCCACGGCGGAGCCGCCGTACCACGCGCCCGCGTCGTTGGGGTCATACTCTGCGGCGTAGCTGGAGGCCCAGCCGGAGCCGTATTTCTCCCAGATGGCCTTGTTGGCATCCACCTGTTCGGTATACGCTTCACCTTCCAGACCGGTGGTGTCGCCCACGGTGATCCAGGCGGGCTCCCAGTAATAGACGCCGAGGCCGCCCGCCTCACTGACAGCGGCAATGATGTCCCGGAGAAAGCTGGTCTGTCCCTGGACAGAGAAGGAATACTGCGTTTCACACATCATAGTGTCGTTGTTGCCCTGACGGACTGAGTTTTCATGGCCGTCGGTATCCGCCAGGGTAAAGGCGTAGCTGGTCTCCGCCACCATGACGTCCTTGCCGTAAGTGCTCTTGACGGTCTGGAGCTGGCTCTTCAGATTGTCCAGGGTGCCGTGCCAGGAGGGATAGTAAGAGGTGGCCAGAATGTCATAGTCCACGTTGTTGTCGCTCAAAGTCTTGGCCCAGCTGGTCATATTGCCTTTTTCCGGGTTGGTGACATGGATGACCACTTTGATGCTGGAATCAAAGGCCCGGATAGCCTCAGAACCGGCGCTGAACAGCGTGCACATGTTTACTGTGCTGGTCTCACCGATAAAGCCGCTGGTGGTCTCGTTACCCACCTGTACCATGTCGATGGTTGCTCCGGTGTCCTTAATTTGCTGCAGAGAATCGGTCAGGAACTTCTGAAGAGCTTCGGACTTTTCCGCCAAGCTAAGGTCTGCCCATGCCTTGGGAGCCTGCTGCTTGCCGGGATCGGTCCAGAAGTCGGAGCAGTGGAAGTCCACCAGTAGCTTCAGCCCAGCAGAGGCGCAGCCTTCAGCGATCCGGACGGCAGTCGCCACGTCGTTGTTGCCACCCCCGTAGCCGTTGCCGTTGGAATCATAGGGATCATTCCAGACCCGGACCCGGACGTGGGTGACGCCGCAGGAGGCCAGGAACTTGCAGAAATCGGAGATGTTGTCGATGGTTTTGCCGTCAAAGTCCTGATAGGTGACGCCGCTGGCAAACTCAGACATCACAGAGGAGATGTCCATGCCCATGATGAAGTCCTCGGACAGATTCTTGACCTTGTCGACATTGACTCCAGCATCCACCGGGTCATCCTCTTCCGCCTGGATAAGGGAGCCGGTGCCCTTCAGGGTCAGGTTGTCCAGGTTGCCCCAGTAGCCTGCCGGAACCGTGCCGGAGAGCGTGAAGGTCACTTCGGTATCCTCTGTCAGAATGAACTCGTCGGTGACGTAGGAGGCCCACGCATCCCAGCCAGTGGTGGTGCAGGTCTCAGAGCTGGAGACCAGCGTTGTTTTCCCGGCAGTGACCGCGTAGCTCAGTCCGCTGTCCATCTCAGCACCGGACAGGTCAAAGCCAAACTGATAGGTACCGGCAGTCAGCGTGACGGTATAGGCGGCGGAGCCATACATGGCCTCATCATCAGAGAGCCACAGATTCAGTGTGTTGGTGGTATTGTTGCTGGCCCACGAATCTGCTGCCACAGAGGAGAAGCCGCTCAGCGTCCAGTTGGTGGTGCCGTTTTCGAAGTCGCCGTTTTCCAGAGGAAGGTCGGTTAGTTCCACAGAGGCGGCACTGACATCCACGGTGGTATAAGTAATCGCCAGTCTGTTGTAACTGCTGTCCTGCAATTCTGCGGCGATGTAGTAGGCGCCTTCACTGGGCAGAGTGACATCGGCAGTCAGAGAGTACCCACTATTGTCGTCGTAATTACTGTAGACGGCATCGCTTAGGCCGTCTGCATGGTCGCCCCAGGTGTCAGTCCACCACCACAGAACAAGGTCCTCGGCGGCCAGATCGGTGACAGTCTCGCCGTTCTTGGTGACAGTGGCGGTCAGTGTAACCGTGTCACCCACCTGGACCTCCTCTTTGCTGACAGCAACGCTGATAGCATAGCTGTCGCCCTCCTCTGCCCACGCCCCGGTGACTGCCAGGGAGGCGGCCATGGCCAGCGACAGGATCAGGGAGAGCCATCGCCTGGCCAGGGTACCTGTTTTCTGCTTCATTTCAGTCAGCTCCTTCTCTTTGCATGTGTGTTGTCTGAGCCGTGCAAACGGTTGTTCAGAAGCACGCCCTCAGGCCAGATATAAAGGGAATATAAGAATTTAGATTGATTAAAGTATAGCTCTTTTTCCATTTAAAGACAAATACATTTTGGTTACAGTAAACAAAAAGAGCGATCTGCACAAGAAAATAAAGGGCAAATTGGTGAAAACTCCGGAGCGGAAAAGAAAAAAGGGTTGCGCAATTTTGCGCAACCCTTAAAGATAAAAACTCAACGCGTCCGATCCAGCACGCCGCAGAGCAGTTCGGCCGCCTCGCCCCTGGTGAGGGTGGACTCCAGCGCCTGCCCCTGGGTGAGCAGGCCGGCGGAACAGAGGTTGGCCACCGCCTGACCGGACCAGCTCCCGGCGGAGGCGGGGGCAAAGACCTCTGCCGTCACGTCAGAGAGCGGCAGAATCCGGTCCAGCAGCACAGCGGCCTCGGCGGGGGTAATCAGCTCATTGGGGCAGAAGGCGGGCTGTCCGTCCGAACCGGGACGGCCATAGACCAGCCCCTCCTGCCATGCGGCGGCCACATAGGGCTTGGCCCAGGTGGGAATCTGGCTGTCGTCAGAAAAGCCGGTGGCGGCGTCCTCAGAGAGGGGAGAGATCCCTGCCGCCCGGAGGGCCAGTACGAGAAATTCGCTCCGGGTCAGCACCTGCTCCGGATAGAAACAGTACTGCCCGTCCAGCTCCGGCCCCACGTAGATCCCCTCCTGAGCCAGCCGGGAGGCGGCGTAGCTCAGGGAAGAGCTGCCCAGATCGGCATAGGTCACCTCGGCCTCCTCTTTGTCAACGGTGACTGTCACGGTTGCAGGGAGGGAGCGGTTGCCGTGGCAGTCCCGAACCAGCCAGGTGAAGGTGAAGCTGCCCGCCTTTTTCCCCGGGGTATAGGTGAAGGTCCCGGTGGCCGGATCATCCAGAGTGACCGTTCCCTGCTCCGGCTGGGAGAGGAGAATATAGGTCAGCTCGTCACCCTCCGGGTCCTCAGCGGACAGGGTGCCGGAAATTGGACTGTTTCGATAGGTGGAGAGGGAGAGCGCTTTGGACTCCGGAGCCTGGTTTTCACTGGTGAGAAATTGGACGGTGACAGTGGCTGGCTCACCGGTGAGGCCGTCGGTCATGGGGGAGACCTGGAAGGAGATCTCCCGGACGCGGTCATCCAGGGGGTACCAGGTGAGGCCGGAGAGGGCGTCCCGGGCGACGCCGCTGCCCTCCTCCACCAGCATAGCGCCGATCTGCAGCACGCCTACCTGAGACTCCGGCAGGTTGGAGATGAGATAGCACTCCGCCGTGTTCCCGTCAGGGGAGAAGTCCTCCGGAGAAAAGACGTAGGGCTCTCCCACCACTGTGCTGACCAGCATGTCCTCCTGCACCGGCGGCTCCTTTTCCGGGAAGGGCCAGAAGGCAGCGGCGGAGCGGAGGGACAGAGCGAGCAGCAGGGAAAAAGTCAGGGAAAGGGAAAGCAAACGTTTCATAGCAGTCACACTCCAGTGATGGTTTGCTGACAGTATTCCCCGGAATTGGAGAAATAAAACAGGAAAAGGCCTGCCAAAAGAAAAGCAAATCCCCCGGAGCAGCTGCTCCGGGGGATGGTGCGCACAGTGTCAAACTCAGCGGTAAATGGGATGCTTGTCAGTCAGCGCCACCACGGCGTCCCGGATCTGGCTGGCCTTGGCGTCATAATCCATGGCGGTCTGGCAGATCAGCTGACCCACCAGGGCGCAGTCCGCCTCGTCAAAGCCCCGGGTGGTGACGGCGGGAGTGCCCAGCCGGAGGCCGGAGGTGACAAAGGGCTTCTCCGGGTCATCGGGAATGGCGTTCTTGTTGGCGGTGATGAACACCTCGTCCAGACGGGTCTCCATCACCTTGCCGGTCAGGTGGGCGGGGCGGAGATCCACCAGCATCAGATGGTTGTCGGTGCCGCCGGAGACCAGATCCAGGCCGCCCGCCAGAATGGCGTCTGCCATAGCTTTGGCATTTTTGACGACCTGAGCGGCGTACTCTTTGAACTCGGGCTTGAGGGCCTCACCCAGGGCCACCGCCTTGGCAGCGATAATGTGCATCAGGGGGCCGCCCTGGCTGCCCGGGAAGATGGCGGAGTTCACCTTTTTGGCGATGGCCTCGTCGTTGGTGAGAATCAGGCCGCCCCGGGTGCCCCGGAGGGTCTTGTGGGTGGTGGTGGTGACAATGTCCGCGTAGGGGACAGGGGACATGTGCTGCCCTCCGGCCACTAGACCGGCGATGTGGGCCATATCCACCATCAGATAGGCGCCCACCTCGTGGGCGATGTCCGCGAAGATTTTGAAGTCAATGGCCCGGGGATAGGCGGAGGCGCCGGCGATAATCATTTTGGGCTGGCACTGCCTGGCCAGATCCCGCACCTGGTCGTAGTCGATGCGTCCGGTTTTGACGTCCAAGCCGTAGGAGACGATCTTATAGTCCTTGCCGGAGTAGTTGACCGCGGAGCCGTGGGTCAGGTGTCCGCCCTGGTCCAGCCGCATGCCCATGACAGTGTCACCCACATTGCACAGAGCGCGATAGGCGGCGTAGTTGGCCTGGGCGCCGGAGTGGGCCTGGACGTTGGCGAATTTGGCGCCAAACAGCTCCTTGGCCCGGTCCCGGGCCAGATCCTCTACGATGTCAACGCACTGGCAGCCGCCGTAATACCGGTGGCCGGGATAGCCCTCGGCGTACTTGTTGGTGAGGACAGAGCCTGCGGCAGCCATAACAGCCTCCGAGACGATATTCTCCGAAGCGATCAGCTCAATATTCCGGCGCTGGCGGGCCAGTTCCAGCTCAACTGCCTCGCCCACCTGGGGATCAGCTAGCTTGAGGAAAGAAATGAGATCCTGAACCATAATACATTCTCCTTTGTATCAGTTGTACGGCGTCCACAATAGACGAACGTTTGTCTCTGATATCATTATACCAGAGCATTGGAAAAAGGCAATTGTAGATTTTAACCGTTAGGGGTCGAATTCCTCGGGGGGTTGTGGTAAAATAAGAGAAATATAGGAGGTGGATCTCCCTGAAAACGCAAGAAGAAGTATGGGCGATTGTAAACGCCCTGAAGGAGCGCTATCCGGATTCCCTGTGTTCGCTCCAATATGAAAAGGATTATGAGCTGCTCTTTGCCGTCCGGCTCTCCGCCCAATGTACGGACGAGCGGGTGAACAAGGTGACGCCCGCCCTGTTTGAACGTTTTCCCACCCTGGAGGCCTTTGCTCAGGCGGATCCGGAGAAGGTGGGGCAGTATATCCACTCCTGTGGCTTTTTCCGGGGCAAGAGCCGGGATCTGGTCAACTGCGCCAGAATGCTGCTGGACGAATACGGAGGGAAGGTACCGGGAGAGATGGAGGATCTGCTACGGCTTCCCGGTGTGGGCCGCAAGACGGCCAATCTCATCCAGGGGGATGTATTTCAGACCCCGGGCGTGGTGGTGGCGGATACCCACTGCATCCGCATTTCCGGGCGGCTGGGTCTGACCGACGGCACGAAAGACCCGAAGAAGGTGGAGGAGCAGCTCCGGGAGATTCTGCCGCCGGAGGAGTCCAACAATTTCTGCCACCGGCTGGTGCTCTTTGGCCGGGAGGTGTGCACTGCACGCCGGGCCATGTGCGAGATCTGCCCGCTGTGCGACTGGTGTGACCATTTCCGCACCGGTGGCAAGGAGAAAGAGGAGAACTGAGATGGAATACTATACGCTGTCCAATGGGCTGCAGCTGCCCAGGGTAGGCTACGGAACCTATAAAACAGAGGGTGAGACGGGGGTCCGGGTGGTGACTCAGGCTCTGGAGGCGGGTTATCGCCTGCTGGATACGGCTTCTTTCTATGGAAACGAGGAGGCAGTGAGGGAGGGTATCCGCCGCTCCGGAATTGCCCGGGAAGAGCTGCTGCTCACCTCCAAGGCCTGGCGGAACGAGATGGGATATGAGAATGTCCTGGCCGCCTTTGACCGCTCCTGCCGGCGGCTGGGAGTGGATTACCTGGACCTCTACCTGCTCCATTGGCCCCGGGTGCCTTACAGCGACCCGGACTGGAAACAGCACAACGCCGGGAGCTGGCGGGCGCTGGAGGAGCTATACCGGGCGGGGCGCGTCCGGGCCATCGGCGTCTCCAACTTCCTGCCGGAGCACCTGGACGCCCTGCTGGAGACGGCGGAACTCTGCCCGATGGTCGATCAGATTGAGTATCATCCGGGCTGGAACCAGCCGCAGGTGCTGGACTGGTGCCGGGCCCACGGCACGCTGGTGGAGGCCTGGAGTCCCATGGGCCGCCGCCGTGTACTGGAGCATCCGCTGGTGACCAGGCTTGCGGCCAAATACGGCGTCTCTCCCGCGCAGCTCTGTATCCGCTTTGCCCTGGAAAATGGAGTGCAGCCTCTGCCCAAGAGCAGCTCTCCGGAGCGAATGGCGGAAAATCGGGATGTCTTTGATTTCGCCCTGTCGCCGGAGGATCTCCGGCAGCTCAATGCGATGGAGCCGGCCGGCTGGTCCGGACTGGATCCCCGGATGACGGAGACGGAGTAATTTCTTCGAAACAGACTGAAAAATGTAAAGAAAGTCTGATTAGTTCATTAAAAAACTATAAAAAACGCAAAAATGCCTTGCAATTTCCAAAAATAGAACGTAGAATGAAATCATCCCGAATATCGAACCTGTAAGGAGGAATTTGACATGACATTCAATGTGGATGAGCTGAAGAAAAAAGTGATGGACCTGGGCCAGACCGGCCTGAATATGGCCCAGACCGGCGTGGATAAGAGCATCCAGCTCGCCGCCGTTGCCAAGCTGCGGGCCGCCAACGTGAAGGAGGAGAGCAATCTCCGGGCCGCCTATGTGGAGTTGGGCAAGCTCTACTTTGCAGACCATGGTGCCCAGCCGGAGGAAGCCTATTCCGCCGCCTGCGCCCTGATTGCCGACATCCAGGCCGCCATCGCTGCTAACAATGCCAAGATCGCCGAGATCAAGATCGCCCCCGATGTGGAGGTGGAGGTCGAGGTAGAGGCTGGCGAGGTGCCGGAGGATGCCCCGGTGGAAGAAGAAACTGCCCCTGCAGTTGAGAAGGAACCGCCTGCCCCTGCTGAAGAGGCTGCCCCTGCTGAGCCGGAGGTGCCCGCCGAGGAAGAGAACGACTACGGCTTTACCAACTAAAATCAAAACGCAGTAGAATTGTTACAGCCGCACACATACCGGCCTCCGGATGCGTGCGGCTGTATTTTAACGCCCAAACGCCATCCGAAACGAGCGCTCCGGATGGCGTTTCTCATATTGCGTATTTAATGCAATTAGGCTTACAAATTCAGTGAAATACGCTCATTTATGCTGCTAATCCGCTCCAATTCGCCGTCCTGAATCAGATAGGCCTCGCCCCGCAGCTCCTCTTTGCCGTCCTGGCCCAGAAGATAGCTGCCGTCAGGCAGGGCGTAGAATTTCCGGCCCATGCTGTCTGAATAGGTGATATCCTCGAACAGACGGCGGCCGTCCAGCAGAAAGTGCCGGGTTTTCTGATAGTGAGGCAGAATCATGGCGCGGGTAATGCCCAGACCGGGCAGAAACCGCCGGTAGTCCACCGAGACGGACTCGCCCTCCAGCTCAGGCTGAGCGTAGACCAGGTCGGCGCTGTTCATGGTGCCTGCGCTGATGCCGACCACGACCCCTTGGAAGCCCTTCAGCAGCTCCCGCAGGTGGATTTCGGCAAAGAACCGGTTCTGGGTGGGGACATGGCCTCCGGCTAGAATGATCAGCTCTGCAGAACGGACCAGAGAAGGGGCCAGGGCGATGTTGCGCCCGTCCAGCATGGAATAGTCTGTAAACACAAAGCCGGAGGCCTCAAAGCTGTCCCGGATGTCCCCACCGTGCCGGTCTGTGAAAACAGCATTGTCCGGATCGGAGCAGATGAAAAGGGCGCGGCAGGGCGCAGAAATTGCCCGGCGCAGCTCCTCCACAAAACCATTGGCCGGATTGAGCAGGGAAGCCCCTTCCACACAGGGGCTGCTGGTCAGAAAGTAAGTCATAGTCATTCCCTCTCAAAAACAGGTCAGGCCCAGCCGTTATTCCGGATCAGCTTCTGATACCAGTAGAAGGAGTCCTTGGGAATCCGCCGCAGCCCGTTTGCATAGTCCACAAAGATGAGGCCGAACCGGTCGTCATAGCCGCTGCTCCACTCAAAGTTATCCATCAGGCTCCAGTGATAGTAGCCCCGGACAGGTACGCCTTCCTCCAGTGCTGCATGGAGAGCGGTGAGATACCGATGCATGTAGTCAATCCGGTCCGGGTCGTGAACCTTTCCGTCCAGAAACACCCGGTCATTGCAGGACTGGCCGTTTTCCGAGATGTAAACCGGCAGGCCATAGCGCTGATAGAGAAAAGCAGGGCCGTAGTGGAGAGACTCCGGAGAGACCGACCAGCGCAGCGCTGTCCGGGGCCATCCGGTGGGACGGGAAACCAGATCACCCTGAGCATCCATCTCGTCGCCGGAGTAGATATTGGCGGTCAGAAAATCCAGAGGTTGGCAGATCTGCTCCAGCTCTGCCTGAAGGACCGAGGCGACAAACGCTGACAACGGCTGGGGCAGACCTTCGGTGGGATAATGCCCCAGCACAACCGGGTCCAGGAACCAGCTGTGAGAGAAGGTCCAGTGACTGCCGGGGCGGAAGGTGGCCTCATAGGCCAGCGTCCGGTTTTCCAGCGTGTTTTCGCTGGGATAGACAATGGTGCCGGTGGAGGCGATGCCGACCTGGATGGGGCCGGAGCTGTTCTCCCGCAGGGCCTGGACGGCATAGCCGTGAGCAAGCAGCAAGTGGTGGGCCACAGCCGCTTGGGTCAGAGGGTCCGTTTTGCAGCCTGGGGCATGGACGCCGGTATCGTAACCCAAACCGGTAGAGCACTGCGGCTCGTTAAGCGTGATATACTGATGCACCCGGCCGTCAAAAGCCTTGGCGATGACAGCGGCCAGATGGCCGAAGGCTTTGGCGGTTTCCGGATTCAGCCAGCCGCCCTTGCGGTGCAGGGCCAGAGGCAGCTCCCAGTGATAGAGGGTGACGCAGGGCTCAATTCCCGCCTCCAGCAGGGCGTCCACCAGATCACTGTAAAAGACGAGACCGGCTGGATTCACTGCTCCGTCCCCTTCAGGAAGCACCCGGGGCCAGTTGATGGAGAAACGGTAGGACTGAATGCCCAGTTCCCGCATCAGTGCCACGTCCTCCCGAAAGCGGTGATAGTGGTCGCAGGCCAGATCTCCGGTCTCATCATTGTGAATTTTGCCCGGCGTGTGGCAGAATGCGTCCCAAATGCTGGGACCCTTACCATCAGCGTCCCAACCTCCCTCAATCTGATAAGAAGAGGTAGCGGCACCCCATATAAAATCCTTCGGGAACAGAATAGACTTGTCAGACATATGAAAAAGACCTCCCTCCGAAGCGGAGCTCTTTTACTCCCCGCACGGCTGCATTTTTCCCCATTTTGGGGGATGGAGGCCGGTCTGTCAAGGGCTCAGGGGGAAAATTCAGCGGGATTTATTCTGCCGCTCTACCTCTGCCTGGGCCCGCAGCAGATTGGGCAGAGATTGGCGGAAGATCAGCACCAGATTGTTCACAACCTCCTCACGGCTCTGAGTCAGGCGATTCTGAAACCAGTCGATCAGGATGCCGGCAATTGCCTCTGCATAAAAACGGCTGAGAAATTGGAGAAAATCCTCGGACAAGCGGACATCCACCTGAAGAGCGGCACCGTCGATGACCGTACGGGTGATGCCATAAAAGTCGTCAAACAGAAATTGCTTCATGCAGTCGTGCCCCATGGAGTCATAGATGCAGTTGATGATATGGGCATTGGAATCTACGTAGTCGATGACAAAATTAATCGCTTTCTCACAGTCTGTCAGCAAGTTGAACTGCTTGACCACCTCTACAGCCTCCTGTTCAAACATCCATTTCACCAGGGCAGGGAGGTCAGCAAAATGATAGTAGAAGGTCTTGCGGTTGAGCCCGCAGTCCTGAATCAGCTCACTCACTGTGATTTTGGAGCAGGGCTTTTCCACCAGGAGCTTTTTCAGAGAGGAGGCTAGGGCCTTTTTGGTATTCATTGTGGTAACTTCATGTTTCACATCGATCACCTCTTTTCCACAGGATAACGATTTTTGTCCGGAGCGTCAAGGGTTAATTTCGGACATTTGTCCGGTAAAGAAGGAGGCA
The DNA here is from genome assembly GCA_051866795.1 of Candidatus Onthomonas sp. GTDB lineage: Bacteria > Bacillota > Clostridia > Oscillospirales > Oscillospiraceae > Onthomonas. The sequence goes on along the minus strand of JBJDXT010000058.1, from coordinate 38,978 downwards.
GTTTGACCATCAGAAAGACTGATCTGTGGAAAAAACACACAGATGATGGAAATTGCCCGTTTTTTTCCGGACGATTGTCCGGTATACTGCACTCAGTTATTTGAGGAAAGGAGTCTGGCTGTATGAGAAAATTCTATACTGCCGTTGTGAATCATCCCAAAACGATTCTCACCTTCTTTGCTGCGGTGATGATTGTCTGCGCGGTGCTGCAAAATCTGGTCGGAGTAAACTACGACATGAACGACTACCTGCCGGAGGACAGTCCATCTACGGTTGCCTTGAACAGGATGGAGGAGGAATTTTCCGGCGGAATTCCCAACGCCCGCGTAATGGTTCGGGATGTCACGGTGCCAGAGGCTTTGGAATATAAGGAGCGGCTGGGGGCGGTGGACGGTGTGACCGATGTTCTGTGGCTGGATGACGCCGTGGATATCCGGGTTCCCCTGGCGGTGCTGGATGCGGACACAGTGGAGACTTATTATAAGGATAATACCGCGCTTTTCACGGTTACCATTGCCGAGGAGAGCCGAATTCCGGCCACGGAGGAGATCCGGGCCATCATCGGGGAAGAGAACGCCATGAGCGGAACTGCCGTCTCCACTGCAGTGGCCACTACCAGCACGGTGAGCCAGATTCAGAAGATCGTGGTCATTGCGATCCTCTTTGCGATATTTGTGCTGGCAGTGACCACCACTGCTTGGCTGGAGCCCATCGTCATTCTGCTAGGCCTGGGTGTGGCCGTGATCATCAATAGTGGAACCAATTTGATCTTCGGTGAAATATCCTTTGTTACCAACGCCGCCGGCAGCATTCTGCAATTGGCTGTCTCTCTGGACTATTCGGTATTCCTGCTCCACCGGTATGAGGAGTGTATGGAGACCAATAGGGACTCCCGGAAGGCTATGGTAGACGCTCTGTGCATCTCCACCAGCTCGATTCTCTCCAGCGGCGTGACTACAGTCATCGGCTTTTTGGCGCTGGTGTTTATGAGCTTCCGGATCGGCCCAGATCTGGGGCTGGCCCTGGCAAAGGGCGTGGCCATCAGCCTGATCTCGGTCTTTGTCTTTTTCCCCAACCTGGTGCTGGTCAGCCGGAAGTGGGTCAACAAGACCCGGCATCGCTTCCTGCTGCCGGACTTTCACGGCTTTGGTCGGGTCGTCTCTTATGCCATGCTCCCCGTGATGGTGCTTTTCTTTCTGGTCATGGTGCCTTGCCATGAGGCATCTACCCAGAACAACTTCTACTATGGCTCCAGTCATATTTTCGGCCCAGAGACCCAGTTGGGCGCCGACGTGGAGAGTATTGAGGCGGTCTACGGCAAGAGTGATACCTATGTTCTCATGGTTCCTCGGGGCGACTTTGTCACCGAGCAGGCCCTCTCTGGTGAACTGCATACCCTGCCCCAGGTGACCAGTATCATCTCTTATGTGGACACGGTGGGAAGGACGATTCCGATGGAATATGTGCCGGAGGAGGCGCTGGAACAGCTGCTGTCTGATGATTACAGCCGCATGGTGCTCAGCATTGATGCAGACTATGAGGGCCCGGAGACCTTCCAACTGGTGCAGAAAATTCGGGAAATAGCCCAGAGCTACTATCCGGATACCTATTACCTGGCTGGCGAGGGCGTCAGTACTTACGATTTGATGGACACCATCACCGCAGATATGGGTAAGGTAAACGGAATTGCCATCGGGGCTGTGTTCGTGGTGCTGCTGCTGACTATGAAGTCCCTGGTACTGCCGGTGCTGCTGGTGCTGAGCATTGAGACGGCGATCTGGATCAACCTGGCCATCCCTTACTTCGCAAATGACTATATCTTCTTTATCGCCTATCTGATCATCAGTTCAATCCAGCTGGGTGCCACAGTGGACTACGCCATTTTGTTTACTGACCGATACCGGGAAAACCGGACCTATCGTGGGATAGAAGACAAACGTCAAGCGGCTGTGGAGACAATTTCCAGCACAGCAGTTTCTATCCTCACCTCAGGCAGTGTCCTGACGGTGGTGGGCTTCCTGCTAGGCGGCTTCTCCACCCACGGAATTCTGTCCCAGCTGGGCCTGTTTCTTGGAAAAGGAACACTGCTGTCCATGACCATTGTGTTTTTTGTCCTGCCCGGACTGCTCTATACCTTTGACCGGTTTGTCCTGCCCCGGGAGGCAAAGAAAAAACTGAAACCGAAAAAGGAGGCTGAAGCCAGATGAAGCATATCAATCAACATCTCTGCAGGGCAGCTGCCCTGATTCTCTCTATGACATTGGCCGGCTCCTGTCTGCTGCCAGCGTCTGCCGCTGAGGTGGCTGCAGAAAAGCAGGAGGTCGTCTACGCCAATCTGGCCGGAGACGGCTCTGTAACAAACGCCTATGTGGTCAATATTTTCAATCCGGATCAGGCGGGCACCATCACCGATTATGGCAATTACGCCTCGGTGCGCAATATGACCTCCACCGCGCCTGTTGAGATCGAGGGGGATACGGTCACCATTCAGGCGGAGCAGGGGAGACTCTATTATGAGGGTGTTCTGGAACAGGTCCAGCTCCCCTGGCTGATCTCACTGGACTATGCGCTCAACGGCGCCCCATGCACTGCGGAGGAGCTGGCCGGAGGCAGCGGTGCGCTGGAGATGCATCTCTCCATCCGTCAAAACCCGGACTGCAACCCGGAGTTTTTCGACAATTTTGCTCTTCAGATCACCTTTACATTGGATACCTCCAAGGCGGCCAATATTCAGGCAGAGGGCGCGACTGCTGCCATTGTAGGAGAGAACCGGCAGTTCACTTATACAGTCCTGGCAGGCAGTGAAAAGGACATCACCATCACTGCCGACGTCACTGACTTTGAGATGGATGCTGTCTCCATCAACGGTCTGCCCCTCTCCATTGACGTGGAGGTGGACGACGAGGAGCTGATGGATCAGGTTCGGGAGCTGCTGGATGCCATTGAGGAGCTGGACGATGGTGCCGGTGAACTGCAGGACGGAGCTGGTGAGCTGGATGACGGCGCCCAGGAGCTGAAGGACGGCGTCCAGGAGCTGCAGGAGGCGGCGGAAGGCGACCTCCGGGATGGCGTGGACGCGCTGAACGATGGCGCTGGTGAGCTCCGGGACGGCGCAGATGCCCTAGTGGACGGCGGCAGCGCCCTGAAAAGCGGCGCAGGAGAGCTTCAGGAAGGCGCTGACGCGCTGGACAGCGGCCTGCGTGCGCTCAATGCAGGTGTGCTGCAGGTACAGCAGGGGCTGGAGATGCTAAACAGCCAGTCCGGTGAGCTGACCGGCGGATCCGCTCGGTTCAAAGAGGCACTGGCCCAGCTTCAGCAGGCGCTGAGCGGTGTTTCCGACTCCGGCGAACAGGTACAGCAGCTGGTGGATGCCTCTGACCAGATAAAGCAGGGTATTGACCTGCTTACCACAGGCGCACAGGAGCTGCGAGACAACGTGAACTATGCCGGGTACAAGGCGGTTATGCTGGAAAACGGTCTGGATATTGACGCGCTCAAGGCGGGTAACACTGAGGCGATTCGTTCCATCGAGGAGCTGCTGGGCAAGGTGAGCAGTCTGGAGAATAAGCTGCAGGCCATGGGAGTTCCCACCAGCTTTCTGGAGCCTATCAAGCAACAGGGCATTGACCTGGCCAACCAGATGTTGCTGCTGCTCAAGGGCAATAATGCCAGTATTGAGGGCACCGAAGCATATCTGGACGCTGTCAATGAGCAGCTTACCACTCTGGCTGCAGGGGCGGAGGAGCTTCAGAACAATTATGCGGAGTTTGACGCCGCCATCGGTCAGCTGGCGGACAGCCTGACGGATCTGATGGGCCGGATGGTACAGCTCACCGCAGCGGTCAACAGCCTGGTGGAGGCCTATGAGGACCTGGACAGCGGCCTGAGCGCCTATACCGACGGTGTGGCTCAGGTATTGGCGGGTTATGAGCAGGTTTCCGGCGGCACTGCGGAGCTGGTGAAGGGCAGCGGCGCCCTCAAGAGCGGCGCGGATGGCCTGTATGACGGGACCGCTCAGCTCCTTCGGGGGCTGGTGGAACTGTATGACGCCACCGGCACGCTCCGGGATGGCACCGGCGAGCTGGATGAGGGCGTCGAGACGCTGCTAACCGGCATTGCGGAGCTGTATGACGGAACCGTGGAGCTGAAGGACGGTACCAGTGAGCTGAAGGACGGTACTGGCGAGCTGAAGGACGGCACCGGCGAGATGCGGGCGGAGACCGACGGCATGGATGATGACATCCAGGAGCAGATCGACGACCTGCTGGCCAGCATTTCCGGCAATCTGGAGGAAATACCCTCCTTTGTCTCTGACAAGAATACCCGGGTAGAGACAGTGCAGTTTGTACTGAGCACACCGGCTATCCGGATTGTTGACGATTCTGACGGGAAAGAGGAGGAGCAGCCGGAGCCCACCTTCTGGGAGAAGCTGATGGGGCTGTTCTTCTGAGAGCCAGCCATTTCAAAAACGAGGGGCGGGCCCATTTGGGTCCGCCCCTTTGCAGCGTTCCTTTCAGTTTGATTTTGGCGGCTCCGCAACGAATGCCTCCGCCTGCGCCAGTGAACAGCCCCGCTCTCTGGCGATGCGGGCCAGATCCTCATATTCCGGCTTCTCACGGCGAACACCCCAGCCGGAGACCTGCTTGACCCGGACTGGACCTGCCGCCGTCTCCTCCGTACGGGTCCGGCGGGTGAGGACGTACCGTCCGCCATCCGATTCCCGGACGCCCAGGGTAGTGGTGTGCAGAAAGAGCAGCCGGAGTAGCTCCTCCCGCTGGTGAGGGCGGCACAGGACGGTGAGCAGCACGCCGGGACGGCATTTTTTCATGCCGATGGGAGCGGTAAAAACGTCCAGCGCCCCTGCCTCCAGCAGCCGCTCCATGGCAAACCCAACGGCCTCCGGTGTCATGTCGTCCAGATTGCAGCGCAGCTCGCAGATGGACTCCGCCGTTTCCCGGGCTTCTCCCAGCATGGCCCGTACACAGTTGGCCTGGGGAAAGTCCTTGGCGCCCATGCCGTAGCCGATGCGCTCCACCTGCATCACCGGCTGGGGACCGAAGGACTGGACAAAATGGCGCAGCAGAGCGGCACCGGTGGGGGTGCACAGCTCGCCCTGAATGGACCCGCCGAAGGTGGGAATCCCCTGAAGCAGCCAGGCGGCTGCGGGAGCGGGCACCGGAAGGATGCCGTGGGCGCAGCGCACCTGCCCGCTGCCCACCTGTACCGGAGAGGCCGCAATCCGCTCCGGGTCCAGCTCGTGAAACAGCAGACAGACGGCGGTGATGTCAGCGACGGCATCCAATGCGCCCACCTCATGGAAGTGAATTTCTTCCACTGATTTGCCGTGGACATGGCCCTCTGCTTGGGCCAGAAGCTGGTAGACGGCCAGAACGTTGTTCCGCACCGGCTGGGGCAGAGAGAGGTGAGAGACGAGATGAGTGATCCCGGCCAGAGTGTGGTGATGGTGCCCGTCCGCACCGTGGTCGTGGGAATGGCTGTGCGCATGGCCGTGCGTCTCTCCGGCGGAGACGTCCAGACTCTGCTCCTCCTCGCCGTGGACGGTAACTGACAGATGGGTTCCGGTGATGCCGCACTTGACTGCGCTTTCCCGGGAAAAGACCACTCCGGGCAGCCCCAGGTGATTGAGTCGGCGGACAAAATCCTCCGGGTCAGGGTGAAGCTCCAGCAGGGCGGCGGCCAGCATGTCGCCGGCGGCCCCCATATTGCATTCCAGATAAAGGGTTTTCATAGCGTACTCCTGTCTGTGCAGCCGGGACGGACCTGGTTGCGGTTGTTTTCTCCATTATAGAGGAAAACTGCCGGAAGGAAAAGGGCATTTGTCATCTATATTTTGACTTCTGGAACGGACGGAACCGGCCGGCAGGAATTTTCAAAAAAATGCAATTGCCCCCTTGACGAACAGATTTTTTCTGCTATAATAATCAATGTTGCTGATGAGCCAACTGGACAACAGCATAACTGAATATGGAGTAGTATCGAAGTGGTCATAACGGGCACGATTGGAAATCGTGTAGTCGTCAAAAGCGGCTCGAGGGTTCGAATCCCTCCTACTCCGCCATTTTGGAGCAAGCGTATTTCGTTTGCTCCATTTTTTTTTTTTTTTTGCCTCGGGCTGCGCTGAAAATGGAAGAGAAAATGTTGACCGGTCAGTCTGTTTGTGCTATGCTAGTAAACAGACTGACCGGTCTGTTTTTGGAGGCTGCTATGAAACGGGAAGAAAAAAATGCATTGTCGAGACAGCGCATTCTGAGCGCGGCGCTGGAGGAGTTCTCTCAAAAGGGCTATGAGGGCGCGTCATTGAGCACGGTTTGCGCCGAAAAGGGTATCTCAAAGGGGATTGTCTATCACTATTTCCGGGATAAGGATGAGATCTACCTGATGTGTGTGCGCACCTGCTTTGACCAGGCGGCGGACTGGCTGCAGGAAGAGATGGAACAGCATTCCGGCTCGCCGGAGGAGCGGCTGCGGTGCTACTTTGACGCGCGGCTTCGCTTTTTTGCGGAGCATCCCGTCTTTCAGGGGATTTTCGCCGGAGCGGTGCTGAATCCGCCGGCCCATCTCACCGGGCAGATTGCCGGCTGCCGCAGCAGGTTTGACGCCCTGAATATCTCGGTGCTGACAGCCCTGCTGAGCAGCAGGCCCTTACGGGCGGGGCTGTCCATTCCTGCCATTGTGGAGGACTTCCGGCTGTATATGGATTTTTTCCACAGCCGTTTCCGGACAGTCTGCAATCAGGGAGAATCCGTGGAACAGGTTCTGCGGAAACACGAAGAAAGGTGCCACCGGCAGCTGGATATCCTGCTGTACGGGGTGTTGGGTGAGTGAAATGAAACGAAATCAAGGCGCAGGGCAGGAGTCCCTGCTCTCAACGGTAGAGCCCTCCAAGGCAATTGTCCGCCTGGCCGTTCCGGCCACGCTGGCCCTGCTGGCCAAGGCGGTCTACAATATTGTGGATACGGCCTATATTGGAATGCTGGAGGATGACAATGCGCTGGCTGCGGTGGGCGTAACCCTGCCCTTATTGCTCATCATGGTCTCCATTGAAAATATTTTCGCGGCAGGGGCGGCGGTGCTTGCCGGGCGGCAGCTGGGGGCAAATGATAAGGAAGGGGCCAATCAGACGGTCACGACAATCGTTGCCTTTTCCATGCTGATCGGCGTTGCCCTGTGCGCGCTGGGCATCCTGTTCATTGAGCCGCTGATGCGCACCTTTGGCGCGTCGGATGCCGTACTTCCCCAGGCAAAGCAGTATGCGTTCTGGATGTTTATTGCGGCGCTGTTCAATCTGCCCGCCCAAAGCCTGAACTGCGCGGCCCGGGCGGAGTCCTCTGTAAAGATATCATCCGTTGCCGTGATTACCGGCGCAGTGTTGAATGTGCTGCTGGACCCGGTGTTTATGTTCTCCTGGGGCCTGAACCTCGGGGTAGGCGGCGCCTCCCTTGCCACGACTATCTCCCAGTGCGTGACCTTTGTTATCCTGATCTGCTTCTACCTGAGCGGACGTTCCATCCTCAAAATCAAGCCCCGCTATTTCAAGCTGACCGGAAAATTCCTCTGGTCGGTGATTGCCATCGGCATTCCCACCGCCGTCATCCAGATTTGTCTGGCAGTGGCGACCTCGCTGACCAATATCGCGGCAAAGCCGTTGCCGGACGCTGACCTGATTATCGCGGCCTATGGTGTGGTGCAGCGGCTGATTCTCATCGGCTGCTATGTGGTCATGGGATTTATGCAGGGATATCAGCCAGTGGCCTCCTATGCCTTTGGCGCCAGAAACGAAAAGCGCTTCCACGATTCGGTGCGGTTTGCCCTGAAAGGGGCGCTGCTGTTGACGGTTCTGGTTGCCGCTGTCTATATCCTGCTGTCCAAGCCACTGATCCTGCTGTTTAACCGAAACCCGGTGGTGGTGGAGTTTGGCAGATGGCTGCTCATCTCCCAGGTGGCGTTGTATCCGGCCTTTGGCCTGTGCTATATGATGACCATTACCTTCCAGACCATCGGCTCAGCCAAAATGGGACTGTTCCTCTCCCTTATCCGTCAGGGTCTATTCTATGTGCCCTTTATTCTGACGCTTCCGGGACTGCTGGGGGTAACCGGCATCTACCTCGCCCAGCCGGCTGCGGATATCCTGACCGTCCTGGTCTGCGTGCGGCTGATCCGGCCCATGAAACGGATGGCCTCCGCCAATATGGCCGATACAGACCGCGGAGCATAAGCGCTGATATGCAGATACAGAGACAGCTGCGGGATTTGTGCCCCGCAGCTGTCTTTCTGATAAAACAGGTAAATTCAAAAGAGAACATATTGACAAAACTTGATTTGAGGAATAGAATAGATCAAGAAAACTTGATTTGAGGTGAGCGCATGGCCACAATCTACGAGGAGCGGGCAAAGGTATTTAAGGCGCTGTGTGACGAGCGACGGCAGCGGATTCTGGAGCTTCTGCACAGCGGGGAGAAATGTGCCTGTGTCCTGATTGAGGAGATGGACATGCCCCAATCCTCGCTCTCCTACCATATGAAAATTCTGTGTGAATCCGGTATTGTGGCCAGCCGGGAGGAGGGCAAATGGACCTATTACCGGATCAGCAGACGGGGCAGCGCAGCGGCAATTGATCTGCTCAGAGAAATTACCGCTGTGACAGAGGCGGAGCCGGAGACCCAAAAGCGCTGCGAGTCCTGCCAGAGGCCATCACGATGAGGTGATGGCTTTTTGCAGCGCTTTCAAATCGAAATTTCTTGATATTCCGCAGAAAGTGAGGCATCTGCTATGCAGACAGCATGGGATTTCTTTCAGAATGAGCTCTTGGGCATGAAATGGCTGAACCGGCTCATTGGCGGCATCCTGGTGTCCGTGGGCATGGACCCTTCCGACAGGGTGGGGGGCAGCATCCAGTTTTTCTTCTACGATGGGATCAAAATTATGGTCCTGCTGGCTGTCCTGATCCTGGTCATTTCCTATATTCAGAGCTATTTTCCGCCGGAGCGCACGAAAAAGATTCTGGGCCGGTTCCATGGCATCGGTGCAAACTGTGCTGCGGCGCTTCTGGGGACAGTGACCCCGTTTTGCTCCTGCTCCTCCATCCCGCTGTTTATCGGCTTTACCGGAGCGGGGCTGCCCCTGGGGGTCACATTTTCTTTTTTGATCTCGTCTCCCATGGTGGACTTGGGCAGTCTGGTGCTGCTGATGAGCATTTTTGGTTGGAAGGTGGCGGTTATCTATGTGGCGCTGGGACTGGTGATTGCCGTTCTCGGGGGCACATTGATTGAAAAACTCAATTTGGAGCAGCAGGTAGAGGCGTTTATCCGCAATGGCTGCGCCGCAGACCTGCCCCAGGAGAAGCTAAAATGCAAAGACCGTATCCGTTATGCCTGGGAGCAGGTGATGTCGACCGCGAAGAAAGTATTTCCCTATGTGCTGGCCGGCGTCGGCATCGGCGCTGTGATTCACAACTGGATTCCGGAGGAATTCATCGTGCGCATCCTGGGAACAGGCAACCCCTTTGGGGTCGTTATCGCTGCGGCAGCGGGAATTCCCATGTACGCTGATATCTTCGGTACGATCCCCGTTGCCGAGGCGCTGTTGGCCAAGGGCGCCCAACTTGGCGTGGTGCTTGCCTTTATGATGGGGGTGACCACCCTGTCGCTCCCCTCCATGCTCATGCTGCGCAAGGCTGTCAAGCCGAAGCTGCTGGGCATTTTCGCGGCAATCTGTACGGTTGGCATTATTCTGGTGGGCTATTTCTTTAACATGATTCAGCCGATTATCATGTAATGGGAGGTTTTTTATGGCACTGTTTAACTTTGGAAGGAAGAAAAAAGAGCAGGGGGCGCCCGCCCGCTGTTGCGGAGAAAGGCTGGACGGCATCTGCTGCGTCAAGATTTTGGGGACGGGCTGCAAAACCTGTCATGAGCAGTATGAAGCGGTCAAAGCTGCTGCCGAACATCTGGGCCTGACTGTGGAAGTGGAGTATGTCACCGATCTCCAGAAGATTATGGAGTACGGCGTCATGAGCATGCCTGCCATCGTGGTGAATGAGCAGGTGGTCTCTATGGGAAAAATGCTCAAAGCGTCTGAAGTGGAAGGACTGCTGCGCAGGTTGGAGGATTGAGATGGATCAGAAAAAAATCGCCTTCCTCTGCGTCCACAACTCCTGCCGCAGCCAGATTGCAGAGGCTCTGGGCAAACATCTGCGGGGAGAGGAGTTTGACTTCTATTCCGCCGGCACGGAGACCAAGCCCTGCATCAACCAGGACGCTGTCCGCATAGTGAAAGAGCTGTACGGCATTGACATGGAGCAGACCCAGTACAGCAAGACGATGGACCAGATTCCCGTGCCAGACCTGGTCATCTCCATGGGCTGTGACGTGGGCTGTCCCTACATCGGGCGGGGCTTCGACGACAACTGGGGTCTGCCGGACCCCACCGGCCAGAGCGACGAAGTGTTCAGAGAGGTTATCCGGCAGATTGAAGCGCATATTCTTCAGCTCTGACGCCGCTCAACCGTCTGACTCGCTCCTGTCAACTCCCGCCCTGGCCAGAGTGAGACAGATCACCTCCTCCGCCCCGGCGGCGGTCAGCACGGCGGCGCAGGCGGAGAGAGTGCTGCCGGTGGTGATGACGTCATCCACCAGCAGGATCCGTTTCCCCTCCAGAGAAGGACAGCCACGGATCAGGCGGTAGACGCCCCGGACGTTCTGTCGCCTTTTTGCAGCGGAAAGGCTGGATTGGGGCCGGGTGTTGCGGATTTTTTCCAGCAGCGGTACCGGATCCTGCGCCCAGAGTGCTCCGGCCTCCCGGGCCAGCAGCAGGGCCTGGTCATAGCCCCGGCGGTATTTCCGCCACCGGTTCAGTGGGGCCCAGGTGATCAGATCCGGCGGCTGGCTCAGATTGTGAGATAGGCAGCTCCGCAGCAGGGGACCGTAGGCATGGTGGTAGCAGGCCTTGCCGGAAAACTTGTACCGGCGAATAGACTGGGCAGCTGCACTCTGATAGAAGAGGGGAGAGAGGCATTTGGAAAAGCAATCCCCATCCTGAGCGACGGTGGACGGCCCGGTGCGGGGCAGAGTGGAGGCACAGTCCGGGCAGATGCCGGAGGAAGGGCTGCCCGGTTCCAGCACCTGGGTACAGAAGGCGCAGCGGGGCGGATAGAGCAGCTCCAGCAGGCCCGCAGCCAGCCGAATGGGAAAAGTCGGGGCCATAGTCCTTCACCTCTGAATAGAAAAGATAAGATTATAATACTGTGCTCCACAAAAATTGTCAATGAAAAGGAAAAAGAATGAAAATGCCCGGCCGGATCAGTTCCGGCCGGGCATTTTGAATCTGGAGAGACAGTTACTCCCCGATAGAGTCAGTACGGATGATGAACTTGACGGAGCAGGGCAGTGCCTCGTTGGAGCCGGAGAAGGAGTTGTACTCCGCCGCATAATCCTGCAGGGCACGCAGCCGGTCCAGAAAATCGGAGGCGTCGTCCTGGAACAGCTCGGAGAGGGTCTGAATGCCGTCCTTGTCAAACTCGGCCATACCGTCCATCAGCTCCCTGGCGCCGTCCAGCAGCTCCACCACGCCGTCCGTCAGGTCACTGGTGCCGTTCTTAAGGGCGGAGGTGCCTTCTTTCAGAGAGGCAGTGCCTTCTTTCAGAGTAGATGTGCCGTCTTTCAGCGAGATGGTGCCCTCTTTCAGCGCAGCGGCGCCGTCTGCCAGATCAGAGGCGCCGTCTGCCAAACCAGAAGCGCCTTGGGCGACGGAGGCAGAGCCGGCAGATACCTGTGCGGAGGCGTCTGCCAAGGCGTTGGAGCCCTCTGCCAACTGCTTCGCACCCACTGTGGCGGTCTTGGTCCCGGCGGACAGGGTATCCTGGGCATTCTTCAGGGCGTCTACGCCCTCAACTAAGGCTGCTCCACTGTCGGACAACGTGGTGAGCGCCTCAATCATGGTGTTCAGGTTATTGCCATCGTTGCCGGAGAGAATGGTATCCACTCCGCTCTGAATCTGTCCGGCCCCTGCTGCCAACTGATCGCTGCCCTGTGCCAGGGATTCGGCGCTGGAGGCCACAGTGCCTGCGGCACTCTGGATGCTGTCAGCTCCGCCTGTGATTTGGTCGGCACCGTCCTGAATGCCGGACAGGGCGGTGCTGGCGTCCGAGAGGTCACTGCCCAGGCTGCTCAACTGCTCGGAGACATCAGTGATGCTACTGCCGCTCTCCTCCAGACAGCGAATGGCGGTATTCAATACGATTTTCTGCTCGTCTGTCAGATTGTCATTATCCAGCAGTCCCTCCAGATTGGATTTGGCCTCACTATTGGATTGTTTGGCGGTGGACAGACCAGAGGCTGCCGACTGGACCGTATCGGGCAGATTGCTCAAACTTTCCTGCACCTGTTTGGCGGCACTTCCCAGGGAAGGAGCTTTACCGGCAATCTCATTGGCGCCGGATTGGATATTCAGGGCTGCCTCATATAAGCCAGGGTTGTCGCTGCTGCTGCTCTTTAGTCCGCTGGAGATCTGCTGGGCGCCCGCCTGAATTGCGGCGGCGCCCTCATAGATGCTCTGCCCGTTTTCGCCCTTCAGGGCGGACTTGATCTGTACGGCGCCGGTTTTCAGGGCAGCCATGCCGGCGGGAAGACCGGAGATCTGGCTCTGCATCAGGGCCAGAGCGTTGTCGATGGTCTGCGCACCGTCATTGATGGTGACCAGGCCGGAGTAAAGATCACCGATGTTGCTGGCGATGGTCCGGGCGCCGGCCTCTAACTGGACAGTTCCGTCCTTCAGGCTGGCCGCACCGTCAGAGAGCTGCTTTGCCCCCTGGTTCAGGGCACCGGCACCGTTTTTCAGATCTCCTGCACCTTTGTCCAGGTCGCCTGCCCCCTGGTTCAGCTGAGCTGCACCATCGTCCAGATCGGCCGCGCCCTGATCCAGTTCGTCAACGCCCTCGGCTAGCGCATCGGTGCCGTCGGACAGCTCGCCTACGCCGTCATACAACTCCCGGGTGCCATCCACCAGCTGGGTGGAGGCGTCAGTCAGCTCATCCATAGCGTCCTGCAGGTCGTCAAAGGTCTCCACATCGTCCAGATCCAGCTCCTCCAGCAGGCTGTTGGAGGCCACGGTGACGGTAGTCAGCAGAGAAAAGTCGTGAATGTCCGCCTCGATGGTGACCGACTCGGGAAGGTCAATATCCACCGGCTCGCCGTCTGTGTCGGTCAGATCGTCCAGCCCCAGGCTATCCTTGAGGCCGGGCATTGCCATGCCGACGACGATGGACTGGTCACCGGAATTGATCACCTTGCCGTTGGTGACCTCCACCTGAGAGATGGTCTCGTTGTCCAGCATGACGCCGGAGACCACTAGGAAGGGCTGATACAGGGTGACTGTCTTGCCGTTTACCATCCGTTGTGCGGCGGTGTTGTTCACATAGGTGAAGGTCATGGTAAGGTGGCCGCTGGCTCCGTCCAGCTGCTCCGGAGTGACCGTCTGACCGTCCAGCTGATAGGTCACGGAGACCTGAATGGGCAGCTCCTGCGTGGAGGTGCCCTGATAATAGATATCGCTGCCCTCCGCCTGCCAGGTCAGGGTGCCGTCGCTGTTGACGGTGTAGGTCTCCTCGCCTTTGACATTCTGGATATCAGACAGATTGGAGCGGTCGGTCAGGGTGCCCGCCTCCTCCGGGTTTTTCAGCCAGGCGCTGACAATCGTCTTGGTAGGCCGGCCGTTGGCATCGGCGATGACGTAGACCGTCTCCTCCTTGCCCTGCTCGCTGCCGTGGGTGTGCATCAGCGAGGAGGCGGCCTCTGCGATGGCATCTGTCTCCGCGGTGGAGACCTGAGGCTCCTGGCTGGCCGAAGTGTCTGCCGAGCCGCAGCCGGTCAGACAGCTCACTAGCATGCCGGCGGTGAGGGACAGGGCGATAATACGCTGAAAACAGGATTTCATATCGATTCCTCCATTTTATTGGGTTATGGATTTGGATTTAGCCTTGACGCCCCAGCTGGTGCGGCGGATCAGCCCGTCACAGAGCAGATACAGAGAGGGCAGAAGCAGCAGCACCACTGCCATGCTGATGAGTGCGCCCCGGGCCATCAGAGTACATAGCGAGCCGATCAGGTCCACGTCCGAGTAGAGGCCTACGCCGATGGTGGCGGCGAAGAAGCCCAGGGCGCTGGTGAGAATGGAGGGGATGGAGGTGGAGAGGGCTACTGTAGCGGCCTCCGTCTTGTCCTTGCCCCGGGAGCGCTCCAGTTGATAGCGGTTGGTCATCAGAATGGCGTAGTCCACGGTAGCGCCCAATTGGATGGTGCCGATGACGATGGAGGCGATAAAGGGCAGGGTGGCGTTGGTGTAGAAGGAGAGGCTCATATTGATGTAGATAGCCAGCTCAATGACCAGCACCAGCAGCACCGGCAGGGACACCGACCGCAGTACCAGCAGAATAATCAGGAAGATGGCGCCGATGGAGACCGCGCTGACCACTTTGAAGTCGTGGTCGGTGATGGTAATCAGGTCTCTGGTGCAGGGGGCTTCGCCGATCAGCATGCCGGAGGGGTCGTACTCCTTGAGAATGCTGCCCAGCACCTCCACCTGCCGGTTCACCTCGTCGCTGGCGACCTTATATTCCGAGCTGACCAGCATCAGCTGTCGACCGCCGCTCTCCAGCGTGCCCACGATCTCCTCCGGCAGAAAGTCCTTGGGAATGCGGTAGCCGATGAGGGAGTCGGTGGCCAGAGCGAACTGTACGCCGTCCACCTGTTCCATCTCAGCCAGCATTGCCTTGGTCTCCTTGGGGGAGAGCTGGCCGTCTGCCAGAATCAGATGGACGGTGCTCATGTCAAACTTGTCAGACAGTTCGGCATTGGCCTGGACGCTGGGCAGGTAGTCCGGCAGGCTGGAGTCCAGATTGTAGTAGACGTTGACGTTCCGGTATCCGTAGATGGCGGGAATCCAGCACAGCAGCAGGACCAACGCCAGCATCTTGTGGTGCTTGATGATAAAGGAGGAGAGTCTGCCGCAGTTGAGGGTGAGAGGCTTGTGAGAGGTCTTTTGAATTGCCTTGTCAAAGACCAGCATCAGAGAGGGCAGAACGGTGACGCAGCAGATGACGCCCAGAATCACGCCCTTGGCCATGACGATGCCCAGATCCATGCCCAGGGTAAAGGTCATAAAGCACAGGGCGATAAAGCCCGCCACTGTGGTCAGGGAGGAGCCTGCCACCGAGGTGATGGTCAGGGTGATGGCCCGGGCCATGGCCTCCTCTTTGTCCGGGGTGAGGCTGCGCTGCTCCTTGTAGCTGTTCCACAGGAAGATGGAGTAGTCCATGGTGACGCCCAGCTGCAGCACCGCCGCCAGAGCCATGGTGATAAAGGAGATCTCTCCCTGGATAATGTTGCTGCCCAAGTTGTAGATGATGGCCAGGCCGATGTTGAGCATGAACAGCACCGGCGCCATCCAGGAGTCCATGGTGACTGCCAGCACCAGGCAGGAGAGCAGCACGGCCACCAGAATGTACATGGGCAGCTCCTGATTGACCAGGTTGCGGGTGTCGGTGACAATGGCGGACATGCTGCTCAGGAAGCACTGCTCCCCGGCGATGGCCCGAACCTCCTCAATGGCGTCCATCGTCTCGTCCGCCGAGGTGGAGGTGTCAAAGAACATGGCCATCAGAGTGGCGTCCCCACTGTGGAAAGCGTTGTAATATTTCTCCGGCAGAATCTCCTGGGGCACCGAGCTGTCCGCGATGCTGTCAAACCAGATCACCTCGGCCACATGGTCCACCTGCTCCAGCTTCGCCTTGAGCTGTGAGACCTGGCTGTCTGTCATGCCCTCCGCCACAAACATGGCGTAGGCGCCCTTGCCGAAGTCATCCAGCAGGATCTGCTGGCCCTCCATGGTCTCGATGTCGTCGGGCAGGTAGTACAGGATGTCATAGTTGACCCGGGTACTGAAAAAGCCGAAGGCGGACGGGATCAGCAGCAGAAGGCTGAGCACCAGAATCGGTATTCGGCGTTTGACAATTTGCTTTGCGAATCTGAACATAGTCGTCCCTCTTTTTAGAATGACCGTTGGTCATTTCAAGATGGGGACAGTGTAGTACAAAACTGACCGATAGTCAATTACGAAAGTGTGAACAAATGAACTTTGGTCATTTTTTGAAATTTGCTTCCTTGATAAGAATGACTATTAGTCATTTTTTGGAGGAGAGAAGATTGACACCGGGAAGGTAATCGGGTATGATAAACTATATATATATATATATATTTAGTAGCAAGGGAGCGGACCTTTGTGGGGAAAGTGGCTGAAAACAAGCATCAGAAGGAGCAAAATCTGCTGGACACGGCTTTTGAGCTGTTTACCACCAAGGGCTTTGCCAAGACCTCCATTTCGGATATTGTGGAGCGGGCAGGTATGGCAAAGGGGACCTTTTATCTCTATTTTCGGGACAAATATGACATTCAGGAGAAGCTGATTGTGCGGGAGGCCGGACAGGTTTTCCACCATGCGCTGAACCATGTGGATTTCACCCGCTGCGGTGGCCTGGCGGACAGGCTAACTGCCATTGTGGACGACGCCCTGGAGCAGCTTCAGCAGGACCAGGAACTGCTCCGGTTCATCAATAAAAACCTGAGCTGGGGCATCTTCCGCCGGGCGCTGCATAAGTCCTCAGACGACTACCTGGGTACCTATGAGCGTATTCTCGCAGGCAGCGGGGAGCAGGTGGAGGAGCCGGTGCTGCTGCTGTATACCATTCTGGAGCTGGTCAGTAGCACCTGCCACAGCGTCATTCTGGAACAGGACCCCGCCGATCTGGAGCACTATAAGCCTTACCTGTACCGGTCCATCCGGGCGATCGTGGAGAGCTTTCGGGTGAAAGAGGGAGAAAAGAGAGGATAATGATCTGAGCCGGCGGAATCCCGCCGGCTCTTTGCGTATTCACCGGCGTCTCACTTTCCGGAAAAACGTTGCGCCCCGGCCTGGAAAAGGGTATACTAAGGCATGTGGAAGGATTACCCATCCCAGAGAGAAAGAGGAAGTTTATGACTGTGACGATTTTGTCAGTGGGAGATGTGGTCTCCGAAGCCGGACTGGACTATCTCAGCCGCAATCTGCGCCGGGTCAAGCGGGAGCAGGGGGCGGATTTTACCGTGGTCAACGGGGAAAACGCCGCAGGTATTGGCCTGAATCCGGCGGACGCCCAGGCCATTTTTGACGCAGGGGCGGATGTCATTACGCTGGGAAATCATACCTGGGGCAAGATCCGGATTACCGGCCTGCTGGACAGCAATGACTACATCCTGCGCCCGGACAATTTTGCCCGGCGCACCCCCGGTCGGGGCTGGGGGGTCTATGACGGCCCGAAAGGGCTGCGGATTGGGGTAATCAACCTGATCGGCCGGGTGAATATGGACCCCAATGTGGAAAACCCCTTTACCACTGCCGATGCCATTCTCAGCCGGATGGAGGCGGACTTGGTGCTGGTGGACTTTCACGCTGAGGCCACCAGCGAGAAACTGGCCATGGGCTGGTATCTGGACGGCCGGGTGTCGGCGGTCTGGGGCACCCACACCCATGTGCCCACGGCGGACGCCCAGGTGCTGCCCAGGGGGACCGGCTATCTTACCGACTTGGGCATGACCGGCCCGGCCCAGTCCATTCTGGGCATCCAGCCGGAGCTGTCTATCAACAAGTTTTTGGGCGGACTTCCCCGGCGGTATGAGGCGGCGAGCGGCCCCTGCAAGCTGGAGGCGGCGGCCTTTGTCGTCGACACCGGAACCAAACGCTGTCTGGAGGTGCGGCCTGTCCATCTGATGGGCTGACCGGCGGCGGATAAGGAGTAACAGATATGGCGGAACATGAAATGACCCAGCCGGAGCCCCGGAAGGGGAAGCGGCAGCCGGAGGAGAAAATCACCAAAGAGAGCTGGCAGCAGGAGCTGTTCAGTGAACTGAAAATCCTGGTGGTGGTGCTGACAGCCACCATCCTGGTCTTTCACTTTTTGACCCAGCTCATTGTGGTGGTGGGCTCCTCCATGTATCCCACCCTCTACGAAGGGGATCTGGTGCTGGCCTGGCGGCTGAACTATGAGCCGGAGACAGGAGATGTGGTCATCGTCCACAAGGAGACGGATGTCATCCAGGAGACCATCGTCAAGCGGGTGATTGCCACCGGCGGCCAGACGGTGGAGCTGGACTATGAGCAGAACGCCGTCTATGTGGATGGCGTGCGCATAGAGGAGGACTATATCAACCTGGAGGAGGCGGATCCCATGGAGATCCGGGGAGATGTGGTGAGCATTGACGTGCCGGAGGGTTCCATCTTTGTCATGGGAGACAACCGGAACCACTCTACGGATAGCCGGTTTACCGTGGAGTTGGGCGTTGTGGATGAGGGCTATATCATCGGCAAGGCCCTCTTTGTGTTCTTCCCCTTCAACCATCTGAAGCTGCTGTAGGAGGAAGCGTATGGAAGAGCGGCTTGACATTTATAATGATCTGGGACAGGCCACCGGCAGGACCCAGCTCCGCTCGGAGGAACTGCGGGAGGACGCCTGGTATCTGGTGGTCACCGTCTGGGTGCGGGACAAGGGCGGAAAGCTGCTGCTGACCCAGCGGAAGGAGACCAAGACCTTCTACCCCCTCTGCTGGGAGGCAACCGGCGGCTTTGCCCAAGCGGGGGAGGGCCCCTGGCAGGCGGCCTGCCGGGAGCTGAAGGAGGAGACCGGCCTGACGCCGCCGGAACGCCAGTGGCGTTTCCTGGGCATGCTCCACAGCCTGGACATTGTCCACGACCACAAGTATCAGGCTTTGGCGGCCAATTACATGGTGACCCTGGAGGAGAATGAGCCGGAGATCTCCTGCCAGCCGGAGGAGGTCAGGGCCGCCCGGTGGGTCACCGGCGCGGAGTATCTGGCCCTGCCGGAATCGGAGCAGGAGCCCTTCACCCCCTACAGCTTCCGGCATTTCCGGAAAGAAATTCTGGCGGAGGGGTGAGGTGCAGTTTCCTGCGCCATTTGCCAATTCGATGGAGGTAACACAATGCAGTACCGCAAGGACAAACACGGGGAATCTCTCTCCCAGCTGGGCTTTGGCTGTATGCGCTTTCAGCGGGTGCGGGGCAAGATCGACACAGAGGCCGTCGAGCGGCAGCTGATGGCCGCCCTGGAGGCGGGAGTGAACTACTTCGACACCGCCTATATCTACCCGGACAGTGAAAAAACCATCGGCGAGATCTTTGCCAAAAACCACTGCCGGGACAAGCTGCACATCGCCACCAAGCTGCCTCACTATCTGATCAAAAAGCCGGAGGACATGGAGCGGTACTTCCAGGAGCAGCTCCAGCGGCTTCAGACCGATTATATCGACTACTACCTGATGCACATGCTGCCCGACGTGACCACCTGGAATCGGCTCAAGAGCTTGGGTATTCTGGAGTGGATTGCGGAGAAGAAGAACTCCGGGGCTATTCGGAACATTGGCTTTTCCTATCACGGCAACACGAACACTTTTCTGGAACTGCTGGAAGATTACGACTGGGATTTCTGTCAGATTCAGTACAACTACATTGACGAGCACACCCAGGCGGGAAGGAAGGGCCTGGAACGGGCAGAGGAGAAGGGGATTCCCGTTATCATTATGGAGCCTCTCCGGGGCGGCCGGCTGGTCAATCGTCTGCCGGCCAAGGCTGTCAAACGGTTTCGGAATGCCCAGCCCAAGCGCTCTCCTGCCGAGTGGGGCCTGCGCTGGCTGTGGAATCAGACCGGGGTCACCGTGGTCCTCTCCGGTATGAACAGCATGGAGATGGTGGAGGAGAACTGCCGGATTGCCTCTGAGGCAAAGACGGGAGAACTGACCGAGCAGGACTTTCAGATGTATGAAGACGTGAAGAACGCCATCAACGAAAAGGTCAAGGTGGGCTGCACCGGCTGCGGCTACTGTATGCCCTGTCCCAACGGGGTGGATATCCCCGGCTCCTTCCGGTGCTATAACGCCCGGTATACCGAGGGCTTTTACACCGGCATGAAGGAGTATGTCATGTGTACCACCCTCCGGGGGAAACGTTCCAATGCCGGTCAGTGCGTTAAGTGTGGCAAGTGTGAGCGCCACTGTCCCCAGCACATCCAGATCCGCAGTGAGCTGGAAAACGTCAAAAAGACCATGGAAAATCCCATCTATCATATTGCAAAGGTGGTCAGCCGTCTGATTGGCCGCTTTGAATAACCGAAAAGGAGAGAGAGACGTGGCAAAAAAGTGGATTCCTATCGTTAGTGAGGCCCCGGAGCAGGCGCTGGAGCAGGACTTTGCCGCAGCAGAGCAGGTGGGCAAGCTGTCCGTGGGCAAACAGTATCTGTTCCATCCAAAGCTGCTGGGCGGAGTGGACTATCTGGCCTTTGCGGACATTCAGCGGGCCTACCGCCGCCAGGAAGAGAGCCGGGCGGTTATGGGCTGCTGTCCCCAGTATTTTCTGACCCATTTTCTGGTGACCGTCCTGCCGGACGGCACGCCGAAAAAGTGGGAGCTGGAGCGGAAGGAGCAGGTGGACCGGGCGCTGGAGCTGCTCAAGGAGCGGGCGCCGGAGATTGCCTTCGGGTTTGTGAAAAAAGCGGAGTGAGAGAGCGGCGTGTCCCGGGATTTTCCCTGGACACGCCGTTTTCAGAAGATCAGCACACCGGAACTTCAATTGCAAATTTTTTATGAACCCCCTTGCATTCCCAGGGGAAAAGGGGTATGATATGTTAGCACTCAGAAGAAATGAGTGCTAACATTTTTTGTTTACAAAATAGTTTTGGGGGCCGCCAAGTGCCGCCCCCGCATATTGGAGGCAGTTACACTATGGAAAAGCGTCAATTCAAAGCGGAGTCTCAGCGGATGCTGGATCTGATGATCAACTCCATCTACACCCACAAGGAGATCTTTCTCCGAGAGATCCTCTCCAACGCCAGCGACGCCATCGACAAGCTGGCCTACAAGGCCCTGACCGATGACAACGTGGGCATGAGCCGGTCTGACTTCAAGATCACCATCACCGCCGACAAGGAGGCAAAGACCCTCACCGTCTCGGATAACGGCATCGGAATGACCGAGGAAGAGCTGGAGAACAACCTGGGTGTCATCGCTAAGAGCGGCTCTCTCCAGTTCAAGAAGGAGATGGCCGAGAAGGAGGGCGTGGACGCCGGCGATGTGGACATCATCGGCCAGTTCGGCGTGGGCTTCTACTCTGCTTTTATGGTTTCCTCTGACGTCAAGGTTCTGACTCGGCCCTATGGCTCTGACAAGGCCTGGCTGTGGGAGTCCAACGGCACCGACGGCTATACCATCACCGAGTCGGAGAAGGACACGGTGGGCACCGATGTCATCATGACCATCAAGGAGGACGGCGAGGAGGAGAAGTACAGCGACTATCTGGAGGAGCACACCATCTCCCGGCTGGTCAAGAAGTACTCTGACTATATCCACTATCCCATCACCATGCTGATGACCAAGTCCCGCCAGAAGCCGAAGCCCGAGGACGCGGGTGACGACTACAAGCCCGAGTGGGAGGATTACCAGGAATGGGAGACCCTGAACTCCATGGTACCTCTGTGGCAGAAGAAGAAGGAGGATGTCACCGAGGACGAGCTGAACGCATTCTACACCGATAAGTTCAACGACTGGGAGAAGCCCCTGACCAGCATCCAGGTCCATGTGGAGGGCAATGTCACCTATGACGCCCTGCTCTATATCCCCAGCCGCACCCCCTATGACTTCTATACCCGGGACTATAAGAAGGGCCTGCAGCTCTATTCCTCCGGCGTGCTGATCATGGACAACTGCGCTGACCTGCTGCCCGAGCATTTCCGCTTTGTCAAGGGCGTGGTGGACACCCCGGACGTCAGCCTGAACATCTCCCGTGAGATGCTGCAGCAGACCCGCCAGCTCAAGGTCATCGCCAAGAACCTGGAGAAGAAGATCAAGGCGGAGCTGCTCAAGCTGCTGAAGGAGGACCGGGAGAAGTACCAGCAGTTCTGGAAGAGCTTCGGCCTCAACGTGAAGTACGGCGCTGTGTCCGACTACGGCATGAACAAGGACAAGGTGCTGGACCTGCTGCTGTTCATCTCCTCCCAGGCGGAGAAGGGTACCACCTTCCGGGAGTACAAGGACCGGATGCCGGAGAGCCAGGAGTTCATCTACTATGTCTGCGGCGATGACGCGGGCCAGCTCTCCAAGCTGCCTCAGGCCGAGCGGATTCTGGACAAGGGCTATGAGATTCTCTACCTGACCGACGAGGTGGACGAGTTCGTCATGCAGGCCGTAGGCGAGTTTGACGGCAAAAAGCTCAAGAGCATCAACGATGAGGATGCCCTCCCCGAGACAGAAGAGGAGAAGAAGGCTGCCGAGGAGAAGGCGGAATCCGGCAAGGCTGTCCTGGACTTCCTCAAGGAGACCCTGGGCGACAAGATCAAGGAGGCCCGCATCTCCAAGATCCTGAAGAGCCATGCCGTGTGCATGACTGCCGATGGCCCTGTCACCATTGAGATGGAGAAGTATATGAAAAAACAGGGCGCCGACATGGGCGGCATGAAAGCTGAGCGGGTGCTGGAGCTGAACGCTGACTCTGATGCCTACACAGCCCTCAAGGACGCCGTGGAGAACGATCCGGAGAAGGCCAAGATCTACGCCCAGGTGCTGTACAATCAGGCCCTGCTGATTGCCGGCCTTCCCATCGAAGATCCCGCCGCCTATACCGACTTGATCTGTAGCCTGTTGAAGTAAGCTGGCTTTTTATCACAAAAAATGCGTCTGTCCCGGAAAAGGACAGGCGCATTTTTGTTGGGAACTTGCATCAGAAGCAGGAAATATGCTACAATCAGATCAGTAAATACATCTGAGGAGGAAGCGGTTATGGAAAAATGGAAAAAAACGCTGCTTTCCCTGTGTCTGGTTTTGGCCCTGGGGGTAGCTTTTTTGCCGGTTTCCGTTCAGGCGGCAGAGGATGCTCTGCCGGATGATCTGGCGGACGCAGACATGGAGATCATGCCGGACGGACCGGAAGCGGAGGAAGATGGGGAAGAATCACCGGAGGAACAGCCGGACGACACCCAAACTGAGGAGGACGAGGACGAGGACGAGGAGGAGGTAGATCCCACCTCACTGCCGGCTCCTGTGCTGACCGGGGCGGATACGGCCGCTGTCCAGGATAACGCGGGTAACTGGTACAGCGTGGTTCAGGTCACTTGGGAGGCTGTAGAGGGAGCGGACCGCTACCAGATCCTCCGCCGGACGGAGGACAGTGCCTGGGAGACGGCAGGCTATGCCTCTGAGACGGAGTATTTGGACTATGATGTAACTCTGTATAATACCTATACATATACTGTCTGCTGCACGAATTCGGCGGGCGATTCCAGCGGCCCATATGACGAGACTGGCGCCACCGTCTACTACCCCTCCGGAAGCTGCGGAGAGCAGGTATCCTGGAAACTGTCTACCGGAGGTGTGCTGGAGATCAGCGGCAGCGGTTCGATGGTTGAGAACTATGATATGGAGCAGACACCCTGGTATGCGCTGAGTCAATCTATCACCAGGGCACAGGTCGGAGAGGGCGTCACCCATCTGAGCGGCTACACCTTCCAAGGTTGTACGGCACTGGAGGAGGTCTCTTTGCCGGAGAGCCTGACCTCGATGGGCCGGTATGCTTTTTTTGACTGCGAAGTTCTTCAAAAAGTGAATCTACCCCAGGGGCTCACCGAGATCCCGGAGCGGGCGTTCTATCGTTGTCCTGCGCTGAAGGAGCTTACGCTGCCCGAGGGGCTGACGGTTATCGGCAAAGGTGCGTTTGACGGCTGTACTGCCCTGAACGGGCTGGACCTACCTCAGAGCCTTACTGAAATCGGTACCTCTGCCTTTTCCGGATGCAATAGCCTGACCCAAATCGCAATCCCTGAAGGAGTGACTGAGCTGGGACTCAACACCTTCTACGGCTGCTCTGGCCTGCAGGAAATCACCTTTCCAGAGGGATTTACCACTCTGGGAGATTATGCCCTCTCTGGTTGTTCCGGTCTCACCAGCCTGGAGCTGCCTGCCAGTCTGACCCGGCTGGGCTCCGGGGCGCTGCGGGGCTGCGCCGGACTGGAAGCAGTCTGGTTCCGGGGAGATTGTCCGGAAGTGGGGTCAGATGCCTTCCTGTCGACCGGAGAAATCCGAGCCTATTATCCTGTGGATGGCCAAAGCTGGACAGCGACCCGGCGACTGGCCATGGGTGACAGCCTGATCTGGATTGGCTGGACGCCGGAGACCGGCGCTGTTCAGCCCTGTGCTACGCCGGTGCTGACGCAAGTGTCCAATACCGCCGACGGCGTCGGCATCCGTTGGAACTCAGTGGAGGGCGCGGAACAATACCGGGTCTTGCGGTGGAACGATGCCGTAGGCCGGTGGGATGTGCTGAGTGATATAGCGGAGCTCAGCTATCTGGATACCGGGGTTTCCGGCGGCGACGTTTATCGCTATACTGTCTGCTGCCTTGTGGGTGGGCAGCAAGCCAGCGGCTGTGATGTGGAAGGAAAATCTGTCCGTTATCTCACAGTGCCTGCGGTAAAAGCGGTTAATTCCGCTGGCGGCATCACTGTCACCTGGACGGCATCGGCAGGCGCGGAGAAATATGTGATTTACAGAAAGCAGCCCGGCGGCCAGTGGAAGTCACTGGGCACCGTACAGGCGGGGGAAACGCGTAGCTATCTGGACACCGGCGTGGAAGATCTGAGCGGAAGCAGCTTCTATTATACAGTCTGCGCCGTTCAGGGCAGCAGCCGCAGCGACTATGTGAGAGATGTGTCCCTCTATCGCTTGGCCCAGCCCCAGGTCAAGGCCGCCTCGGCATCCAAGGGGATCGCGGTGACCTGGAGCCAGAGTGCCGGAGCGGAGTGCTACCGCATCTATCGCAAGACAGAGAGCTCCGGCTGGAAACAGGTTGCCGCAGTTACTGGGGAAAAAGCCCTGTCCTATTCTGATACGTCGGTGCAAAACAGCAGCGGTACGGCCTATTTTTATACCGTCCGGGCGCAGAAGGGGAGCTCCCTCAGCTCCTATCACACCTCTGGAGTGAAGGTGACCTATTTGACACAGCCGGCTGTCACGGCTGTCAATGGCAGCACGGGCGTCAATGTGTCCTGGACAAAAGTAACTGGGGCAGAGGGTTATCTGGTCTATCGGAAATCGGCAGGAACCGGCTGGATGCGAATCGCTACCATTCAGACAGGCGGAACCCTTCAGTATACAGACCAGACGAGCAGCAGCGGTACGTCCTATTTCTACACTGTCCGGTCCTATAAGAGCGGGAGCCTCAGCTCCTATGAATCCCCAGGGGCCAAGGTGACATGTCTGTCTCAGCCCGTTGTCTCGGTTTATAATGGCAGCGCAGGTGTCAATGTGTCTTGGAAAAAGGTCGAGGGAGCCACAGGATATCTGGTCTATCGCAAGACCTCCGGAGGAAGCTGGAGTAGGGTTACCACCATTCAGGGAGGAGGTACGCTTCAGTATACAGATCAGGCAGTAAAGAGCAAAAACGGCAACACTTACCTCTATACAGTCCGCGCGGTGAAATCCGGATCGCTCAGCTCCTACCACAGCGGAAAAAGTATTATTCGCCTTTCTCTGCCTGGTATTACGAAAGTGACGAACAGCGGTAGCCGGGAATTCACTGTCCAGTGGGGCAAAAACAGCAAAGCAACTGGCTATCAGATTCAGTACGCTACGGATTCCGGCTTTTCGGATGCGAAAACGGTGAATGTGACCTCGGGCAGCACAGTCAGGGCCACGATCTCCGAACTGATCAAGGCAAAGACTTACTATGTCCGGGTACGGTCCATCTGCACCTCAGGCAGCACAACTTCCTATTCCGGTTGGAGTGCCGCCAAGAGCGTCAAGATAACCAAGTGATGGATTGAACCACAAAAGGCGGCCGAGTCAGGCTACCCTTTGCGATTTGCGACACGAGTACATTTTATCGCCCTGCAGGGTCCAGCCGTACCTCAGGAAACAGCGGTTCCAGAACCGCTGCGATCTCCGGCCAGCGCCGGCCGGCGTCCTCCTGCTGACCGGCGGGGAGCTGCAGCAGCGCTCCCCAGTCCCTCAGCCTCAGCCGCAGGTCGGAAAAGCCCAGTTCCATCAGAGCGTTCTCTCCTGACTCTACCCGGGACAGGTCCTCTGCTGTGAGTGCCCGGCCGGTGGGAAAACGGGTGGCAAGACAGGCATAACTGGGCTTGTCCCAGGTGGGAAGTCCTGCCTCCCGGCTCTTGCGGCGGATCTCTGCCTTTGTCAGGCCGCATATCCGCAGAGGGCTATCCACCCCCAGCTCAGCCAGAGCCCGCATCCCGGGCCGGTCCTTGGGATCGTCACTGGCGTTGGTGCCCTCCCAGAGGAGAGAAAAGCCAGCCTCCCCGGCTGCCTGACGAAGCGTGGTAAACAGCAGTCGTTTGCAGCGGTAGCACCGATTGGCGGGATTTGCCCGGATCTCTGGACAGGAGAGAGGCTCGGCCTCCAGAACAGTGAGAGATATCCCCAGCGACTGGCACAGGGCCTCCGCTCCGGCACGCTCCCATCGGGGCTGGAAAGGGGTGTCAATGAAAAAGGGGCGTATCTCCACACCGGCTTTCAGGGCGGCCCAGAGTAAGAAGGCGGAGTCAGTCCCCCCGGAAAAGGCCAGCGCCCCCCGGGGATGGGCGGAGAAATACTGCTGTAAAGTCATAATGGCCTCCTAAAACGTTTTTTTCAGTATAGCACGCCCGGACAGGGGATGCAAATTGAGGGAGAATAAGCAGAAAATACCGTTTTCTGGACTGAACGCCGGAAAGAAAAAAGTCGGAAAAGAATGGAAAGAAGCGAAAAATGGTTTTTAAATGGGCAAAATATTATCTCTGTAAAAAGAATGAAAAATGAGAAAGCCGGTTGACACCGGAAAAAAACCGTGCTATAGTAGCTTTAAATAAAGGGAAACAGGGTTCCCTGCTGCTTCCCGGAAAGAATGTTATTGTGATATACTGGTTTCTGGAAGCGCAACTCCAGAGAGGCAAAGGAGGAAACCTGAGATGAAGAGAGTGTATGAGCGGCCTCTGGTGACAGCCGAGGTGTTTGAAGCCAATGAATATGTAGCGGCCTGTTGGGGCGTTGCTTGCAGCGTGGGAAAAGGAAACTACGGAGGTTATAGTTGGAGTCCTTATTGGGGTGGAACTGAACCTTACGGCGATCAGTGCCATGATCATACTGGGCCTTGCTCTCATGCGGAAAATAACCAGTTCAGTGTAAATGCAGACTCAACAGAGGTTACCAATTTTTGGGAAATTAATGCTGATCAGAAGTCAAATCTTAATGGTGCCGTTACATATTACATTGATGAAGATGGGTCTGAAAACATTAGTGACGGCGATATCATTTTCTGGTATACTTTGGGTGCGAAAGATAAGAATAATCCGAATGGCAGACGCTGGAACCATTATGGCACGGTAGTCAATGCTGATTCCAAGCATCCAAATCGTTCCTGATTCCGTTTGCTGAGCGTAATTCATCCCAAAAAAGAACCGGATTACTCCGGTTCTTTTTTTATCAGGAGGAGCATACATGGAGCGTTTCATGGCAGACATAACAATGGAAAAAGAGCTGATCCAGCGAGCGGCCCAAAGCCGCCGCCCCGTCAGCGGTACGCTGGAGCTGCTGCCGTTGTGCAATATGAACTGTGATATGTGTTATGTCCGCCTGAGCAAAGGGGAGCTGGAGCAGCAGGGCAGGCTGCGCACCGCTGAGGAGTGGCTGGGCCTTGCCCGGCAGATGCAGCAGGCCGGGGTACTGTTTCTTCTACTGACCGGGGGAGAGCCCCTCCTTTTCCCGGACTTTCGCAGGCTGTACCTGGAATTGAAGCGGATGGGATTTATCCTGACAATTAACACCAACGGGACGCTGATCGACGAGGACTGGGCGGCATTTTTCGGTGCGAACCGGCCCCGCAGGGTGAACGTGACCCTCTACGGAGCGGACGAGGCCACCTATCAGACCCTGTGCCACCATCCCGGGGGCTTTTTCCAGACGCTGCGGGGCATCGAATTGCTCAAAAAGCAGGGGGTGGATGTAAAGCTCAACGGCAGCGTGACAAGGCACAATGCGGAGGACACCGCTGCGATTTATCAAATTGCACATGAGTTGGAGCTGCCCATCCATATGGACACCTACATGTTGCCCGGCCTTCGGGAACGGGGGCAGGTCTTTGCGCTGCAGTCCCGCCTGCTCCCGGAGCAGGCCGCCGCAGCCTATGTCCAGACCCTGAAAGAGGAACAGGCTCCGGGTGTGTTCCGGCAATTTGCAGAGCAGGCAGTGGAGACTGCCCGGAACCCACGGCCTGGCTTTACCGGCCATATGATCTGTCAGGCGGGGAAGTCCTCCTTTGCCATCAACTGGCAGGGGCAAATGCGCCCCTGTGTGAGTCTGCCCGGCCCCAGCATCCCGGTGTTCGAGATCGGCTTTGCCGCCGCTTGGAAGTCCATCATGGAGGAGACTGAAAAGATTACCCTCAGTCCCAAGTGCAGCCAATGCACGCTCCGCCGGGTTTGCCAGACCTGCGCTGCCTGTGCCCTGCTGGAGACCGGCAGCTATGAGGGTGTGCCAGAGTACATGTGCCGGTATACGAAAGAGGCGTTGAGACTGCTGGAGGAGGAACTGGAACGGATTAAAACAGAGCCTGTTCCAGACACCTGACTGCCTCTTCCGAGATGGTGCAGCCCAAATGCCAGACCGGAACATCGCAGCACAATGCGTTCAGAAGGTCCATGGCCCGCTGGACATATTCCGGATTCCAGCGATTGACTGTGATCTGGCTAAACAGCTGCCGGAATGCGTCCATGCCACTCAGGCGATGGACCTGATTTTCCTCCGCCTGACTGAGCATGACGATAGCATGGATGGGAGTGGAGCAATTGTGACAGATTTCAGAGCTGCCGCAGACAGGCCAGCCTGCTGCATTCCATCGGCCATCCGTCTTGCAGAGGAGGCTCCGGTCACCGTTAATAGTCTCCGCCCCCCGACATTTGGTCCATAGATCCGATTGGGTGCTCTTACCTGTCTCAGAGGGGGCGGAAAACAAAATTGCTTTCCCCCGATAGCGGGAATAGGAGCAGTGGAGTACCAGACTGTCCCGGACGATCATCCGGCGTTCCAAGGCCAAAAGCGAGAGAAACACGGTATCGTAATTCAGAAACTCCAGACAGGACGGAGAGATCATAATCTCAGCTCGATCCGGCCCGCTTTCTCTATAGAAGGCATAAAAGCCATTGCTTCCGGCAAAGCGCAGCAGCCGGTTTTCTCCAATGGGAGTTTGAAAGACTACTACATCAGGGCGCTGGGCAACGATGGTCCCTTCAGGGGCGGAGTGCTGACGTTCAACTCGAATCTGATAGGTGTAATCCACTTGGTTAACCGGGGAATGAAACAGTCTCAGATTGCGAGGCGGCTGGATGGAGTCGGGACAGAGTACCCGAAAGGCAAAGGAGCCGACCTGGAAGATTTCATCCATGGACAGATTCCCCTTTCTTTGAAGTTGCATATAACTATCATAACATGCCCCGGGGAAAAAGACAATGAACGGGTCCGGACGATCCCCAAGGGAAGAAACTTGACGGATATGCCAGTGTACCGCTATACTGAATAGGAAAAAATAGCTGCCCATTGAAAGCGGCAAACGTGACTGAAACGGAGGAAATCCCATGAAGCTGAATCCGGACTATATTTTGAGAAGCATTGCCGGAGAAAATATTGTTGTTCCTACGGGCAGTGCCAGTCAGGAATTTAATGGAATGCTGAATCTAAACGATACAGCGGCCTTTATTTGGATGAATGCAGAAAAAGCAGCCAGCCGGGAAGAACTGGTGCAGATGATGCTTGCGGAATTCGAAGTCGATGAGGAGACCGCCCGCAGGGATGTAAACGGCTTTCTGAATATGCTGCTCCAGAAGGGCTTGGCAACAGAAGAGAATTCCTGAGGGATTGACGCGTAGAGCCATTGGAAAGGCAGGACTATGGACGAGCAGGAAAACAAAGAGGGCCAGGGCGGCGCAAAAATCATGTTCGAGTCGCTGAACATACTGATCTCCCGCTGGTCAGACGGTACCTTTTCTGAGATCATCGACGACTGGAAATGGATTTTTTCCTACAGTGCCCGGTATAAATGGGTTATCGTATTCTATACCATTCTGGGTTTGCTGAGCACTACCCTGGGCCTGGTGAGCAGCGTGGTCAGCAAGTACCTGATTGATATCATCACGGGCTATAAACTGGACCAGCTGGGGCTGCTGATTGCCGTCATGGTGGGAAGCACTGTGTTTAACCTGGTGATCAACAGCGCGCTTAACCGTTTTAATACCAAGCTGAGCCTGGATATCAATAACGACATTCAGGCGGATATCTTTGATAAGATTGTGGACGCCGATTGGATGTCTATCAACAAATACTCCAACGGTGACGTGCTCAACCGGTTCAACAGCGATGTCGGAACGGTCAGCGGCAATGCCATCAGCTGGCTTCCGTCCATCATCGTCACCATCTATAACTTTGTCGCCACCTTTGTGGTGATTTTGCACTATGACTGGGTGATGGCGGTGCTGGCCTTTGCCAGCGCGCCCTTCCTGTTTTTGATTTCCAGCATCGTGCTGAAAAAGCAGCGGGCCTACGCCCAAAAGGTGCGGGAGATGAGCAGCGAGCTGATGAGCTTTGAGGTGGAGGCCTTTTACAATTTCGACACCATCAAATCCTTCGGCATTGCACCCCATTACAGTAAAAAGATGCGCTGGTGGCAGGGAAAGTTCAAAGATATCAGCCTGAAATACAATATGTTTTCCATCAAAACCAACATTTTCACCTCCATTATCGGCGCGTTGGTCCAGGGACTGGCCTTTGGCTACTGTCTGTGGCGGCTGTGGACCCATGACATTACTTACGGAACCATGACGCTGTTTCTTCAGCAGCGGAACAAGCTCTCCAGCGCCTTCAGCAGCGTGGTGTCCATTATCCCGGCTTTCCTGAACAGCTCCATCTCCGCCCACCGGATCCGGGAGCTGGTGGAACTGCCCAAGGAGGTCCATATCCCGGAGAGCAGCGATCTGGATGCGCTGGCGGAGGACGGCTTTACCGTCCAGATGCGGGATGTGAACTTCTCCTATGTGGAGGGAACCCGTGTGATCACCGACTCCGCCTTTGTGGCAAAGCCGGGAGAAATTGTGGCGCTGGTGGGTCCCTCCGGCGAGGGAAAGACTACCATGATCCGGCTGATTCTGGGTCTGATCCATCCGGAAGCGGGGGAGGCGGTGATCCGCGCCTCCAATGGCAGAGAGGTGACCATGAATGCCGAGACCCGGCACCTGTTTGCCTATGTCCCTCAGGGCAACACCATTCTGTCCGGTACCATTGCCGAGAATATGCGCATGGTCAAGGAAAACGCCACAGACGAGGAGATCATTGAGGCGCTGAAGGCCGCCTGCGCATGGGAATTTGTCAGCCGGATGCCGGATACCATTAACAGCAAGATCGGCGAGCGGGGCCGGGGCTTTTCCGAGGGCCAGGCCCAGCGGATCGCCATCGCCCGGGCGGTGCTCCGGGACGCTCCTGTTCTCCTGCTGGACGAGGCTACCTCCGCTCTGGACGTGACGACCGAGCGCCAGGTCCTGAAAAACATCATCCGGCAGCACCCCAACAAAACCTGCATTGTCACCACCCACCGGCCCAGCGTGCTGAATCTCTGCCAGCGGGTCTACCGGGTGATGGAAACTCAGGTGCGGGAACTGACAGAGGAGGAGTCCGCAAAAATGGTCATGGATTTCTGACCGGGGCTTGTAGGGATAACGAAGAGTGTGTTACAATGACTTGAAATTAGCTTTTCAGTAGAAGTACACTGGAATTCTGCACGGAAACAGGGAAGGGGAAAAGAAACGCAATGAGAAAACCCATTCAGCGATGGCTGTTTGTACTCCTGATTGTGGTGGGCGTTGTCTTTGGCGTTACACTGTGGAGAGAGATGTCCCAGGAGATAAACCGGAATCCTGAGATCTCCTTTGACGCCCGGGAGATTACAGTCAGCGTGGAGGATGACCAAGCGGTTTTGCTCCAAGGGGTGGTTGCCTCTGACCCGGAGGACGGAGACGTGACTGAATCTCTGGTGGTGGAGAGCATCAGTGAGTTCCAGGAGGACGGCACCCGGCAGGTGAATTATGCTGCTTTTGACAGCAATGGGAATGTGGCTAAGGCAAGCCGTCTGCTGCGTTACAGTGACTATCACAGTCCGGAGATCGTATTGGTCCGGGAACTCAAGACGGTGGCTGGCATTGGAATCAATCTGCAGGAGTGCGTCCAGGTGGAGGATCAGTTGGATGGCAATATCACCAGCCAGATTCGTGTGATCGAGAGTGATTTCAGCAGCTATGTGGCAGGAGAATATGAGATTACCTTCCAGGTAACCAACAGCGCCGGAGATACAGTCGAACGGACCTTTCCCAGCCGGTGTCTCGCGGAGCCGGACCAGAGCGGTGTCACCATCACCCTCTCTGTCTATAGTGTCATCCTCCAGACAGGAGAGAGCTTCAATCCCAGGGATTACCTTGACTCGGTCAGTGGATACGGTGAAGATGGCCGGCAGCTGACAGAACAGGATGTTCAGATTACAGACGATGTAAATACTCAGAAGCCGGGCACCTATCAGGTTGGCTATTATCTGCCGGGCAGAAACGGGACAGGCACGACCCGGCTTATCGTGATTGTGGAGTGAGGGGGAGAAAAGATGACCGACTATGGACGGGAGAGCGTGGAGAACTCCCGGTTTTTACTCCCCACAGTCCTGGGAGATGTGTTGCGCCAGTGGCTGACCATTCTGCTGGCCGGCCTGATCGCCGCAATGAGCGCGTTTATCTGGCTGTCCTGGAGCTGGCAGCCGGAGTACAGCATGACTGCCTGCTATGCGATCATGTCCAAGGCAACGGACGGATATGTGACCTATACCACTGGCTCAGTCTCTTATAATGTGGCCACTACCTTTAAGTATCTCATCGACAGCGATATTCTCCAGGCTGAGGTGGCGGACGCCATGGGTACCGATCATCTGGAAGGGACGATTCAGACAGAGATCTTGCAGGATACGAATATCATGTACCTGACGGTGAAGGCATCTACACCGAAAAAAGCTTATGATATTATGACTGCTGTGGTGAATAACTATCAGGAGTTGGTGGACGTTGTCCTGGGCAGTGTTACCCTGGATATGCTGGAACAGCCGGTGATTCCCACAGCCCCTAACAATCAGCCGAATCGTACCCGTACGGTGGTCAGGGCTAGCCTGATCACGATGGGGCTGGTGGCTGCTATACTGGCTGTCCTCTCCCTGCATCGGGATACTGTGAAGTCAGAGGAGGACTTTCGGGTTAAGCTGAATATGAAGCGGCTTGTTACGATACCTCAGGAGCGTCACAGGATGTCTCAGGGAGTATTCCGTCCGAAGCAAAAGCATTTGCTGATCAACCAGTTCCCGATCAGCTACCAGTTTACAGAAGCAGTGGAACTGCTGCGCACCAGCTTTGAATACCGGGCGGAAAAACAGGGCTGCAAGGTCATTCTGGTGACCAGCACCATGCCTAATGAGGGAAAATCGACAGTCTCAGTTAATCTGGCGATTTCTCTTGCCAAGTCGGGCAGCCGGGTCATCTTTGTCGATGGCGACCTGCGCAACCCGACCATTCACTCCATGCTCAAGCTGGACAAGCAGATTCGCCGGGATTTGGGTGAGTTCCTGCAGGGGCAGTGCAGCTTTTCTGATGTGCTGGTGGGGTGCAAAAACCCGGAGATGTATGTATTGGCCGGCAAGGAGAGTTATGAGAACGCCTCGGAGCTTCTGGGTTCCCGGATGATGAGCCTGATGATCCAGGAACTGCGTACCAAAGCAGACTATATTATTGTTGATACGCCTCCTGCAGGTGTCATGGTAGATACCGAAGAGGTGTCCAACTATGCTGACGGTGTCATCTTGGTGGTGCGGCAGAATCACGCATCTGCGAGGGCGATTCAGGACGTGGTAGATGCTCTGCACCAGACCAAAATTCAGGTGCTGGGCTGTGTCTTTAACAATGTTCAGATTTGGGGCGGATCATTCCACCAGGGTTACCATCAGCCAGAGGGGCACAATGAAGGATATCGCCGGTAAAGGGGGGAGCAGGAAATGAGCAGCTACGATAAGCAGGAAACGGAACAGGAGTAGGAGCTGATTGATCTCACTGTTGTTGCGCATCAGTTTTTTAAGATCCTGCGGCAGATGTTTGCCCTGGTGCTGGCACTGACCATTCTCTGCGGCGTTGGGTATTGGGCGATGCAGCGTCTGCGCTATACCCCTCGGTATACTGCCTCGGCGCCTTTTGTAGTCAGATCCAACCCGGGAGGCGTCGTCAATGAGTACAGCGACAGCCTGACTGCAGAGCAGCTTGCCAACCAGTTTCCCCAGATTATCAACAGCAGCGCCCTGCAGAAACGAGTGATGCGGGAATTGGGGCTGGACTATATTCCTGGTACTATCAGTTTGGATCTGGTCAAGGATACCAAGCTGGTGACCATGCGTGTTACTGCGCAAGATCCTCAGATGGCCTATGATATCCTCCAGGCAGTGCTGAATAACTATGAAGAGGTATCTATGAAAGTGTTGGGCAGCACCACCATGACGCTGCTGCGAGAGCCAACTGTGCCAACTGAAGTTGATAACCCTTTCTCGGACCTGCGGCAGCTCGTCAAGGGCGCAATGAGCGGCTTGGCAATCGGTCTGCTGATTGTGCTGGCGCTTGTGCTGACTCGCTTTACCATTAAAGACAAGGATGATGTGAAAAAACAGCTGAACATCCCTTATCTGGGTTCAGTGCCCAAAGTGTCCAGCCGGAGACTGGGCAGAGGAAAGGAAGGTCTGATCTCTGTTTCCAACGACAAGGTGGGCTTTAGCTTTCAGGAGGGCATGCGCTTGATTCGCACCCGTATGATGCGGCAAATAGGTGCGGATGAGAACGGAGAGGCCTTGACACAGAAGGTCCTCCTGATCACCGGTGCAGCCGCTAAGGAGGGCAGCACGACAGTTGCGATGAACCTGGCACTGACTATCGCTGCGAAGGGGAGAAGGGTCATTTTAATCGACTGCAATCTGCGCAGTCCCGGGATGATCCAGCAATACGGCCTACCCAAAGACTCTTTCGGAATCCAAGATGTGCTGGATGGCCGCTGTGGGGTTAACGACGCCCTGATCCCGTATGAATATGAAAATCTTCTGGTGATGGCCGGCAGCCGCAAGACAGCCGATGCCTCCAGATGGATTCTCAGCTCGTCCATGGGGCAGCTTCTTCAGGCACTGAAGCAGGCGGCGGATTTCGTCATCCTGGACACGCCCCCGGCGGGCGCGGTGGCAGACGCCAGTAATTTGGCACGGTACTGCGATGGTATCGTGGTGGTCATCAAGCAGGATACTACCCGGGTTTCCCGGATTGTCCGGGCCGTGGAGCAGCTCTCTGAGAGCGGTACGCCTATCGTAGGCTGTGTCCTCAGCGAGACAGAGGGCGGCGCGGGCTATGGTTATGGCTATGGCTACGGGTATGGATATGGATACGGCTACGGCGGCTATGGCTATGGTTACGGTTATGGCTACGGCGGTTATGGCGGCTACGGGAACTATAGCCAGAAAAAGTCGGCTAAAGTCAGAAAGTCCAGAGAGAAATAAGCAAAATGGGGACGGGAACAGCTTCCTGTCTCCATTTTGTGCTCCAGAGCTGCTGGAATCTGCGGTTCTTGACTATCCGGAGGAAAGCGGTTAAACTACTCTTATCAAACTGGGGGAGGGATCATGTGGAGATCGAACGAAAATTTTGGCTGGACCGCTTCCCGGAAGGGCTGCCGCTGGTAAAGCGGCTCCAGACCTGGCAGGGCTACCTTTATACCGACCCGGCAGAGGTACGCATCCGGCGCAGCCGGGTGGAGGACACCGGAGAGGAATATTTCCGTCTGTGCATTAAAAGTCAGGGGGAGCTGTCCCGCCATGAGGTGGAGACTGCCCTGACGCGGGAGCAGTTTGAAGAACTCTGCCTGCTGCTGGAGCCTGGCAAGCCCCTGATCCATAAGGATTATCGGGCCTATGATCTGGGGGATGGCCTGGTGCTGGAGTGCTCTGTGGTGGACGGCGGGGCCTTTGCCTATGCCGAGGTGGAGTTTGACAGTGAGGAGGCTGCCCGGGCCTGGAAACCGCTGGACTGCCTGGGACGGGAGACTACCTATGAGTCTGGATTTAAGATGAAGAAGTATTGGCATAATCGAAATCTGATCCGTTCAGAGAAAGAAAGGAAGGCATTCTGATGGAATATCAAGCCCTGTTATCCCATGTGGACCACACTTTGCTTACTCAGACGGCCACTTGGGCGGAGATCCGGACCATCTGCGACGACGGCACCAAATACGGCTGCGCAAGCGTCTGCATTCCGGCGAGCTTTGTGAAGCAGGCTGCCGAATACTTGAAAGGCAGATGCAAAGTGTGCACTGTGATCGGCTTCCCCAACGGCTATTCCACCACTGCCGTCAAAGTGTTTGAGGCCGCTGACGCGGTGAAAAATGGGGCTGACGAGGTGGATATGGTCATCAATATCGGCTGGGCCAAGGACGGCCGGTGGGACGAGCTGCTAGAGGAGATTCGACAGATCAAGGCGGCCTGTGATGGCAGAATTCTTAAGGTGATCATTGAGACCTGCCTGCTCACCGATGAGGAGAAGATCAGACTCTGCGACATTGTCTCTCAGTCCGGGGCGGACTATATCAAGACCTCCACCGGCTTCTCCACCGCTGGAGCTACCCGGGCGGATGTAGCACTCTTTGCCAGCCATGTCGCCCCTCATGTGAAGATCAAGGCTGCCGGCGGCATCTCCAGCCTGCAGGATGCTCAGGATTTCCTGGATCTGGGGGCGGACCGGTTGGGCACTTCCCGGATTGTCAAGTTGATCAAAGGCCAGGAGGCTCACGGCTATTGATCCTGCTGATCGGCAAAAATTGGGCATATCTTTCCTGAATTTACAGTAAATTTCCGGTTTCTTGCTTGCCTTTGCACTTGCTTTGCGCTATACTAAGCGTATTCCTCCTTTTCGAAAGGAAATTTTGAAAGAGGACTAAATCTAAATAAGGAAGGTAGAAAACATGAAGAAGTTGAGTAAACTGCTTGCCCTGCTTCTGGCTGTGGCCATGATGCTGTCTCTGGCCGCCTGCGGTGGCTCCAGCACCTCTGCAGAAAAGCCTGCTGAAACACCTGCCGCCGAGGAACCCGCTGCGGAAGAGCCCGCTGAGGAGCCTGCGGAAGAGCCCGCTGAGGCACCTGCTGCTGACGTGGACTACAAGGTGGCTATGATCACCGACTACGGTGACATCACTGACCAGTCCTTCAACCAGACCACCTACGAGGCCTGCAAGGCGTTCTGCGAGGCCAACAGTATTGAATTCCAGTATTACAAGCCCAACGGCGACTCCACCGCTGAGCGTGTGGCTATGGTTGACGCCGCTGTGGCCGATGGCTACAATGTCATTGTAATGCCCGGCTATGCCTTCGGCGGCACCATCGTCGAGGTCTCCGGCATGTATCCCGATGTGAAGTTTGTGGCTCTGGACGTGGCTGCCGGCGATATCCTGGAGGCCGGTGTGGGCGCTGGCTATGACTACAATCCCGACAACTGGGATGTGACCGAGTACTACAACACTGACAACGTCTACTGCGCTGTCTATCAGGAAGAGCTCTCCGGCTACATGGCTGGCTATGCCGCCGTCAAGCTGGGCTATACGCACCTGGGCTTCTTGGGCGGCATGGCGGTTCCCGCTGTCATCCGGTATGGCTACGGCTTCGTCCAGGGCGTCAATGACGCTGCCAACGAGCTGGGCATCGCTGACCAGGTCGCCGTGGAGTATGTCTATGGTAACCAGTTCTATGGCGACGCTGACATCACCGCTTACATGGATACCTGGTACCAGACCAGCGGCGTGGAGGTCGTCTTTGCCTGCGGCGGCGGTATCTTCACCTCCGCTGCTGAGGCTGCTGCCAAGGTCGGCGGCAAGGTCATCGGCGTTGACACCGATCAGGCTCCCATCATCGACGGCTACGGCGAGGGCATGACTGTCACCTCCGCTATGAAGGGCCTGGCCCCCACCGTGGACACCATCCTGTCTGAGATCGTGGCCGGCAACTGGGGCAGCTATGTGGGCAAGATCGAGAAGCTGGGCCTGGTCTCCGGCGACGATCCCACTGTGAACTATGTCCAGATCCCCATGGAGAGCACTCAGTGGAACGACGGCTTCACTCAGGACGACTATAAGGCTCTGGTGGGCAAGATGTTCAGCGGCGAGATCACCGTTTCCGATGATACCTCCGCTATGCCCGCTCATGACATCATCGTCAACGAGTACGGCAACATCAAGTAAAAAGCAGACCAATATCAATCCGAAAGGGCGGGCCTTGTGCCCGCCCTTTTCTGTTGTGGGATGTTTTGGGAAGTCACTTTTTCGTTTCTGTCAGAAATATCCGTAATCCAGCTTTGAAATTTGTAAAAGATATGCTATAATCAGTCTATCAACGTGCGCCGGATATCACTGTCCGGCGCAGACCGGATACAGGCGGCTGCCTGTGTCACATGTCGAGAAAAGGGGGCGGGTAAAGTTGGAGAATTATGCCATTGAAATGCTCCACATTACGAAGAAATTTCCCGGTATTATCGCCAACGACGATATCACGCTGCAGTTGAAAAAAGGAGAGATCCATGCGCTCCTGGGCGAAAACGGCGCTGGAAAGTCTACGCTGATGAGCGTACTCTTCGGCCTGTACCAGCCGGAGGAGGGCGAGATCCGCAAGGATGGCAAAAAGGTGGAGATCAAAAACCCCAACGACGCCAACGACCTGGGCATCGGCATGGTCCACCAGCACTTCAAGCT
>JBJDXT010000057.1:0-9172 GCA_051866795.1 Candidatus Onthomonas sp. | reverse complement strand
GATCTGGCCTCACATCTGTGTCCAAGCTGCCCAGCAGGATCAACCGCAGCTGTTTCAGGACCTCGGCAGCACAGTGGCCAAAATGCGGTCCCTGACCCCAAATCAGTCGATTGCTTTGGCACAGCAGGTGGACACCTTCCACCGAACCATCGCCCTGTCGCTGAACAACGAGACACTGTTGAGCGCTTTTTCTGTTGTTCTCGCCCGGATCAGCCGTTACCCCTGTACCAACAACAGCACCACTCTTTACTACGGCACGGTGTACTATCACGATCTGTTGCTCTCTGCCATGCTGCGCAGAGATCCGGAGCAGATCCGTTCTGTCGTCCGGGACTATTTTGCCCATGTGAAGCTGGATTTCTACCAGCCGCCTTCCTCTGACGCAAGCGGCTCCGCTTTGGAGGCGCCAGCGCAGTAGGCCGCACGCTTCTGGAATCAAACTGACGCCCATCCGAAGGGAATCCCATCGGATGGGCGTTTTCTGCGCTCATTCAGCAGTAATTGATTTTGACCACTTTTCCGATTTTGTTCAGCAGCTCCTCCAGCCGCTGGATGAGCTGCAGCTTTTTTTCAAAGCCGATACCGATGTCGTCATGGGCATCGTTGGCGGCCATGCCGAAGAAGATATTCACATTGGTGGCCTCCTTCATCAGCAGCAGGGCCAGCAGGGCGGCGGGATCGGTGCGCTCCCGGAACTCCAGCACCCGCATGGGGTCCTCAATCGCCGCCTGACAGATCTCGCAGACCTTCTCCAGGGTGATGACCCCCTCGGTGACCATGTCCACGCCGTCAATCATGGCCATATCCGGCACCTCTTCGTTGCCGCTGCCCATCTGCACCTCCACCGGCTTGCCCAGATAACGGGAGACCATTTTAGAGGTATTGCCGCCGCTGACCACATGATAGCCCTCCTTGCGGAAGAAGAGCTGGAGCACCCGGTCGTCGTCCCGTTTGTGCTTGGGCGGACCAATGAGCAGATTCAGGCTCTTGTGCCGCCGGAACCGGAGGACAGTGGTGGTGGTGTCATCGTCATTCTTTCCGTCACAGAGCTCCAGACAGCGCTGCTGCACCAGGGCGGCAATCTCGGCAGCGGAGAGGTTGTCCATGTCCTGCTCCGCCAGGAAGCTCTGCACCTCCCGCTCGCTCCAGCCGTTGTCGTTGTGCTTGCCGATGCCGGAATGGGTGACGCCGTCGGTCATGAGCAGCAGGATGTCCCCCTCCTGGAGGGTGATCCGGCTCTCCCGGATCTCCTTGTCCCCCACGAAGCGGACGGAGTAGGGATAGCGGCAGGGCTTGCCGTCCCGGAAGAAGATCACCGAGGGGTTGTCGTAATTGAGCAGATAGGCGACCCCCTTTTCGATCTCCACGGCGGTGAAGGTGGCGTAGGCCAGCCCGTGCTGCTTGCTCACCGGCAGGGTGCTGGCCACCGTGTCGATGCACTCCTCCAGGGGAATCTTCCGGTCCAGCATAGTGCCCAGCATAGTGGCGGTGAGGGTGGCCAGGATGTTGGCCCGGACGCCGCTGCCCAGGCCGTCTGAGATAGCTACAATCCGCCGGTCCCGGCCGCCGAAGTCCTGGTAGAAGTCGCCGCACAGCGTCTCCTGATGTTTGCAGCGGGAGATGTTGGTCAGATCCAGATACAGATCCCCTTCCAGCATTTGGCTCACTTCTCCTCTCCCTCGTCCAGCAGGATCGCGTCCTTCAGGTCCTTCACCGCCGTCTTGGTCTCAGCGGCGGTCTCGCCCAGGAGGAATGCGATCTCATGGACAATGCGCAGCTGCTTATTGACAATCTCATCCGCCAGCGCGGCAGCCTGCATCTTGGTCTCCAGATTCTTCCGCTTCTGCTTGTTCTCCTCGGTCAGGTCCTTCATGGTAACCACAATGACGCCGGACTCCCGGTCCAGCTGGAAGGTCTCGTCCAGATACATGCTGTAGTCCGAGTGGTAGACCCGCTTTTGCAGCATCTCCTGTCCGGAGGCCAGGAAGTTGACAAAGTCATACTCGTCCATGAGCTGGCTCACCGGCTGGCCCACAACGGTGTCGGCGGAGATATGGAACAACTCGCAGGCGGCCTTGTTAATCTGCTGCACCTTCAGGTCGGTGTTGACGCTGATGAGGGCGTTGGGCAGGATGTCCACCACCGTGTTGGCGAAGGACTCCGCCTTCTCCCGCATATAGGGCAGACACATGCCGATCTCCGCCTTGCCCTGGAGCACCGCCTTGGCCTTCTCCCGGCAGGTGGGATAGCCGCACATGCCGCAGTTGAGCTCGTCCGAGGGGTCGTTCTTGCCGATCTGCCGGAGGACGGCGGTGATCTGGGCGTCCGAGGGGGACATGCGCAGCACCCGCTTGGCCTTAAACTCCTTGGACACGTCCACCTCCTCGGGCACCACAAAGTCAATGCTGTGGTCCCGGGTGTTGGCGCTGTTGCGCACCTTCAGCTCAGAGTAGGCGGTGGAGAGCCGGTCCTTGCGGAAGGAGGGGCCGCCCACGCAGCCGCTCCGGCAGAAGTTCATCTCAATAAAGCAGTTGGCCATCCGGCCGGCGATGACGTCGTCGATGGCGGCGGCGCAGTCCTCAAAGCCGTCCACCGTCAGATACCGCCAGCCCACCTCCCGGCTCATGGTCTGGAGGATGCCGCCAGTCTTGGGGAAGAGCCGGGACAGCTTGGGATCCACGTTGTTCCGGCCCACAATCTCCTGGAGGACGATGCCGGAGTTGCGGAACCAGGTTTTCAACTCGTCAAAGAGGATATTGAAGTCGTACTGGGACTCCTTCTCCTTCTGCTCCCCCTTTTTCGCCACACAGGGAGAGATAAAGACGATTTTGGCGTCGGGATAGCGCATTTTCAGCAGCTTGGCGTGGGCCTGGACGGGGGTGAGCACCGGCAGAAGATAGGCCTGGGCCTTGGGCCGCACTTTTTTGATGTAGGTGTTGATGGCGGCGCAGCAGGAGGAGATATAGGTCTTGCCCGGGTTCTCGTGGACCAGCCGCTCGTACTCCGTCTTGACCAGATAGGCGCCCTCCGCCGTCTCAAAGGCGTCGGCAAAGCCCAGATCCTTCAGGGCGTTGCGCAGGGTGGGAAAGTCGGTGCTGAAATAGGCGGCGTAGGAGGGGGCCACCGAGGCGATGACCTGCTCGCCGCCGATCAGGCATTCGGTGATGGCGCCAATGTCCGGGATGTCCTCCTTGGCGTTCTGGGGGCAGATGGTGAC
This sequence comes from Candidatus Onthomonas sp., assembly GCA_051866795.1. GTDB lineage: Bacteria > Bacillota > Clostridia > Oscillospirales > Oscillospiraceae > Onthomonas. The sequence goes on along the minus strand of JBJDXT010000057.1, from coordinate 5,955 downwards.
GCAGGTGCCACAGAGAATGCAGTCGTTCTCGATGATCCGGGCCACATGGTCCTTGATCTCAATCGCCTTCACCGGGCAATAGCGGACGCATTTATAGCAGTTTTTGCAGTTTTTGGCGTTAAATTGTAAAATGCTCATGGCGTTACCTCAACCAGATAATAGGAAAAGCGGGCTGGGCCATAACAGACCCAGCCCGTGGAATGGATGGAATTACTCCTGATTCAGGATGAACTGCTCAAAGACCTGATCCACGTTGCCCATGCCCACGCCGGTGATGATCTCATCGTCGATGGACACAGTGATGCCGTCCCGGCAGTGACCCAAGCAGAAGGCGGAGCCAAAGGTGACCTCGTTGGACAGGCCGTGCTCCTCCACCAGCTCCTTGAGCCGCTCCTGGACACGATAGGAACCCTTCTTGTGGCAGCTGCTGCCGATGCAAACCAATACCTTCATTTTTTACTCCTCCTCGTAGCCTTCCAGGACGGAAATGGCGCCCATAATCGTCTGCTCCACTGCGGTCTTGCCGTACTTGGTGATCTCTGCCGCATCCTTGGGCAGATGGTTCAGGCAGGCGGGGCCGCCGATGCAGCCGTTTTCACAGCACATGCCCTCGATAAAGTTGTTGGGCAGCTTGCCGATGTTGGCCTTCATCAGCGCGGTCTTGCACTCGGCGATGCCGTTGCAGATGGCGGGGTTGGCCTTGAACTCGTCGCCCCGCTCCTTGTAGGCCTGGACCACGGCCTCGGACACGCCGCCGGTCCGGGCGAAGATACGGCCATAGTAGGAGGCGTTGTCCAGCGGGGTCTCCTCCAGAGAGGCCAGGTCGATCTCCTTGGCTGCAAACAGGGCCTGCAGCTCCTCAAAGGTGATGACGCTGTCGATGTACTCGCTGACCTTGCCCCGATCCAGCTCGGTCTTTTTGGCGATGCAGGGGCCGACGAACACCGTCTTGCAGCCGGGGTCCATCTTCTTCAGGCTCTTGCCGATCTGGGCCATGGGGGACAGGTTGTGGGAGATATGCTGGACCATCTTGGGGAAGCTCTTGTGGATGTAGTTGACGAAGGCGGGGCAGCAGGAGGAGGTGAGGAAGCCCTTCTCCATCAGCTCCTTGCTCTCCAGATAGGCCACCATGTCGGCGCCCCAGGCGGCCTCAACGGCGGTGTGGAAGCCCAGCTTGGTGATGCCGGTGACCACCTTCTCCAAGGTGACCCCCTTCACATGGTCGTACTGGGCGGCGATGGCGGGGGCGATGATGGCGTAGACGTGATACTTGGTGTTGTTCTCCGAGTCGTTAATCATGCGGATGACGTCGGTGATGTAGCTCTTGTCCACAATGGCGCCGAAGGGGCACTGGTAGACGCAGTGGCCGCAGGAGATGCACTTGCTCTCGTCGATGACCGCCTTCTGGGTCTCCATATCGATCTTCAGGGCGCCGGGGACGCAGGCCCGGACGCAGGGCCGGGTGTGCTTGACGATGGCGTTGTAGGAGCAGGCGGCGGCGCAGCGGCCGCACTCGATGCACTTGGTCTTGTCGATGACGGCGCGGCGATCCTTCTCGTCAAAGGTGATGGCGTCCTTGGGGCAGGCGTTGAGGCACCGGTGGGCCAGACAGCCCCGGCAGGTCTCGGTGACCTTCATGCCGTCGGCGGGGCACTCGTCGCAGGCGATGGGGAGCACCTGGACAACGGCGGTGCTGCTCACGTTGCCGCCCATGGCCACCTGCACCCGCTGGGCGCTGATGGCCCGCTCCTTATAGATGCAGCAGCGCATGGTGGGCTTGGCGCCGTCGGGAATGATCTCCTCGGGGATCTTCATGGCGTTGGCCGGAGTCAGTTCGTTGTCATAAGCCAGCTTGGCCACATGCGCCAGGACATCATTTTTAATGGCCTGCACATCAGTCTCAAACAGATTGTTCATGTAGTCCACCTTTTCTTTCCGTTGATTCTCCCGCTTCCAGATCGGATTGCAGTGTCCGGGCGCCGTCAGCCGGTCAGCCTGGCTGTTCTTTTTTGTCAGAGGGATTGTTAAAGTTTGCACATAATCAGTATAGTACGTCCTCCGTCAAATTGCAAGAGGAACCGGCGGGAATATGCCGCAAAACTGTGCACTCAGTTACTTTTCGCTAACCTTCAGTAAAATGACCTGCGGAGTACAGACGCTTGACATTATCCGCTTGCGGAGTAGGATAATAAGCAGCAGTATCCGTCTGCATCATTCCCAAAAGGAGAAGAATATGTCCTATATCTGTCTTATGGTCAATGCCTCCGGCGCCGTGGCCGCTGCGGACAGCCGGGAGACCTTTCCCGCTCGGGTCCATCTGGACTGGCGGCAAAAGTGCTTTTCCCTGCCGGAGCAAAAGCTGATCTGGGCCTGCTGCGGCCCCACTCTCCGCTATGGAGTGGACATTCTCCGGGCGGTCCGGCACATCCTCCGGTCTGAGACGCCTATGGAGGAACGGTTTCAGAAGATTGCAAATCTGGTGGGCACTCTCACCCGGGTCAATCTGACCGGCGGCGACCCCGGCCCCTTCTGCCTGCTGGCCGCCCAGTGGGAGGAAAACGGCTTCACCGTCTGGGACTGCCAGGTGCGCAGGGGCGCGCTCACTTATCACCGCACCCGCCTTCAGCCCAGCCAGGCCCTCTTCCTCCACGCCGGAGCCTGGCACCGGGCCATGCCGCCCTTTTCCCCGGACAGCCTGAAGGGCCTGTCCTATGAGGACCTCCGGGAGACGGCCCGGGCGCGGGTGGCCCTGGCCATTGAAAAAGATGAGCAGCGGCTGGCTCAGAACCCCAAACACAACCAGACCATCGGCGGACGGGTGCGCTGCGTGGGGCTGCGGGTGAAGGAAAGCTCAGATTAGCCCTCCAGAATGCCCAGCAGGGCGGGCAGGCTCAGCTCCGGGGAGAAGAGGAACGCCTCGGCCAGGGTCTCCATATTGTCATCGGAATACTCCACTTCCTTGGAGTACTGCCGGGTGACCTCGATCTGGTCGGCCAGGGTGAACTGCCCGGTCCTCTGCCACTGGCGGGCACCCAGGGCGGCCATGGTGAGTACCATGGTAACAGTCTGCCAGACCTTGCCCAGCAGGTCCCCGTCATAGACCGCCTTGAGGGCGTAGCGGAAGAGCAGGTAGACGCACAGGTGCTCGTACTCATAGCTCCGCTCCCCCAGGGCGGCTGTAAAGCCGGGCCAGTCCAGCTCTGCAAGATGGGCCTGGAGATCCGCGACGCTGTCCATCCAGTGCTGCTCCAAGTATTCCATCTCCCGGTGGGTCTCCAGCAGAGCGGCGAGGGCGGCCTGCCAGTCTCCCGGCTCCGCCTCCAGCCCGGAGGGGGCGATGTCCGCCGCCGGGATCATCCCCCGGTTGATCTCCTCCTGGGCGCTCTTGGCCAGCCGCAGGGCGTTTGCCATCCGGTTTCGCAGGGGCAGGCTCCGGTCCTGGAGCAGCTCAAACAGCCGGTCCCGCAGCTCCAGCAGCGGGAGAGAAAGGGGAGCGTCTCCCTCCTCTTCGTCGTCCGGGTCGCTGTCGGTGAGGTAAGTCTCAAACTCCGCCGGGGCGGGGTCGGAGAGGATCAGCCGGGCCGCCTCCTCGCAGCACAGCCCCACGCCGATCTCCATCCGGCCGGGAAACCACTCCCGGTACCGGGGGTGCAGGGTGCAGATGTCCCCGATATGCTCCTCCCCCAGCTCGATGACCAGAGAGCAGAGGCCCTGTTCGTTCAGAAAGGGACACTGGCCCTCTCGGGGCTGGATGCAGAAGGCCCCCTCCTCATCCCGGCCGATGCCGGTGAGAATCCGCTCCCGCTGGGGCTGGGGCAGGCTCCGGTAGTAGTCCATGGTGGCCTCGTCCACCTCGATCTCCCAGCCGGTGCGGCAGCAGTTGTCCCGGCAGGCGTCTGCCAGGCATCGAAAGTCCTTATAATAGCTGGGGGCGGTCATTTCCACAGCGTCCATCTCCTTTTGTTTGGTTGGTTCGATTGTAGCAGAAAGGCGGGGCGTTGAAAAGAGCCGTCTCTCCCGTCCGGCGGCCCTCCCCGGCGAAATTCTGTGACTTCGGTGGGGAAATCTGCCGGAACCACCACCCTTCCCCATAGAATACACCTTGCATCTCTTCCCTAAAATTGATATAATATCTCATAATGTGTGTGCAACCATCAGCGGCCTCTTGTCCGCTTACAATCCTTTGAAGGAGCATGTCTTATGGATTCTCTGCAGCAACTGGAACAGCATCGCCGCGACCTGCTGGGCAGCGGCAAGCCGGAACGCCAGCATGAAAAGGGCAAGCTCACCGCCGACGAGCGGCTGAACCTGCTGTTTGATACCGACACGTTTGTGGAGTACAACGTCTTCCAGAACCGGGGCCGGGATCTGGAAAAGCCCTGCGCCCGTGACGGCGTCATCGCCGGCTGCGGCAAGATCAACGGCCGCTATGCCTACGCCTACGCCCAGGATTTCACCATCTCCGGCGGCGCCCTGTCTGACTCCAACGCCCGGAAAATCACCGAGGTCCAGAAGATGGCCCTCAAGGCCAAGGTGCCCATCATCGCCCTGATGGACTCCGGCGGCGCCAAGATTCAGGAGGGCATCAAGGCCCTGGCTCAGTACGGCAACATCTTCTATCAGAACGTTCAGGCCTCCGGCGTCATCCCCCAGATCACCGCCATTATGGGCCCCTGCGCCGGCGGCGCCAGCTACTCCCCCGCCCTGCAGGACTTCATCTTCTTTGTGGAGGGCACCGGCGAGATGTTCGTCACCGGCCCCGCCGTGGTCAAGGAGGTCATCGGCGAGGATATCTCCATGCAGGAGCTGGGCGGCGCTGACGTCCATATGCGGAAAAACGGCGTGGCCCATGTCCGGGCCTCGGATGACCGGGACTGCCTGCTGAAAATCCGCAATCTGCTGTCCTACCTGCCCCAGAACTGCGACCAGCTCCCCGACATCCAGCCCAAGTTCAAGGCCCGCTGGCAGCGGGGCATTGAGGACGTGGTGCCGGAGAATAAGCGCCGGATCTACGACGTCAAGCGGGTCATCGACTATCTGGCCGACAGCGAGTCCTTCTTTGAGATCGAGCCGGAGTTTGCCGCCAACATTGTCACCGGCTTTGCCCGGGTCAAGGGCGCCACAGTGGGCTTTGTGGCCAACCAGCCCGCCGTCCTCAGCGGCTGCATGGACGTGAACGCCTCCTGCAAGGCCGCCCGGTTTATCCGCACCTGCGACTGCTACAACATCCCCCTGATCAACCTGGTGGACGTCCCGGGCTTCTTCCCCGGCCGGGAGCAGGAGAGCTCCGGCATTATCCGCCACGGTGCCAAGGTGCTCTACGCCTACTCCGAGGCCAAGGTGCCCAAGATCACCCTCATCCTCCGCAAGGCCTACGGCGGCGCCTATATCGCCATGTGCTGCAAAGAGCTGGGAGCCGATGTGGTCTGGGCCTGGCCCTATGCGGAGATCGCCGTCATGGGCGCCGAGGGCGCGGTAAAGATTCTGAACAAGCGGGATCTGAAGGCCGCCGGCGACAAGTATCAAGAGGTACTGGACGAGAAGGTGCAGACCTACAAGGACACCTACCTGAACCCCTATATCGGCGCCAAGCTGGGCTACATTGACGACGTCATCCAGCCCCAGGACACCCGCCGGCTGCTGGAGAAGGTGCTGGAGGCTCAGCTCACCTTCCAGACCGGCCAGAAGAAGGAGCGGCACGGGAATATTCCGCTGTAAGGCTCCGGAACAAGTGGATATCAAAAGGGACTCCGCTCAAAAGAGCGGTGTGTATAAGACAGTTAACAGCCACAGCAGTTTGCACTGCTGTGGCTGTTCTTGTATTTTATCCTGTTATGTGATAATATGGATCGAACAAACCGACAAATCGTAATTTTTTATTCTTGTAATTCTATTAATTGTATTTGTTCATATGCAACTTCAAGTTGCTGAATTGCAAACGTAGGTTGGTAGTTA
>JBJDXT010000056.1:0-9341 GCA_051866795.1 Candidatus Onthomonas sp. | reverse complement strand
TAACGGCCAGCAGAAGCATTTCGGACAGCTGTTCCATAGACTCCATGATCGTCTCGCTCTCGCCGCTGTAGCTCACATAGTAGCCGTCGGGCATGTCGAACTGATCTACGGACTCCTGAATCGCGGAACTGACCTTGGTCACATTGTAGTTGTCATCTACATAAGCGGTGAGGGACAGATACCGCTGCTGATTGTACCGGTTGATGGTATCCAGGCCGGTGGTGGAGCTGATCTCCGCAATATCGGACAGGGGAATGGTCTCCTTGTCGCCGTCCGCGTTGGTGACGTCGAAGGTGACCTCTTTCAGGTCGCTGATCTGCATCTCCTCATCGGTGTCCTTGGTCACATACAGATCATAATGGCCTTCCTCCAGCTCCAGCGTGGTAATGGAGGTGGGCGTGGCGATTCTGGAATAGATCGTCTGGAAAACCTGAGCAACAGTGAGAGAATACTCTGCGGCCTTTTCCTTGTCCACAGTGACTTTCAGCTGCTCGCTGGACTGCTGGAGGCCGTTTTCCACCTCGCTGACTCCAGCTACTTGCTCCAGACTGCTCCCCAAATCCCGGGCGATCTGCTGGAGAGTGTCCTTATCCTTGCCGAACACCTGAATGGTAATGCCGTTACCCATGAGGGCGGAGAGATCCATGGAACTGGAATCCACTGTCACCTCACAGTCCAGGTCGGCAGTTTTCTCTGCCACTGCGGCGGCAAATTCCTCGTTGTCCATGGTCCGCTCATCGGCGAAGACCACATAGAAGGAGGCAGCGTTGGCATCGGTATCCCCGCTGCCGGAGCCTCCAAAGACGGAAGAGACCATGAGGGACATCATGCCGGAGGAACCGGACTGAACGCCCACCGTCTCCACATCAGGAATGGTCAGCAGCCGCTCGGATACCTGGTCAGCGATCTCCATTGTCTCAGAGAAGGTCAGCTCCTCTGGCGTGGTGATACTCACGCTGGCCTGAGAGCTCTCCATGTCCGGCATAAAAATGAAGCCGCGGCTCAGAACCTCTGATCCGGAAATCACCAGCAGGGCGATGGCCAGAAGGATGACGATTACCTTTTTCCGCAGACAGGCGTCCAGAGCTTTACTGTAAAGGGTGGTAAACTTTTCAAACCATGGGTGGCCAATTTCGTGACTCTTGCCCATGGTCTTGGAGCTCATCATGGGCACAAAGGTCAGCGCGATGATCAGACTGCCCATCAGAGAGAAGAAAATGGTGAGTGCAAGCGCCACAAACAGCTCCATCACAATGCCGCTGGTGAAAAACAGGCCGACAAAGACAGAAACCGTGGTGAGGGTAGAGGCGACAATTGCGCCGGTGACCTCTTTGGTTCCGGCGACAGCCGCAGAACGGATATCATAGCCCAGAGTTCGGTATCGATAGATATTTTCCAGCACGACTACGGAGTTGTCCACCAGCATGCCGATGCCCAGACTGAGGCCGCCCAAGCTCATCATATTCAGAGTTATGCCGCTCATGTACATAAAGACCAGCGCCAGCACAACAGAGACGGGAATGGAGCAGGCGATTACCATGGTGGGCCGCAGATCCTTTAGGAAGAGGAAGAGGACAACAACTGCCAGAATGGCGCCATAAATCATGGACTGCAGGACAGAGTGGATGACCATGTCAATGTAGATGCCCTGGTCAGAGAGAACCGTAAAATGCAGCCCGGGATTCTCCTCCTCCAGCTCGGCAAAGCGGTCCTGAATCAGGTTGGACACATCACCGGTGCTGTAGCCATCCTGCTTGACAAGCGAGAGAATCAGGGCGCTGTCGCCATTGACTTTCGCATAGACATCTTCAGAATTGTCGGTGACGATAATATCTGCTACGTCCTCCAGGCGGATGGTGTCCAGCCCCTCCAGATTCAGGTTCATCAGCGGCAGGCTCTTGAGCTCGTCCAGATTCTGAATGCTGTCGCCCACGCGAACCAGTAGAGAGTCCTCACCCTCGGTGATATAGCCGGCAGGCATCTCAAAATCCTGGGCTGTGAGCAGGGAGGAGATGGTATTGACGGTGAGAATGGCGTCAGCGTCCAGGGAGTCATAGGCGGATTCCATGGAGCTGTCCAGCTGTTCCTGGGCATTGTCCAGCGCAGACTCTGCCGCTGCCAGCTGTGCAGACGCAGAACCCAACTGGATAGACGCCAGAATGCCGGACTTATTGATGGTTGTCAGTGCCTCGGACAGGGAGACCTGGCCGGATTCAATCTGCGTCAGGGCGTCCTCAACCTGTCCAATACCCGCCACCAGCTGAGCACGGTTTTCCTCCAGGGTGGCTTTTTGGGCGACGGCGGCCTCCAACTCCTGCTTGGACTGCTCTAACTCAGTGATTTTGGCTTTAAGACCGGCGGCGAGACCATTTGAGGTATCCAGGGTCAAACCCTGCTGGGCCAGCGCCTCGGCGATGGTGTTCAGCGCCTGATCGCAGCTTTCAATGGTAGCTTTAAGCTGGGCAATCTGAGTCTCGGTAGGATTGCTGGTGGAATTGCTGGCAGCGGTATCTGCCTGCTCAGCTGTATCAGGTACTGCGGGCGTCTCAGGAGGCGTCTCAGGCTCCACAGGTTCCATGGGAAGCCCGGGCTCTGCAGGTTCGGCGGGCTCTGCGGGCTCAGTACCCTGAGCTGCCAGAATCTGGTCCAGGGCATCCTGAGCTTGGAGCTTGGTGGCCTCCAGGGCGACCACCTGACTGTAAACATCCTCCAGAGTGTCCAGCGTGGAGTTGATGGTGGTCAGACCTGCCTCTGCCTGGGCAATCTGAGACAAAGCGCTGTCGAGCTGATCCAGAGATTCCTCCATGGTCTGGAGCTGCTTTTCCAGCTCAGACTTGGTGGAAAAGATCTCAATTTTACTGTCGATAACCTGGTCGCTGCCCTCAGCCAGCTGATTGCTGAGATCCTCGGACTGATCCTCCAGCTCGTCTTTGCCGTCTTCAACCTCTGCTTTGCCGTCGTCCAGCTCTGCTTGGGCATCAGCGAACTTATCATCCAGCAGAGAGACAATCTGCTCATTGAGCTTGTCAATTTTGTCCTGACGGATGATTACCTTGATCTGAGACTCAATCTCACCGGCAGCGGAGACAGAAGCCACGCCGTTCAGGCTTTCCAGCTGCGCAATCAGCGTATCTTCTACATAGTCGGTGAGCTGCTGCTGGCTCATATCCTCCTGCGCCACCGAGGCCACAATGACCGGAGACATATTGGGGTTGATCTTCAGGATAAGCGGTGAGCCGATGCCATCGCTCCAGAAGGACTCCAGCTGATCCAGCTGCTCCCGGATATCCAGGGTAATAGAGTCCATATTGGTTTCCTCGTCAAAGGCCAACACTACCAGGGAGTAGTTCTCACTGGAATAGGAATACATAGTGTCGATGCCACTGACTGTAGCCATGGATTCCTCCACCGGAATGGTAACCTCTTCCTCCACCGTGTCCGGGCTGGCGCCCACGTAGGTGGTCATAACAACAGCATAGGGAAGGTTCATCTCTGGCAGCAGATCGGTAGACAGCTTGGTCAGCGAGACCACGCCCAGCACCAGCACCAGAATGATTCCCACAATGACAGTATAGGGTTTCTTCACACTAAATTTGGGTATCATTTTTTGCCTCCGGGGTTTGTTGAGTGGCTCCGCCCGATCAGGACGGAAAAATCTATCATGTCACATGATACTCAACTTTTCGCTGGAGGTCAACCGACAGATCCCTTAAACCTGTCGGCTCTTGCGTACTTTCTGATGTCAGTTATTCTGTCGTTTCACAGTTGACCATTTTCTGAAGAACAACTTAAGCTCTATCTGTCTCAATTCCGGCTGTGTACTTGTATCCAACATCGTGTTGTGGTATAATATGGGACAAAATTAGGGAGGTGATGGCCACATGAATCAACGGCCAACTGCATCTCTTACGACGAAAGAGACGCTCCGGGACGCCTTTTGGCGGCTATACCTACAAAAGCCGGTTGCACAGATCACAGTGAAAGAGATCGCTGCCTTGGCTGGGTATAATCGTTCTACCTTTTACCAATACTATGCCGACACCTATGCCGTACTGGAAGAGATTGAAGATCTGGTACTCAATACTGTGGAGCAGGCAGCCAGCTTTATCTCCGAACGGGCACAGGAAATGCCTCTGTCAGAGATTCTCAATGCACTGATCTATGGAGGGCACGGGAATCCTCACTATCTGATCAGCCTGCTGGCTGGGCCTGACAGCGCCCACTTTGAGTGCCGGCTGATTGACCGGCTGAAAGGATTGTTTTCTCGACTTTTTATCTGGGAGGGAGTTGATGATAACCGGAAACAATTTTTTATGGAGTACCATATTAACGGCATCCTGGGGGTTGTGAAGTACTCCATCCGCCAGGGCCGGGAGCCCTCTACAGAAGAGATGATCACCACACTGTCTGTCATCAGCGGCCGGCCGGTCTCTGCGCTGGTCTCTGAGCCTTTTTCTGCGCTGCTCCGAATGAATCTGTCGGATGGTCAATAAAACAGGTTGAAAAGCGTTGACAGTGCGGGTATAATAAGAGAGAACTTAATTTAGATCATTGGAGGTCAAACTCATGACTGAAATCACCAAGGATACCATTATCGGCGACATCCTGCGCATCGCTCCCGATGCCGCTCCTCTGTTTATGTCCATCGGCATGCACTGCCTGTACTGCCCCGCTTCTCAGGGCGAGACAGTGGAAGAGGCCTGCATGGTTCATGGCGTGGACGTGGACACCCTGCTGGATGAACTCAACAGTATTGCCGCGCTGCAGGAGTAATTTCGCACCCGAAGCAGCCCGAGAAGTTCTCATGCTTTTCGGGCTGCTTTCCTTTGCACATCTTTGAAAAGGAAGAAACGGCTGATGATTACATTAACTCCCCGGCTTCAAGCAGTGGCTCAATGGGTGCCTACTGGCTGCCGGTTTGCCGATATCGGCACTGACCACGCATATCTGCCGGTGTGGCTGCTTCAGCAGGGCGTGGTCGATCACGCCATCGCTGCAGATCTCCGTCAGGGCCCTCTGGACCATGCCCGGGCCACCGCCGCCCGTTATCATCTGACAGACGCGATGGACTTCCGGCTCTCCGACGGACTTCAGGGCCTGGCTCCTTTGGAAGTGGACTGTGTCGCCATTGCCGGCATGGGAGGAGAGGCCATCCGTGCCATTCTCTCCGCAGCGCCATGGACCAGAGAGCAGACCCGGCTCATTCTACAGCCGCAGACCAATGTGCCTCAGCTCCGGAGCTGGCTGACGGAAAACGGCTACCAAATCCAAGCGGACCGCTGTATCCGGGAAGAGGAGCGATGGTATACCGTTCTGTTGATCACCGGAGGAACAGATCTCACTGAATGGACCCCAGGAAGCCTACTAGCTGGGACGCCGGAGCAGTGGACGCCCGGCGATGACAGGACAAATTATCTGCGCTTTCTGATTCGGCGCACCCGGCAGCAGTTGGAGGGGCTTCATCGAGCGGAGCACCCGGATCAGGTTCGGGCAGACGCGCTCAACCGGGCTATTCTGGAGTTAGAAGCGTTTTTCATGCATCAGTCAAAGGGTGGTATGAAATGACAACTGTAGAGCAGATTTTTCATTGGATTGACAGCAAGGCTCCCTTTGCGCTCCAGGAGAGCTGGGACAATTCCGGCTTTTTGGTGGGCGATCCCGGCGTACCGGTGCGTCGGGTATTGCTGGCGCTGGACATCACCGACCAGGTGGTGGAAGAGGCCTGGGAACTGGATGCCCAACTGATTGTCAGCCATCATCCGCTGATCTTCACACCTATCAAGCGGATGACCTTGACATCTGATGATCTGGTTGGCCGCAAGCTGTGGCGGCTGGCACGGCAGAATACCGCAGCGATCTGCTGTCATACCAATCTGGACGCAGTGGAGGGAGGCGTTAATTCCGCCCTGGCCCAGCGTTTGGGTCTGAGTGAGGTTCGTCAGCTGGCCCAAGAGGGGACGGATGGGCAGGGGAGACCCTATGGCATCGGCCGGGTAGGCCTGCTTCCCCGGGAAATGGAGCTGAAGGCGTTTCTCGCTCTTGTTCAGGACCGGCTTGCGCCAAACAGCTTGCGCTATGTGGACGGCGGAAGGCTGATCCGCCGGGTCGCGGTGGGGGGAGGCGCCTGTGGCAGCATGCTGGAGGATGTCCTTCGGGCGGGTTGTGATGCCTTTGTCACCTCAGATCTGAAATACAACCACTTTCTGGATGCCAAGGAGCTGGGACTCACGCTGGTGGATGCCGGCCATTTTCCCACGGAAAATGTGGTGCTGCCTGTGCTGTCGTCCTGGCTGAAGGAGGGCTTCCCGGAGCTGGAGGTCTCCATATCCCGGGTCCACCATGAGGTGATCTGCTGCAATTATGCAGAAAAGTGATTCTGACCTCTTGCCAACCTTTGGGAGCCGTGCTATATTAACAGATGATTGCGTAAATTGCATACCATTTTGCAAGTTTAGGAAGGATGAGAGACAATGTCTGGACATTCCAAATGGAATAACATTCAGAAGACCAAGGGTGCTGCCGATGCCAAGCGTTCCCAGGCGTTCACCAAGATTGCCCGTGAAATTATTGTGGCAGTCAAGATGGGCGGTTCCGGCGACCCAAAGAGCAATTCCAAGCTGGCTACTATTATTGCCAAGGCCAAGGCTGTGAATATGCCCAAGGATAACATTAAGCGGACCATTGACCGGGCACTGGCTGCCGGCAATACCGACAGTTATGAGGATGTGGTATATGAGGGTTATGGCCCCTGTGGCGTGGCCGTCATTGTAGAGGCTCTGACTGATAACCGCAACCGTACCGCCCCCAATGTGCGGCATCTGTTTGATAAGTTCAACGGCAACCTGGGCGCCACAGGCTGCGTGTCCTGGAGCTTTGACCGTAAGGGCGTTATCGTACTCAACAACGATGATGAGGAGCTGGATGAGGAGACCGTTATGATGGATGCTCTGGAGGCCGGCGCTGACGATATGGAAGTGGACGACGGCGTGTTTGTCGTCTATACCGGCACTGATAACCTGTCCGAGGTCACTGAGGCTCTGGAGGCCGCCGGCTATACCTTTGACAGCGCCCAGATCGAGATGGTGCCCCAGAACTATGTCAAGCTCACGGAGGAGAAGGATATCCGCAACATGGAGCGGCTGATCGAGTACCTCGAGGAGGACGATGACGTCCAGAACGTGTGGCATAACTGGCAGCAGGACTGATTGGAACACAATAGACTTTTTTAACGGCTAATTTTAAGAAATTTAGAACTTTTCAAGCTAATATGTGTTGCGGCTCACATTGGGTTGTGACATACATAACTCCTTCTGTTGTGACATACGGAAGGAGTTATTTTTTATGAAAATCAAACAGGCGCTCAGGGAATATCTGCTAGAAATTGAAATTCGTAAATACACTCCAAAGGCAATTCGTAGCTATCGCAACAATCTAAATCTATTTGTGAAATTCATGGAAGAGGAGGAAGGAGTAACAGAAGTAGAGGATATCTTTGCCAATGCCCAGAGAGCCCGGTACGGCCGGTCCAGCGAAAAGAAAACCTATGTTCTGAATGAAGACCAGCTTAGTCTGTTCAACGAAGCGGAAAAGTGCCAGACCTCCAAGGCGGAAGAGCCTACTGAGGAAACCTTTACTGTCAAGGCCCATGCCCGGAAGAAAAAGAGAACGATTGACGAACTGACAAAGAATCTTCCTGTAGAAGAGGTTGTCATAGATCTGCCGGAATCCCGGATGATTTGTGACAAGTGCGGAAGCAGGCTCCGGCTCATTGGCCGGAAACTGATCCGCCGGGAAATGATTATTATCCCGCAGCAGGAGAAGATCCTGGAATATTACAGCTGCACCTACGCCTGTGACAAATGCGAAAGGGATACCGGTTTTGCTCACATTCTGACCACCAAAACGCCGCCGCCCCTGATGAAGCATCCCCTGCGCATGAGCAGCTGGAAAAGCTGATGCCCTGGCATCCGGATGTCCGGTACCGGAAGCATATCCGCAAAGCTGCAACCGAATAAACCCAGGCACAACCACAACGGCGGGATCTGATGCAGGATCCCGCCGTTGGTTGTTGTCGGGTTCATATTGAGCACTTACGAATTAATTAAATACTATAGTAAGTTGGTTGATTTCCGATTTATTTTCAAGTTTACTCTATCTTTTACATGTTCTCGATTAAGTAAACTAATTGCTAGCACCCAAAATTGTATGACTCTTGTATATAATACATACAAAAGTGGGTACTATTAATTAAAATGATTTTTCACCAAAAAGCGAGATGTGCAGATGGTACGGAGATGCCATATGATTTTTTGAATGATTTCTTGCAAAAAGCAGTTGCTTTTCGTTTCTTCTTCTGTTATTATTTTTGTAGCGATAGTGGTTATGACATACCACGAAAAAACAGAAGAAGTTAAAGCGGATTAAAAGTTTGAAATTTGATTTTTAATTGAGGATTTAGCCTAAAAACGATCTATAAATGTTGTGAAATTGTTTGGCTGTCAAACGACGTCCAGAACGTGTGGCACAACTGGCAGCAGGACTGATTGGAATGCCTTGAGCTGTAATAGCTGCTGACATATCCTATATGGCCGCCTCAGATGCAGGAGTCTGTGCATCTGAGGCGGCTTTTCTCATGTGTGCCGTTATTCACCGCTTTGCTGGTAACGGTGTTCCGGCACTGACCGGAGCAGACGGCGGTCAGCGATCAAAGGCTGGGTTGGTGAAGTAGACGTTTTTTTGGTCCATCCGTTCCTTTGCCAGGGCGACTGCTTCACCGAAGCGCTGGAAGTGGACGACCTCACGCTCCCGCAGAAAGCGGATTACATCGGTCACGTCCGGGTCGTCGGAGAGGCGGAGAATGTTGTCGTAAGTGACCCGGGCCTTTTGCTCGGCGGCCATATCCTCAGTAAGGTCGCAGATTACATCTCCTTTGACCCCAATGGATGCGGCCGACCAGGGAAAACCGGAAGCGGAGGTGGGGTAGATGCCGGTGGTATGGTCCACGAAGTAGGGCGCAAAGGCACTATCCTGAATCTGCTGGTCGGACAGATTTCGGGTTAGCTGATGGACGATGGAGGCCACCATCTCCAGGTGTCCCAGCTCCTCTGTACCCACATCGGGGTCAAAAAGTACACGAATTCAAAAAAGCCAGGAAAATCAATGTTTTCCAGCCCTGTTCCGGGTGGAAAACTCGAATGTGCCGATTTCCGGATACCTTTATTCCATGGTGCGGCAGCTGCCTACCAGGCGAAAAAAGGGCGAGAGCCCGCCCCGAACCGACTGGCAAGTGGATGTGTGCGTGGCGCTGCCCCAGGATGACAGCCCCCGGAAGGGAGGCGGTC
>JBJDXT010000055.1:0-53827 GCA_051866795.1 Candidatus Onthomonas sp. | reverse complement strand
CCCAGACCGCAGACCGGGTCGATGAATGTGCCGTTTTTGATCAGCAGCTTCAAATTTCGTACACTCCTTTATCCATACAGTGCGCATACTACGTTACTATGAATTATACCGCAAAACCCTGCCGGGCGCAATCAATTCCCGGAATTTCTCAGAGAGCTTTTTCGACCTGCCGGGCAGACTAACCGGGCAGCTTAGGAAAGGAGGGAGTTTCATGAACACCACTCAGTTTCTGCGGGGCATGGGCATCGGCGTCGCCGTCGGGGCCGCCCTCAGCATGGCGGTAGCCCCTCAGGGCCGTTTCCACAAGAAGTCCGCCGCCGGCAAGGCGATCCGCGCGGCCAGCCAGGTAGCTGAGCACATTGCGGACAGCATGGGGCTTTAAGTCCGATGGAAGAGGGGGCCATGCGCCCCCTCCTTCCGCCTCTGCCAGAGTTTCCCACACATAAAGCCCTCCAGCTGCACCCACACTAAGCGCACCTCTCTGAAAGGTGGAGATAAGATGAAAAAATCCAAACGGCAGGGCCTGACTGCCCTGTTTCTGGTTTTCGCCCTGCTGGCTGTCTCGGCTGCGGGGCTGCGCACCGCTTACGCCGCCACTTACCGGCAGGGCTCCTCCGGTCAGGCGGTAACAACCATTCAGGACAAGCTGAAACGCTGGGGCTACTACAGCGGAACCGTGGACGGCGTCTACGGCAGCGCCACTGCTGCGGCGGTAAAAAAATTCCAGCGCACCAACGGCCTCACGGCGGATGGGGTCTGCGGCAATGCCACGCTGAAGGCTCTGGGTATGGGGCAGCAGGCCTCCTCCGGCGGGGACGGGCAGACGGGCAGCGGAGACGTAGCCCTGCTGGCCAAGGTGATCTCGGCAGAGGCCCGGGGCGAGCCCTACAGCGGTCAGGTGGCGGTGGGGGCGGTCATCCTCAACCGGGTGGCTCATCCCTCCTTTCCCAACACCATTGCCGGAGTAGTCTATGAGCCGGGTGCCTTCACCTGCATGATAGACGGGCAGATAGATCAGCCGGTGGCAGACTCTGCCTATCAGGCTGCCCGGGATGCTCTCAACGGCAGTGATCCCACTGGCGGCGCCATCTACTATTTTAATCCCGCCACTGCCACCAGTTCCTGGATCTGGAGCCGGCCGTTGATCACGGTCATCGGCAAGCACCGGTTCTGCTCTTGAGGCGGGACAGCCTTCAAAAAATTTTTCGAAGAAAATCGAAATTACCCCTTGCATTTTCCAAACCGCCGTGCTATTATATACAAGCCGTCTGCGAGAGGCAAACGGCAAGCCCGAAATCCGGGTGTGGCGAAGTTTGGTATCGCGCTTGAATGGGGTTCAAGAGGCCGCTAGTTCGAATCTAGTCACTCGGATAGAAAGTTCCCAGATTCTTTGGAATCTGGGAACTTTTTCTTTTATCCTTTGAAAATATGCAAAATATCCCTTGCCGCTTTTCTCCGCGTCAAATGACAGCCGGCCCCATCAGAGACCGGCTGCTGTGAATACAGGGTATCTGCTTTTTTACACGTTCAGCTCCAGCTGGCAATCGCAGGGCTCTTTTTCCACGTGAATCCGGCTGTATTCCTCCGCCTCACGGCATCCCATCGCATGATAGAACGCCTGGCTCTCTACAGAGGAGTGGGCTGAGATATACAGCTTTTTCCCGCCATGTCTTTGTGCCCAGCCCTTTGCAGCCTCCATCAGGCTGCGTCCGATGCCATGTCCCCGGCAATCCGCAGAGACATGGATACAGCTCAGTTCCAGATACTGCTTTTCACTCCCGAAAAGCGACGCCTCTACCGACGCAAAGCCCTTCAGCGTGCCGTTTTGAAAAGCGCCGTACACCACGCCGCCGGTATCCAGCGTATTTCTCAGGCATTTCACAAGGCACTGATACTCTGGCTCACCCCAATCCTCCACAAAAGGATTGTCAATCACGGTCCAGCTTCCGTCGATCTTTCGCCAGCATTTTGTCACACGCTGGTGGCGCTGAAACGCTGAGAATAAGGCGACCGTGAGCTCACCAGTGCGCAGTTCTCTGATCATTTTATTCTTCTCCCTCCAGCATTGTCACTTTAAAGGCAGGACATCCTCCGCTTTTCTGCCGCAGGCGGCGTAAAACCGCTGCGACAAGGCCGGAATGTCTTTTGCCTGTGTTTTGTCAGCAGAGGGCTGATGCAGACCGTACAAAGTCTGCGCCGCCTGCTCAATCAGCGTAATCTCTCTGTCCACCGTTTACTCCTGCCCATACCAGGCCAGCACCGCCTCCAAATTTGCCTCACTGACATAGCTACCGCCGTGGAGCAGCAGCTCCAGCATAGCGTCCTCCTCCGGCGTGCGGTTTTCCTTTTCCGCAAGGCCCTTGCCCGCCGTATTTTTCATAACCGTCATCATCAGCTTGTATACACCCCGCAGCTTGCTGAGGTCGAAGCCGCCCTGCAGGGTAAAGACGGGCAGACCGGCGGGCAGTCTGTTGGCACTTCGCACCTCCTGTAGTTGGGAGCCGGTGGGACCCATGCATACGCCGCAGACAGCCTGAATCTGGTATCGGCCGGCCGCTTTGGAATAGCCCTGCACCTTGCTGGCCATCAGCCAGCCCAGATAGATCACGGCGCTGCCCTTCGGAAGCTGCTTCAGGGCATCTGCCAGGGCATACACCGGCAGGCCGGTTTTGTCCCCCAGCAGGCGGGCGTATTCGGCGGTATAGCCGGTATTTGAGGTATAAATAATCGCAGTCGGTTTCATCGTTTCTCCTCCCTTGCAAATCCTGGATTTTGCTTCTCTCTCAGTCGGGCAGACAGTCTCCGCCCTCAGGCAGCTCTCCCCTGCCGGATTTTACCAGCAGCATTGTTCCGGCAAAGGCCTGCGTCAGCATTTGAGAGATCTCCTCCTCGGTAAATTGGCAGACCCTGGCGGCACACAGGGCGCCGATGCCGAAGGTGTAGACCCAGATCTGCCGGAACAGAAGCCACGCTTTTTCCCGGTCAAGCTGATAATCGGCCTGGATGACCTCCAGAGACAGCGCAGCGATGTCGCCCAGTTCTTCAAAAATATCGTCGAAGCTCCGGGCCACCTCGTTCTCCGTCATAAACAGGAGCTGATACAGCTTGGGCTCCTCCACGGCGAAATGGACCATTTGGATCCCAAAGCGCTTAAAAACAGGGACATCATCCGGTCCGCCGGACATAAACGACTCAAACCGCCCCATAGCAGCCTCTCTGACCTCCTGTTGGACCTCCTCCATGCTGCGAAACACGGTGAAAACCGGCCGGGCAGAGCTGCCCAGGCGCATCCCCAGATTTCTTGCCGTCAGTGCTTCCATCCCCTGCTCACTAACCAGATCCAGAGCAGCTGCAGCAATCTCCTCTCTTGTAAACTTTGGCTTCGGCGGCATGGTGCGCTTCTCCTTTCTTCAGGTCTTTATTTGAAACTATTGTTTTGAATTGTTTGTTTTATTATAGCGTGAACAACTTCTCCTGTCAACGGGAGGGCTGCGTAAAGCGCAAAACCGCCTGAACAGCTTTAGCTTGCTGTTCAGGCAGTCTAAATAGCAGGAAATAAGATCAGCGGTTATGGCCAAACTCCCGGAAGAAGCGGCTGTGAATGACCTGAACCGCCCGGTCGGCGTCGCTCTCGTCCACCAGGACGGAAACCTTGATCTCGCTGGTAGAGATCATATTGATATTGATGCCGGCGTCATAGAGGGCCTCAAACATGGTGGCAGCCACGCCAGGGCTGTTGATCATGCCAGCGCCCACAATGGAGACCTTAGCGCAGTGGTCGTTGACCTCGATGCGCTTGAAGCCCAGGGCCTCCCGGTTCTGGTCCAGCAGCTCCTTGGCCTGCTCCAAATCGGAACGGGTGACGGTAAAGCTGATATCCTTGGTCTCCTCCCGGCCAATAGACTGGAGGATGATGTCCACATTGATCTTATGGCGAGCCAGCAGGGAGAAGATCCGGAAGGCAATGCCGGGCTCGTTGCTCAGGCCCACCAGAGCCAGACGCGCAATATTCTTATCCTTTGCCACACCGCTAATGTGAGATTTTTCCATGGTTTTCACAACCTCCTTAACTTTGGTACCGGGATGTCCGGAAAAGCTGGAGAGCACCTCCAGATTCACTTGATACTTCTTTGCCATCTCCACAGAACGATTGTGGAGCACCTGGGCGCCCAGCGTCGCCAACTCCAGCATCTCGTCATAGGTGATCTCGTCCAGCTTACGGGCGTCCTGGACCAGTCGGGGATCAGCGGTATAGACGCCATCCACATCGGTATAAATCTGGCAGAGGTCGGCATGGAGCACAGCGGCCAGAGCCACAGCGGACGTGTCAGAGCCGCCGCGGCCCAGCGTAGTCACATCGTCAAACCGGTTGATACCCTGGAAACCGGCCACCAGCACAATCTTCCGCTGGCCCAGCTCTGCCTCCAGCCGCTCCTTGTCGATGCGGGTGATCCGGGCGTCACCGTAGTTCCGGTTGGTTTTCATGCCCACCTGCCAGCCGGTGAGGGAGATCACCGGATAGCCCATGGCCTCGATGGCCATGGCGCACAGGGCAATGGAGACCTGCTCGCCGGTGGAGAGCAGCATATCCATCTCCCGCTTGGAGGCGCGGGGGTTGATCTCCGCAGCCTTGGCCAGCAGATCGTCGGTGGTATCGCCCTGAGCAGAGAGCACAACCACAACATCGTTGCCAGTCTTATAAGTATCCGTGATAATCCGGGCCACATTGCGGATGCGCTCGGTGTTGGCGACAGAGGTGCCGCCAAATTTCTGTACGATCAGTCCCATACGGATGGGTCCCTCCCAATTCTCGTTTCTTACCGGGAATATTCCCGTTTTATCTTATGTCAGGCCGGGTCAACACGCTCACTCCAGCACCCGGTACAGTGCTTTGATCTCCCGGCCTGCCAGCAGCTGCTGAACCTGGGGCGGAGTCAGCGCCTCGTCGGTCAGCCAGGCGCTCTCGCCATTCTGGCTGCCCAGGCTGCGGGCTTTCTCCACAGCCCCGCCGCCAGCCAGGCGGACATACCAGCGGCTGGACACCTCGTCGGCGGAGTAGACCACGTCGGGGCCTCCGTCCTCCCAGCAGTTGTTCTTCAGATAACACATATGCTTGGCCGCGTCCATCACGTCACCCACCACAGCGGAGGCGGTGGGCAGCTTGCCGGCGCCCTGGCCATAGAACATGACATCGCCGATGGCGTCCCCCACCACCGAGATGGCGTTGAACACGCCCTCCACGTTGGCCAGCGGAGACTCATCCTGCACCAGATGGGGCGCTACATAGGCGCAGACCTTGCCGTCAGAATCCCGGCGGATGGCCCGGCCCAGCAGCTTGATCTTCATACCGGCGCTCTTGGCATAGTCCACATCGGCCAGCGTGATAGAGGTAATACCCTCAGTGGGCACCTGATCCGGAGAGATCTGGCGGCCAAAAGCCAGAGAGGCCAGGATGCAGATCTTGCGGCAGGCGTCATGGCCCTCGATGTCGGCGGCCGGGTTACGCTCGGCATAGCCGTTGGCCTGGGCCTCCTTCAGGGCGTCCTCAAAGGACAGGCCCGCCCGGATCATCCGGGTGAGAATATAGTTGGTGGTGCCGTTGAGGATGCCGGTGATCTCGCTGAGCTCGTTGGCAGCCAGACAGGTACGGATGGGCTTGAGGATGGGGATACCGCCGCCCACACTGGCCTCAAACAGATAGGAGACGTTCTTCTCCCTGGCCAGCTGCATCAGCTCGTAGCCATGGGTGGCCACCAGCTCTTTATTGGAGGTGACCACACTCTTGCCGGCGGCCAGAGCACGGCGGGTATAATCCAGAGCGATGGTGGCGCCGCCGATGGTCTCCACCACCACGCCGATGGTGGGGTCATTCTCAATGATGGAGAAATCGTGGATGACCTTGTCGGCAAAGATGCTGTCGGGGAAATCCCGGACATCCAGAATGTACTTCAGGGCAATCTGATTGGACACCCGCTCAGAGATGTGCTGGCCATTCTTATGGATGACCTCAGCCACACCGGAACCAACCGTTCCGAAGCCCAGAATTGCTACGTTGACCATATCCTACACTCCTTTTCCGCTGCTGCAGGCTCAGCCTGCCAGAATTTCCAATTTTACAACGCCGTTCTGCCCGCCGAGGGCCCGGGTCAGTTCCTCCAGTGTGCTGTGCATCCCGGAGGTCTCCGCTCCGATGGTCACCGCCGCAACTCCATCGGTGGGAATCGACTGGTTAATCGTGAGAATATTTGCCCCGGATGCGGCAAAGATATTCAGTATGGCGGACAGAACGCCGGGCTCATCCCGGAGCAGCGCCTGGAAGGTGACGATATGTCCGTTAATCATATCATTAAAGGGGCGGACCGCATCCTTATATTTATAAAAGGCACTGCGGCTGATACCCACCAGCTTGGTGGCCTCATTGACCGTAGCCGCCTCCCGCAGCTCCAGTGCCTGCTTGGCACGCGCTACCTTCAGGTAGATCTCCGGCAGAGCCTGGGCCTCTACAATGAAATACTTGGGTGTGCTGGACATCCGTCTCCCTCCCCCCAGCTACATTTGTCCGCCTACGGCGGTCACTCAACGAACGCATTACATATGATAGCATACCGCAAAAGTGTTTGCAATCCGCTTTTCCTTTTTTTGCGGTTTTGACAAAAAGGGGGAAATTCTGCCATGAACAGTATGTTGGACTTTGCCAAAGCCGTGAGCTGTACCCTGTTGACGCTGGCCCTTTTGCTCAGTGCCAGGCTGCGCAGCTGCCTGCTGCCCTTCGCCTTGGCTCTGCTGACAGCGGCGGCGCTGCGCAGACCCGTATCCCGGCTGGAGAGCCATTTCCCCCGGTGGCTGGCGGCGCTGGTCATTATGACGCTGGCAGGGCTGCTACTGCTGTGCGGCCTGACCCTGCTGGCAGTCAAGCTCTGGCAGGACGTTCCCGCTGCCCTGGCAGGGCTTTCCGGGGCGGGCAGCCTTTGGGAGCGATTGGAGCGGGTAACTGGCCGGCTGCCCTCCTTCTTACAGGGAGGCGCCAGCTGGCTGCTGGAGCAGCTTCAGACCCGGGGCAGCGCCCTCACCGGCGAGATCACCTCCGCTCTGACGCAGGCAGCTGCGGACTGGGCTGGGGAGCTGCCTGGCTTTCTCTTCTCCCTGGGCGTATTTCTGCTGGCCAGCTTTTATGCCGCCGCCGACTGGCCCCGGGTCAGCACAGGACTGAAACGTCTGCTGCCTCAGAACTGGCTCCCTACGGCCCTGGGACTGCTGGACAAGCTGAAGCAGGGGGCGCTGGGCTGGCTGCGGGCCCAGGGCCGGCTGATGGGCATCACCTTTCTCATTCTGCTGGCGGGGCTGTATCTGCTCCGGGTGCCCGGGGCCTGGACTGCCGCCCTGGTCATCGCTTTGGCAGACGCCCTTCCCTTTTTTGGCTCCGGAATTCTGCTAGTTCCCTGGGCGCTGCTGGCCTGGTTCCGAGGGGATGGAGGGCTGGCTCTGGGGCTGTTTGTCCTCTGGGCAATCGCCACACTTTGCCGCTCCGTACTGGAGCCCCGGTTCATCGGCAAACAGGCGGGAGCCTCTCCCCTGGTGACTTTGCTGGTGATCTATGGCGGACTGCAATTATTTGGATTGCCTGGACTAATCCTGGGGCCGATTGCTCTGTCTGCCGTCATGGCAGTGCTGCGCTGATGTGAGCATACAAAAAATAGGAGGAAATTACAATGGAATCCATCTGGTGGAAGCAGATTTCTTTTCCCGCCTTCTCTGCCCTGAAGGGGGACGTCAAGACGGATGTACTGGTCATCGGAGGAGGCATTACCGGCCTGCTCTGCGCCTATTTTCTCACCCAGGCAGGGGTGGACTGTCTGTTGGCGGAGGCCGACACCCTGTGCAGCGGGGTAACCGGAAACACCACGGCCAAAATCACCGCCCAGCACCGGCTGGTCTACCACAAGCTGCTGGACCGGTTCGGGCCGGAGCGGGCCAAGCTGATCCTGTCCGCCAATCTGGAGGCGGTGGAGCGCTACCGCAGCCTGTGCCGGAAGATGGACTGTGACTTTGTCTCAAAAGATTCCTATGTCTATACGCTCCAGGACAGAAAGGCGATCGACGAGGAGCTGCGGGCGCTGGACCGGTTGGGCTATGAGGCCTCCTTCGCCTCGGAGCTGCCCCTCCCCTTTCCCACGGCGGGAGCGGTGCGGTTTCCCGGACAGGCTCAGTTCCACCCACTGAAATTTCTCTCCCAACTCGCCAAAGGACTGAGAATCTATGAGCACACCCCGGTACTCCGGTTAGGGGGCAAAGAGGCGGTCACGCCCCAAGGCCGGATTTCAGCGGAGCAGATCATTGTGGCTACCCATTTTCCCTTCCTCAACCGGCATGGGGCTTATTTTCTCAAGCTCTATCAGCACCGCTCCTATGTGCTGGCCCTGGAAAACGCCGTTGACCTGGGCGGGATGTATGTGGACGACGACAGCAAAGGCCTGTCCTTCCGTAATGCTGATGATCTGCTTCTGCTGGGAGGCGGAAGTCACCGTACCGGGGGGCAGGGCGGGAACTGGGAGGTACTCTCCACCTTCGCCCACACCCACTACCCCGCCGCCCGGGAGGTCTGCCGCTGGGCGACCCAGGACTGCATGAGTCTGGACGAGATTCCCTATATCGGCCGGTACGGGCGGCACACCCCCCAGCTCTATGTGGCCTCTGGCTTCAACAAGTGGGGGATGACCTCGGCCATGGCGGCAGCCAGTCTGCTGACTGATCTGGTACTGGAAAGAGAGAACGAATATGCCTCCGCCTTCCGCCCGGACCGGAGTATGCTCCGGCCACAGCTGGCCGTTAACGCTTTTGAGGCCACGGCCAACCTGCTCTCCTTTTCCACAAAACGCTGTCCCCATATGGGCTGCGCCCTGCGGTGGAACAAGGCGGAGCACAGCTGGGACTGTCCCTGTCACGGCTCTCGTTTTGACGAGGGCGGAACGCTCATCAGCAATCCCGCTATGTATGATGCTAAGCTGTGAACGGCTGACGCAAAAACTCCCGGCTCAAATGAGTCGGGAGTTTTCTAATCAAATCAATCGAAATGAATTACTTCATCATGGAAGCGACTTCGGAAGCGAAATCCTCTTCCTTCTTTTCAATACCTTCGCCGGTGACAAAGCGGGTGAACTTGACGACCTCGATCTTGCCGCCCAGCTGCTTGGCAACAGCCTTGACGTGCTGCTCGACAGTAGTCTTGTTCTCCTTGACGAAAGCCTGGTTGAGCAGGCAGACCTCGGCGAAGTAGTTGTTCATGCGGCCCTTGACCTTGTTCTCGGCGATCATCTGACGCTTGGCCTCGGGGATCTTGGTGTTGGCAGCGCCCTCTTCCAGAGCCTTGGCCAGCTGCAGAGCCTTCTCCTTCTCCACTTCCGCGGCAGGGACCTCGGCGGAAGAGACATAGGAGGGGCTCATAGCGGCAATCTGCATGGCCAGATCCTTACCCAGCTCGATGACAGCGGCGGTGTCCTCGATGCCCTCAACCTTCAGGTTGACCAGCACGCCGATCTTGCCGTTCATGTGAATATAGGGGACGTTGACGCCGCCCTCATAGCGGACAAAGCGGCGGATCTGGATGTTCTCACCGATGGCCAGCACCTTGTCGGCGGTGACGGCGTCCACAGTGCGGTCGGTGCCGGGATAGGTGGCAGCCTTCAGGGCCTCCACGTCGGCGGGGTTGGCCTTGGCAACGGTCAGAGCCACGTCCTTGACAAACTCCTGGAAGGTGGCGTTCTTGGCCACGAAGTCGGTCTGGGAGTTGACCTCCAGCACGACGCCCACGCCGTTGTCGTCCACCAGAGCGCAGGAAACGCCCTCGGCGGCCACCTTGCCGGCCTTCTTGGTCTGGGCAGCCAGGCCCTTCTCACGCAGCCAGTCGATGGCCTTATCCTTGTCGCCATCGCAGGCGGCCAGAGCCTGCTTGCAGTTCATCATGCCTACGCCGGTCAGCTCGCGGAGCTCCTTGACCAGCTGTGCGCTAATAGCAGCCATGGTAATTTACCTCCTGTATCTTCCGAAAATCGTTGTTACTCAGCGGCCTCTGCCTCTTCGGCAGCGTCGTCGCCCTGCTTGCCCTCGATGACGGCGTTGGCCATCACGCCGGAGATCAGACGAATGGCGCGGATGGCGTCATCGTTGCCGGGGATGGGATAGTCAGCCTCGTCGGGATCGCAGTTGGTGTCCACAATGGCGACCACGGGGATGCCCAGCTTGCGGGCCTCGGAGATGGCGTTGTGCTCCTTGCGGGGATCCACCACGAAGATAGCGCCGGGGAGCTGCTTCATCTCCTTGACGCCGCCCAGGTACTTCTCCAGCTTGGCCATCTCGTGCAGCAGCTTGATGACTTCCTTCTTGGGCAGCATGTCGAAGGTGCCGTCCTCCTGCATCTTCTTGAGCTGGTTCATGCGCTCCACGCGGGTCCGCATGGTCTTGAAGTTGGTCAGCATGCCGCCCAGCCACCGGGAGTTCACATAGTACATACCGCAGCGGGCAGACTCCTCACGGATGGCGTCCTGAGCCTGCTTCTTGGTGCCCACGAAGAGGATGCTCTTGCCCTCAGCGGCGACATCCTTCACGAAGGAGTAGGCCTCCTCCAGCTTCTTCACGGTCTTCTGCAGGTCGATGATATAGATGCCGTTCCGCTCAGTGTAAATGTAAGCGGCCATCTTGGGGTTCCACCGACGGGTCTGGTGGCCGAAGTGAACGCCGGCCTCCAGGAGCTGTTTCATAGATACGACTGCCATGGATAAATTCCTCCTAAAAAATGTTGTTACCTCCACCTGGTTCATCCCTCAGACCCACCGGAACAGTCCGGCACCGGGCATGAAGTCCCCCTGGTGTGCGTAATCCTGAAATACTATACTATATCTTCCCGGGCAATGCAAGCCTTTTTTTCATTTTTTCTCTCTATTTTCCGGGAAACCGGCTATTCTGTCCACTTCCTGGGCCGGCTTTTCTGCTGATAGCCCGGCTCTCCCTCCACCAGAATAATGTCCGGCCCAAAGCGCTTGACCTGTTCCCAGGAGACCAGACGGGTCTCCCGCCTGCCGAAGAGGCCGAAGAAATACCGTCCCTGGCTGGGCACCACCAGGGAGCGGATCTGGCCGGTGTCCAGATCAAAGGTCAGGTCCCCCACATAGCCGTACCGGGTGCCGTCAGTGACCGAGATCACCTCTTTGTACCGCAGTTCTCCCAGATTGCTCTCCATCACAGCATTCCCTCCTTTCCGGGAGCATATGCCAGACACGGATTGTCCCATGCCCGCAGTTGCAAATTTTGTCCGTTTGCGCTATCATAATGTCTACTGAATCAACCGCACAGCGGTTGATTCGCGCGGCGAACGCCGCGCAATTCTATGCAAGGGGCTGAGAACAGCCCCTTGCATAGAATTCAGCCATTGTTACAATGCGTACTTCCCTGGAAGCATTGTAATGCTTCCAGGGAACGTGCAGGGATTTTGGGCTGTTAAGCCCAGAATTCCTGCACTTGAGCAAAGCCAAAGTGCCTTGAAAGCCTTGGCTTTCAAGGCTTGCGGCTTTGCTCAGTACACATTATCATGAACGGGAACAAAATGAGAAATCAGGAGATTGGATCATGGGACAGGAGCTCAGCCAGGCCCTCAAAAACTATTTTGGCTACGACCGGTTCCGGCCCCAGCAGGAACAGATTGTACAAACCATTCTGGACGGTCGGGATGTGCTGGCGGTGATGCCCACCGGTGCGGGCAAATCCGTCTGCTATCAGCTCCCCGCCCTGCTGCTGGAGGGGATTACCCTGGTGATCTCCCCGCTGATCTCCCTGATGCAGGATCAGGTGAAGGCCCTGCTCCAGGCGGGAGTGCGGGCAGCCTGGCTCAACAGCACCCTCACCCCCCGGCAGCAGCAGCTGGCCCTGGAGCGGGCGGCTCAGGGGGCCTACCAGATCATCTATGTGGCTCCGGAGCGGCTGGCTCTCCCCGCCTTCCGGCGGTTTGCCCAGAACGCCCCCATCTCGCTGGTGACGGTGGACGAGGCCCACTGCATCTCCCAGTGGGGCCATGACTTCCGGCCCAGCTATCTGGAGATTCAGAACTTTCTCGCCTCCCTTCCCCATCGGCCGGTGGTCACCGCCTTTACCGCCACCGCCACTCAGACGGTGCGGCAGGATATCGTCCGGTCCCTGGGGCTGCAAAATCCACAGACCTTCGTCACCGGCTTTGACCGGCCTAATCTGTATTTTGAAGTGCAGCAGCCCTCCAACCGGAACCAGGCGGTGCTGGACACTCTGGCCCGGTTCCCCGACCGGTCGGGCATTATCTACTGTCTGACCCGAAAAAATGTGGAGTCCCTGTGTGAGCTGCTCCAGGAGAAGGGCTTTTCCGCCACCCGGTATCACGCTGGCCTCTCCGTCCAAGAGCGGCAGGAGAATCAGGAGGACTTTCTCTACGACCGAAAGCAGATTATGGTGGCTACCAACGCCTTCGGCATGGGCATTGACAAGTCCAACGTCAGCTTTGTCATCCACTGCGGCATGCCGGGTAACCCCGAGAGCTATTATCAGGAGGCGGGCCGGGCTGGCCGGGACGGCAGCCCCGCCCAGTGCATCCTGCTGTTTCAGCAGAAGGACATCGCCACCAACCGCTATTTTATCGAGCAGAGCGAGGGAGAGGACCCCGCCCTGACTCCGGAGCAGGCGGAAGCGCTGAAAAAGCAGGATCTCAAGCGGCTGCGGCAGATGAGCAGCTACTGCACCGCCCCGGGCTGCCTGCGCAAAAAGCTGCTGGGCTATTTCGGAGAGCGGGCTCCCGAACGCTGTGGAAACTGCTCCGACTGCCTCAGCGGCCAGCCTCCGGAGGACGCCACCGCCCTGGGCAAGCAGTTTATCCTCTGCATCGCCCTGCTGGCCCGGGAGAACCGGGCCTTTGGAGTGGAGTCCATCATCAAGATCCTCCGGGGTGTGGACGACCCTGCCCTGGAGTGGCTCCGGCCCCGGCGGCTGGACTGCTTTGGCAGTCTGTCCGGCCAGCCTCTAAACAAGCTACGGCAGGTGTCTATCGCCCTGCTGGATCAGGGCTTTGTCCGGCAGACCGAGGGGCAGCGGCCGGTGCTGGAGCTCACCGAGCGGGCTCCAGCCCTGATGACCGGCTCCGCCCGGCTATGGATTAAGCCCCTGCCCAAGCGCCAAAAGCGCCTGGCCGCCCTTCCCCAGAGCGAGGCGGACAGCAGTCTGCTGGTCAAGCTGAAGGAGGTGCGCAGTTCTCTCGCCAAGCAGGCGGGTGTACCTGCCTTTATGATTTTCTCCGACGCCACCTTGCAGGATATGTGCCGCCGGGTGCCCCGCACCCGGGAGGAATTTCTGGAGGTCAAAGGAGTCGGCAATGTAAAAGCCCAGCGATACGGCAATGCCTTTCTGGCTGTCCTCTCCCAGTGGGAGGGGCCGGAACAGGCGAAAGGAAGATGATACCATGAAAAATACCACCCTCTGCTACATCCAGCGGGGCAGTCAGTACCTGATGCTCCACCGGATCAAAAAGAAAAACGACCTGAATCAGGACAAGTGGATCGGCGTGGGCGGCAAATGCGAGGAGGACGAGAGCCCGGAGGAGTGCCTGCTCCGGGAGTGCCGGGAGGAGACCGGCCTCACCCTCACCCGCTGGCGCTACCGAGGGCTGGTCACCTTTGTCTCCGACCGGTGGGAGGGGGAGTATATGCACCTGTACACCGCCGACGCCTTTTCCGGAGAGATTGGCCCCTGCAATGAGGGAGTGCTGGAGTGGCTGGACAAAAAGGCCCTCCGCTCCCTTCAGCTGTGGGTAGGGGATCACATCTTTCTTGACCTGCTGGAGGCGGAGGCCCCCTTCTTCTCCCTCAAGCTGGTCTACGAGGGGGACAGGCTGACCCAGGCGGCGCTGAACGGGCAGCCCATTGAGCTGCCTTACAGCGGTCTGGCATCGCTGGCGGGTTTTATCTGAGCCGCCATAGCCGGATTTTTTCAGAATGTCAACCCCAGGATCGGGAAAGGATGAACCAAAGGGCTTTTTCTTTTCCCGCCCGTCCTTTTATTTTAATGCGTACTGAACAAAGCCGAAAGCCTTGAAAGCCAAGTCTTTCAAGGCTCATTGGCTTTGTTCCAGTGCAAGGATTTTGGGCCATTTAGCCCAAAATCCTTGCACGTTCCATGGAAGCATTGAAATGCTTCCATGGAAATACGCATTATAACAATGGCTGAATTCTATGCAAGAGGCTGTTTACAGCCTCTTGCATAGAATTGCGCGGTATTCGCCGCGCGAATAAACCGCTGTGCGGTTTATTCAGTAGACATTATTTTAAAGAGGTGTCTTTATGAACGAACTGTTGGAATCCGCCCGCAAGCTTGCCGGTGAGATCTCCGATATCCGCCACGACCTGCACAGCCACCCGGAGGTGGGGCCAAAGCTGCCCTGGACCAAGGCCTACGTTATGGACAAGCTGAAGTCCTTCGGCTATCAGCCGGAGGAGCTGGGTGAGAGCGGAGGCATCGTGGCCACCATCCGGAACGGGACCTCGGACAAGGTCTTTCTGCTCCGGGCGGACATGGACGCTCTGGCCATTCAGGAGAAATCCGGGCTCCCCTTTGCCGCTCAGAACGGCAGCATGCACGCCTGCGGCCACGACATGCACGCCTCCATGCTGCTGGGGGCGGCAAAGCTGCTGATGGAGCACCGGGAGGAGCTTGACGGCACGGTCAAGCTGGTGTTTCAGCCGGACGAGGAGGGCTTCACCGGCGCCAAGGCCATGCTGGCCGCCGGTGTGCTCCACAATCCTGAAGTCAATGCCGCCATGGCTCTGCATGTAAACTCTGGTACTCCCTCCGGACTGGTGCTGTGCGGCAAAGGGGTTTGCATGGCGGGCTGCACCCTGTTCCGGATCACTGTCAAGGGTACCGGCTGCCACGGGGCTATGCCGGAGACCGGCGTCGACCCCATCAACATCGCCGCCCATATCTACCTGGCCCTCCAGGAGATCCCCGCCCGGGAGATCGAGGCCCGGCAGCCGGCGGTGGTAACCATCGGCAAATTCCAGGGTGGCGAAGCCCCCAACATCATCCCACAGCAGGTGGTGCTGGAGGGCACCATCCGCACCATGGATCGGGACCTCTCCGCCCACATCATGGACCGCATCCGGGAGATCTCGGTGGGCACCGCCCGACTGTTTCGGGGAGACGCCGAGGTGGTGGAGATCGCCTCCGCCCCGCCCCTGAACAATGACGGCGACCTGGTGGAAGAGCTGGCGGGCTACAGCCGGGAGCTCTGCGGTGACCGACAGGTGGTGGTCTTTTCCCAGGGCGGCATGGGCTCGGAGGATTTCGCCTCCTACACCTATGAGATCCCCTGCGGCTATCTGCTGCTGGGGGCCGGAACCGCCCAGGAAAATCCCGCCTTCGGCAAGCCTATGCACAATGAGTGTGTGGTCTTTAACGAGGAGGTGCTGCCTCTGGGGGCGGCGCTCTACGCCTGGTGCGCCATCCGCTGGCTCAAGGGGCAGAGCGGCAAATAAGTAATTTCCCGGGAAAAATCAGAGATCCCCGCAGAGGGAGGAACATCTCCTCTCCCCTGCGGGGATTTTTTCGCGTCAGCGGTCCCAGACAATCCGGAAGAGCAGCCGCTTCCAGGCCGGGAGAGATTTCCAGACCCGCCGCAACTCCCGCATGAGCAGGCCTCTGGCCTCCCGGCGCTCCCCCTCGGTCAGCTTATGCTGGCTGAACCGGGCCTTCTGGGCCAGCGCCGTCATCTCCTCCGGGATTGTGCCGCCCCAGCGCTTCAGTGCCTGGAACCGGTCATAGATCTCCAGCACCGCCCGGTTGGTGTCCGGCTGGCTCACGGATTTTTCCCAGTGCCGGAGCCACAGCCACCGTCCACCAAGAAGGGCGGCAATCAGCCCGGCCAGACAGAATCCCACCCGCAGCACTTTGGCCAGAACGGACAAAATCTCTGCAAAGAGGCTGTTTTCTGAAGCCTCAGCCTGGGCCAGGGCCTCCGGAGCGGTCCCTGGCTGCGTCTGCGCTGCCGGTTCAGTGGATTCCGAGGACGGCTCCTCCAGCTGCTCCGGGGACTCCGGCTCTTCCAGCTCCTGCTCCGTCTGGTCATTCTCCTCCGGCTGCTGGCTCTGCCGGAGATTTTCCGCAGGCAGATCGGTACCGCCGCCGGGGGTCATCTCCACCGGATACCAGCCGTAGCCGGAGAGGTAGATCTCCACCCAGGCGTGGGCGGCGGAGTCCGGCACATCAGTGGTCTCTCCCGCCGTCACCGGCAGGGCGTAACCGGCCGTATAGCGGGCGGGGATGCCCATGGTCCGCAGCAGCAGGGTGCCTGCCGTGGCGAAGTGCATACAGTAGCCCTGATTGCTCTCTTCCAGAAACCAAAGGGTGAACTCCTCCCCCTCCGGGGGCGCCATCGTATCCAAGTCGTACTCTGCCAATTCATCCAGCAGACGGGCCACCTGGCGGGCAGCCACGACTGCCTCGGTGTGCTCCAGGTCGATGTCCCCCTCTACGGAAACAGGTAGAGTCCGGGCCTGCTCCACATAGGGAGCCAGATCTTCCGCCATGCCATCCGGGAGCTGAAGATAGTTCTCCCGGACAAACTGCTCGTAAAGGCTCTCTGCATCTGCCGTTCGCCCTGTGCTGTCCAAGTCAGTCAGAGCAGGCGGGCGGAAAGAGAAGCTGTGCTTCCACAGGCCGTCGCTCCGGGAGAGGGCACTGTCCAGAACCGGCTCCAGACCGGAGCAGCCGGTCACCTGATAGGGGGTATAGACCCAGTCCGATGGGACCCCCAGATCTACCACGGTGATCGTCTCCATACCGTTTTCCTGGGCTGCGGCGGGATATAGGGCAGCAGGCCACTGTTCCAGCAGTTCCGGCCATGTGCTCTCTCCCGTAGGGCCGGTCTGGGGCATAGACCGGTCATAGGCCTCTTCCGGCACCGGCTCCCAGCTTGTGCCGGTATATTCTCCTAGGGAATAGCCCCGGAGGTAAAGGGTGCCGGACCAGCTGCTCTCCACCCGGAGCACTGAGGCCCCGGTGAACGCAGGGCTCCCGTCCCGGGTCAAGTCCACCGTTTCGGAAAGCGTGGGAGATGCAGCGGACTGGAAAAGCCCGTCCTCTCCGGGCCGTAGGGCGGGGAGATTTTCTGTCTGTCCGCTGAACCAGATCCGGATGTTGTCCGCCCATTCGGGATAGATATACTGCTCCTCTGGACTCAGCCAAGTCAATCCCAACAGCAGCAGGGCGGACACCCCCAGGGTCAGCAGCCGCCAGCGGGCTCCGGCGGCTCCCGCCTCCTCTCCCGCCGGACGGGCGGAGAGCAGGCAGGAGAGGCTGGCCCCGCCCATCATCAACAGCGCAGTCCAGCTGACCCCGCCGTCCGCACAGAAGGCAGGGATCAAAGGCAGCCAGGTCATCAGCAACGTCAATCCGGCAGAACGGGCCCGAAGCAGACTCCATCCGGTCAGCAGACCCCATGGAACCGACACAGTCAGCAGCGCCAGCACCATGGAGGACATGTCTGCCATCTCAGATGGTGCGGCGGTGAGCCCCATCTGTGCTAAAATCGTGTTCAGCAGGGCAAGAGCGCCCTGGACGAAGATCTCCCACCCCTGCCAGAGCCAGCAGCCCCAGGCCGCCAGCACCAGCACCACCGCCAGCGTCCGGAACCGGGTCAGACGGAAGAGCAGCAGCACTCCCAGAGCCAGGCCACAGCCAAGAAACAGCAGAACTCCAACCGAGATGGGCAGGCCGTAGCCCGCCTGAATGCTCAGCAGGCTCCCCATCAACAGCAAAATCAGGGTGAGGCCATCTGCCAGTAGGGGGAGCAGACGGTTGGAACGATTTTTTCTCACGACGGCTCCACCTCCCCATCCTCCAGATGGATTTGGGTCACCGGGCCCTCCAGGCCAGTGCAGCTCAGCCCTGTCTCCCGGATGGAGGGGCCGGTGAGCGGCATGGGATCCCGGAGGACGGCTGCGCGGCAGGTGAGCCAGTCCCGCCGGGAGGCGATCTCATAGCTGCGCAGGGCGCCGGTTTCCGGCTGGAGCCAGCGGATGATGTGAGGCCGCCTCTGCTCCAGCAGTTGGCAACTGGCCTTTTGCAGCAGCGCCAGCCGGGTATCCAGATCGCTGCGGCTGCCGAAATGGTCAAAGGTGAGCAGCAGAACTGGCTTGCGGCGGGCCAGCGGTTCCCGCACCACCAGATCGTCCTGCTTGGAGGACAGCTTCCAATGGACGCTGCGCATGGGGTCTCCCGGCCGGTAGGCGCGCAGATCGTAGTCCTCTCCCCAGCTTCCCAGGGCGGGCTGGAGCGGCTGGGCGGTACTGGGAAGCTCCTCCCAGTTTCGGAAGGGATCCGCCTCCGTCCCGCCGGGGCAGATCAGCACCTCCACCGGAGACGGGCAGGGTCGGGAGAGGACAAACAGCCCCAGGGCATCCCAAACCTGCACCCGCCGGACAGAGAGCCGCGCCAGACCGCAATGGAGTTGGGTCAGTGGCTCCTCCGCAGGCTCCAGTCCGGTACTGCCCCAGCCCTCCAGCCGGATGCGGCGGGGCTTTTTCTCCGGAGCCTGGCAGTCCTCCCAGATCAGGGTAACCCGGAGTCTGGAAAAAGGCAGACCGGCGGGATTGCGCACCCGGCAGCGGAAGGAGATCTCCTCTCCCCGGGTCACTGCCTTCTCCTCTGTCTCCAGCTCCACCCGGAGGGGCAGCATCACAGGCAGGCTCAGAGTCAGAGACAGCACCGGTAGCAGCAGAAGTACCAGAAAAACCAGGTGCACCAGGTAGCCGGTATAGGAAATCTGGCACCAGAGGGAAACTCCCAGCGCCAACAAATAGATCAGCCAGCGAATTGCCATGGCTTCAACGCAGTCGGGGCGGGTTTACCTGGTGGAGTACCTCTCCGCACAGGGCGGCGCCGTCCCGGTCCTTCGCCTGGGCCGAAGGAGTCAGGATGAGCCGGTGAGCTACCACATCGGTATAGACCGACTGAATATCCTCGGGCAGAACATAGTCCCGCCCCCGCATCAGGGCAAGCGCCCGGCCGGCGGAGGCCAGCGCCAGGGTGGCCCGGGGACTGGCCCCCTGGAGCACCTTGCTGTTTTTCCGGGTGGCGGCGGTGAGCCGGACGATGTATTCCAGTACCGGGTCGCCGATATAGATCTGATCCACCGACTCCCGCAGCCGCTCCAGGCCCTGGCGGTCCACCACCCGGCGCACCTGCTCCAGCAAGCTCCGGTTCTGGCGGCGGCGCACCATCTCCAGCTCGTCCTCCGGCCTTGGGTAGCCGATGGTGAGGCGGATCATGAACCGATCCATCTGGGAGTCGGGCAATGGCTGTGTTCCGGCCACACCGGTGGGATTCTGGGTGGCGATGACCAGAAAGGGCTGAGGAACAGGATGGGTTCTGCCGTCCACCGTCACCTGTCCCTCCTCCATGGCCTCCAGCAGGGCGGACTGGGTGCGGCTGTTGGCCCGATTCAGCTCGTCAGCCAAGAAGAGGTTGCACATGAGGGCGCCGGGACGGTACTCCATCCGGTTAGCCTCCCGATTATATAAGGTGAAGCCGGTCAGATCGGAGGGCATCACGTCCGGAGTAAACTGCACCCGGTTATAGCCCAAGTCCAGCGCCCGGGAAAAGGCCAGAGCCATAGTGGTTTTGCCCACGCCGGGGACGTCCTCCAGCAGCACATGGCCCCGGGCCAGGATGGCCAGCAGCATTTTGGCCAGCACCGCGTCTTTGCCCACCACCACTTTTTTCACTTCCGCCACAATCTCGGCGGCAGTCTTTCGTTCGTCCATCTGATTTACTCCTTCATTTCCCGGCATATAATCCTACATTTTATAGCATAAGGTAGTTTTTCTCCTGCGTCAACTTAAGAATTCTTGAATCCCTCCGGTTCCGGCAAAATGCCCGCCGTCCCTTCGGGGACAGCGGGCGCTGCGCTTACGGAATCAATTTTTTCGGTTTGATGTACCGCTCCTCCTCGGAGAAGATACAGCCGCAGTATTTCTGCATATACATGCCCAGCTCTCTGGCCCGATCCTGGCCGGCGCGGAAGAGGGGCCGGAAGTCCCGGTAGAGAAACTCCACCCCGTATTCCTCCCCCGCCCGCTGGGCCACCTCCCGCATCAGCTCGTGCTGCTGGTAGGGGCTGATGAACAGACTGGAGGTAAAGCTGTCAAAGCCGTTTTCGGCGGCATACTGTGCAACCCGGTACAGGCGCATCTCGTAGCACTTGACGCAGCGGTGGGCGATGTCCTCCGCCACCGCCCGGACGAAGGGACGCAGGGCGTACTCGTTGACCACCACCAGAGGCAGGTCGACCGTCCTGGCGTATTCCTCCAGCGTATTCCTGCGGGCCCGGTACTCTGTGACCGGGTGGATGTTGGGATTATACCAGAAACCGGTCACCTCCCGGCCCTCGGCGCGGAGAGAGTCGATACACTGGTTGGCGCAGGGGGCGCAGCAGCAGTGAAGCAGGGTTTTCATAGACGGCGCTTCCTTTCCAGAAAAACTCATGGACTGTAGTATAGCACGATTTCCTGTGCAAAAAAAGAGCACCGCCGGAAGGATTTCTCCCGCCGGCGGCGTTCCCTGTCATAATTCTGAATGGAAGTGCTGTTTGAGAAATTATCTGCTCAGCAGGCCCGCCTTCTTCAGCCGGTCCCGGATCACGGGGCCCAGCACCAGGGCGATCACCATTTTGATCAGATCCCCGGGGATGAAGGGAATCACGCACATGCCCATAGCCTCTCCCAGCGGAGTGCCGGACTGGACGCAGAACCAGGCAGTGCCCAGAGCGTAGAGCACAGCCGTGCCCAGAATCATGCCCAGGAACTGGGCAATCCGGTTGTCATACCGCTCCACCAGGATGCCGGCAATGATGACCAGGGGAATATAGCCCACAATGTAGCCGCCGGTGGGACCGGCCACCTTGGCAAGGCCGCCGGAGAAATTGGAAAACACCGGCATGCCCACCAGGCCCAGCAGAATGTAGACCAGGCAGCTCACCGCACCCCGCTTCCAGCCCAGCAGGTAGACGGACAGGTAGAGGGCCAGGGTGCACAGGGAGATGGGGATAGGGCCGATGTTGATGCTGAAGGGGCTGACCACACAGGTCACAGCCGCCATGACGGCGGTAATCGCCATGGGATAGACAGAGCGCTTTGAAGATTCCATACTGCAGGTCTCCTTTTCTCTCATTCGGCGTCCTTCCGAACCGCCTGTTGTAAACCTTGTTTGCTCTGTCAGTATACATTTCTCCGTTCAAATTGTCAACAGAACATATTTAACAGGTTTACAATCAATTCCTGCCGCAGCTTGGTGGATTTTGTGCAGTCCCCGGCGTCATGTCCGGCTTCTATTCTCTCAGAATATTTTTGACCTCATAGAGGAAGTTCTCCTCCCCCAGGGTGTTGATCTTCCAGAACATGGCCTGACTGCCGCCGGAGGTGATGGCGGAGAGATAGATCGGTCCCCCGTTTTGAAACAGCGTCACACTGAGGCTGACCCGATTACCGCCGGAGTAGCTGTAGCGTTCAAAAACACGGACGCTGCACCGGGCCGCACCGCTTCGGAAGTCACTGGTGTCCTCCAGAGTGGCGGAGACGCTCCCTTTCAGAATGCCGTTTTCCAGCTTAACCAGCCATTCATCAAAATTGCCGTTCAAAATCTGCTCCAGTTTTGCCACTGACGCTCGCCTCCTTTGTGTTTTTTGTCAAAATCAGTATAGCAGTTCCCGCTTTTTCTGTCAATAAACGCCCTTTCAGCAGGCGTTCAACCGATCTCCAGCGGCATCTCCGCCCCATTTCTTGACAATTTGGTGGGACACAGGTTAGAATAAGATGAATTATTATGGAGTGTGAAAAATCTATGGCACCACGCAAGAAGAAACCGGAATACGGCAATGAGTCCATCTCCTCGCTGAAGGGAGCAGACCGGGTCCGCAAGCGCCCCAGCGTCATCTTCGGCTCGGACAACCTGGAGGGCTGCGAGCACGCCGTCTTTGAGATCGTCTCCAACGCGGTGGACGAGGCCAAGGAGGGCCACGGCGATCTGATCATCGTCACCCGCTACGCCGACCATTCCATTGAGGTGGAGGACTTCGGCCGGGGCTGTCCGGTGGACTGGAACCCCAAGGAGGGGCGGTATAACTGGGAGCTGGTGTTCTGCGAGCTGTATGCCGGCGGCAAGTACGGGGACGACTACGGCTATTCCCTGGGCCTCAACGGCCTGGGCTCCTGCGCCACCCAGTATGCCTCGGAGTATTTTGACGCGGTCATCCACCGGGACAACAAGCGCTATTCCCTTCATTTTGAGAAGGGTGAGAACGTGGGCGGCCTCAAGAGCGAGGACTGCCCTAAGCACAAGACCGGCTCCCGGTTCCGCTGGCGACCGGACCTGGAGGTCTTTACCGACATCGACATCCCGGCAGAGTACTTCACCGACATGATGAAGCGCCAGGCAGTCATCAACGCCGGCGTCACATTCCGGTTCCGCAATCAGTTAAACGGAAAATTTGAGACCACCGATTTCCGGTATGAAAACGGCATTCTGGATTATGTGGCGGAGCTTGCCGGGGAAAATTCCCTGACCCAGCCTGTCTTCTTCCAGGCCGAGCGCCAGGGCCGGGACCGGGCGGATCGGGAGGAGTACAAGGTCAGGCTGAGCATGGCTTTCTGCTGCTCCAACACGGTGAATCTGGTGGAGCACTACCACAACTCCTCCTGGCTGGAGTACGGCGGCTCTCCGGAAAAGGCGATGCGCTCCGCCTTTGTCTCGGCGGTGGACGCCTACCTGAAAAAGCAGAATAAATATCAGAAAAACGAGAGCAAGGTGACCTGGAACGACATTCAGGACTGCCTCATCTTTGTCTCCAACAACTTCTCCACCCAGACCTCCTATGAGAACCAGACGAAAAAGGCGATCAACAACAAGTTTGTCCAGGACGCCATGACGGATTTTCTCCGCAGCCAGCTGGAGGTCTATTTCATCGAAAATCCATTTGACGCGGACAAGATCGCCGGGCAGGTGCTGGTCAACAAGCGCAGCCGGGAGACGGCGGAGAAGGCCCGGCTGAACATCAAGAAAAAGCTCTCCGGCAGCATCGACATCTCCAACCGGGTGCAGAAGTTTGTGGACTGCCGGAGCAAGGACGTGAGCCGCCGGGAGCTGTATATCGTGGAGGGCGACTCGGCTATGGGCGCGGTCAAGCTGAGCCGGGATGCGGAGTTTCAGGGGATCATGCCCATCCGGGGCAAGATTCTCAACTGCCTCAAGGCGGACTATAATAAGATTTTCAAGAGCGACATTATTACCGACCTGGTCAAGGTCATGGGCTGCGGCGTGGAGCTGCCCGCCCACACCAAGGCGAAGAACAAGGATCTGGCGGATTTCGACCTGAACAGCTTCCGCTGGAATAAGGTGGTCATCTGCACCGACGCTGACGTGGACGGCTTTCAGATCCGCACCCTGGTGCTGACCATGCTCTACCGGCTCACCCCCCAGCTTATTGAGCAGGGCTATGTGTATATCGCCGAGTCCCCCCTGTACGAGATCACCTGGAAGGAAAAGACCTGGTTTGCCTACTCGGACAAGGAGAAAAATGACATTGTGGCGGAAAACGCCGGCAAAAAGCTGGAGGTACAGCGCTCCAAGGGTCTGGGCGAGAATGAGCCGGATATGATGTGGCTGACCACCATGAATCCGGAGACCCGGCGGCTGATCAAGGTGATGCCGGAGGACGTGGTGCGCACCGCCCAGGTCTTTGACCTGCTGCTGGGAGACAACCTCCAGGGGCGGAAGGAGCACATCGCGGACAACGGGTATAAGTATCTGGAGCTGGCGGATATTTCGTAACACTGAATCTATACGAGCTCCCTCCGTCTGCCCTTCGGGCAGCCACCTCCCTCTGAGAGGAAGGCTTGGCCTGGCAAAAACAACAAGCGTTTGCCCCACTTCGTTCTCCACCAGGCCGTGGCTCCCTCTCTGAGGGAGCTGTCAGCGAAGCTGACTGAGGGAGTCGACCACCGCAGGCTGCCGAATCATATTCTGTCTTACAAATAAGGAAGGAATTCCATGGCAAAAAAGAAAACACCCAAAGACAATTCCCACAAGGACAATCCCAACGTCATGGGCCTGCGCCCGGAGGTGCTGGAGCAGCCCATCACCGAGACGCTGGAAATCAACTATATGCCTTACGCCATGAGCGTCATCGTCTCCCGGGCCATCCCGGAGATTGACGGCTTCAAGCCCAGCCACCGAAAGCTGCTATACACCATGTATCAGATGCACCTGCTGGGAGGCGCCCGGACCAAGTCCGCCAATGTGGTGGGCGCCACCATGAAGCTGAACCCCCACGGCGACGCCGCCATCTATGAGACCATGGTGCGCCTCTCCCGGGGCTACGGCGCCCTGCTCCACCCGCCGGTGGACTCCAAGGGCAACTTCGGCAAGGTCTATTCCCGGGACATGGCCTTTGCCGCCAGCCGTTACACCGAGGTGCGGCTGGACCCCATCTGCGGCGAATTCTTCAAGGACATCGACAAGGACACGGTGGACTTTGTGGACAACTACGACGGCCGGATGAAAGAGCCCACCCTGCTGCCCACCACCTTCCCCAACGTGCTGGTCTCCGCCAACCAGGGCATCGCCGTGGGCATGGCCTCCAACCTGTGCGGCTTCAACCTGGGGGAGGTCTGTGACGCCGCCATCGCCCGGATGAAGGACCCCCATGCGGATCTGCTCTCCATTCTCAAGGCTCCGGACTTCCCCACCGGCGGTCAGCTGCTTTACAACGAGAGCGAGCTGCGGCAGATCTATGACACTGGCCGGGGCTCTTTCAAGGTGCGGGCCAAGTGGCGCTATCTCAAGAGTGAAAACATCATCGAGGTCTATGAGATCCCCTACACCACCACGGTGGAGGCGATTATGGACAAGGTGGCTGAGCTGATCAAGACGGGCAAGATCAAGGAGATCGCCGACATGCGGGACGAGACTGACCTGTCCGGCCTCAAGCTGGCCATCGACCTGAAGCGGGGGACCGACCCGGACAAGCTGATGCAGAAGCTCTTCCGCTCCACTCCCCTTCAGGACTCTGCCTCCTGCAACTTCAATATCCTCATCGCCGGTATTCCCCGGGTCATGGGTGTCGGCGAGATTCTGGAGGAGTGGACCGCCTGGCGGCTGGAGTGCGTCCGGCGGCGGGCCTTCTTCGACATGAAGAAGAAGGAGGAAAAGCTCCATCTGCTCCAGGGCCTGGCCAAGATTTTGCTGGACATCGACAAGGCCATCCGCATCATCCGGGAGACGGAATCCGACGCCGATGTGGTGCCCAACCTGATGTTGGGCTTCAATATCGACCAGGTTCAGGCGGAGTTTGTGGCCGAGATCAAGCTGCGCAACATCAACAAGGAATACATTCTCCGCCGCACCCAGGAGGTGGAGCAGCTGGCCCAGGAGATTGAGGATCTCCGGGACATCGTGGCCCGCCCCGCCCGGCGGAAGAAGATTATCGCCTCAGAGCTCCAGGCGGTGAAGAAGAAATACGCCCTGCCCCGGCGCACCGAGATTCTCTATGATGTGGCCGAGGAGGTAGAGGAGCCGGAGGAAGCGGCTCCCGATTACCCGGTGAACGTCTTTTTGTCCCGGGAGGGCTACTTTAAAAAGATCACGCCCCAGTCCCTCCGCATGTCCGGTGAGCAGAAATATAAGGAGGGAGACGGCCCCTTCCTGCAGTGGGAGGCCAACAACCGGGACGAGATCATGGTCTTTACCGACCGGCAGCAGTGCTACAAGACCTATCTCTCCGAGTTTTCCGACACCAAGGCCAGCGTGCTGGGCACCTTCTTGCCCACCGCACTGGGCATGGATGAGGGAGAGAGCGTCCTCTGGGCCTGCCTGCCCGGAGATTACACCGGCAGCCTGCTCTTCTTCTTCGCCAACGGCAAGGCCGCCCGGGTGGAGCTGAACAAGTATCAGACGGTGACACGGCGGAAAAAGCTCACCGGCGCTTACAGCGACAAGAGCCCCCTCAAGGCCGCCTTCCTGCTCCGTGAGGAGCAGGAGCTGGCGGTGATCTCCACCGAGGGCAGGTGCCTGGTGTTCCACACCTCTGCCCTGCTGCCCAAGAGCACCCGCAGCACCCAGGGCGTGGCGGTGATGACCCTCAAACCGAAATACCAGTTGGACCGGGTTTTGCCTCTGGATGAGACCCAGATTCAGAGTAAGACCCGCTACCGGGCGAAAAATCTCCCCATCGCCGGGGCGCTGCTCCGGCCAGAGGACCGGGGGGAGGAGCAGATTACACTCTAACTACAAATAAAGCTCTTGCAAAAGACAGGAAGGAGGCTCAACGTGGGAAAAGGGAAACAACGCCTAACGCTGCTGCTGGTACTCTGTCTTTTTCTCCTCACCGGCTGCAGCTCGCTGCTGGAACGGGAGTATCGCTCGGTGAGCCGTCACATCTCTCAGACTGCGGACACGGAGGACACCTCGGTGCTCCGTGTGGAGCGCTACTCCGACCTGGTCAACAGCGTTCAATTCTTTGTCACGCTGGGAGAGGAGGAGGGTGTCGTCCACCTGTATCAGTACTCCGGCGACGTGGAGCAGGATCTGGAGGAGGCCTGTCAGGAGGTGCTGACCCAGGACCCTCTGGGCGCCTGGGCGCTGCTGGACATCGACTGGTCCTGCAGCCGCATCGTCTCCTATTATGAGTGCACCTTTACCTTCAGCTACCGGCACACGGTGGATGAGATGGCCGCAATCCGGACTGCGGTGGGTACCACCGCCATCCGGGAAACCATGGAGCAGTCTCTCACCAGCTATGCCCCTACTCTGGTGCTGAAAACCAGCCGTTTTTATGCTCAGAAGGAGCTCCTGTTTTCCCTGCTTCAGGAGGCCTACTACGCCAACCCCGCCTATGCCTTGGGATATCCTTCTGTCAGTGTGTCCGTCTATCCGCAGGAAGGACAAAGTGCCCAGCAAATCGTGGAGCTCTCCTTTTCCTACGGTCAGAGTCAGTCTGCACTTCAGAGCCAGGCGGAAGAGGCAGCGGCGGCAGCAGCCACCCTGTTGGGTCCTGCCCCCGCCCAGGGAGAAACCGGGCTCTGGCTGCTCTGCTCCCGGTTGGCAGATCAGATGGACTATGCTCCAGAGGGAGCCGCCAGCGTCTATGCAGCCCTGGTAAGAGGAACCGTAAACAGCCAAGGGGTTGCTCTTGCCTATCAGCTTCTTTGTGACAAGGCAGGCTTTTCCTGTCAGATGGTACAGGGTACGCTGGACGGCTCCCCCCACTGGTGGAATCTGGTGGAGCTGGACGGCATCTGGCACCATGTAGACGTGACCGCAGGACTTGGTCAGGAGGAATTTCTCCGCTCGGACCGGCAGATGGAAGAACAGTACACCTGGGACCGGGATGGATATCCTGCCTGCCCGGAGACGGAGCCGCCAGAGGAGGATGTCTCCATAGAGGATACCACAGATGAGACATCTCCATAAAAACTGTCTTTCTTTTCTTTGGCACGGTAAGGGGTCTCCGCTCTATACCATTCTTTTCAGATAATGTTCTGTTTCGGCGCAGCTTTCTCTTGTAAAGCTGCGCCTTTTATCCTTGTTTTTCTCCCTGTTTACAATTCTTTCTTTCTGATACAGACATTTTACTCCGTCGTGGTAGTTGCCGCTCTCCCTTCCCTGCTATACTTCATTGCGGCTGAGGCGTCAGCCTCCGCCCTTTGCCCCCTGTAGGGAGGTTATCCCAAATCAGATAAGGAGAGTACACATGAAAAAGATACTTGCGCTTTTGCTGTCCATGATGATGATGCTCAGCCTGCTCACCGGCTGCGGCAGCACTAAGGCTGCGGCAGAAGACAACCAGTCCCCCACTGCAGAGACCCCTGCTGAGGAGCCTGCCGCCGAAGAGCCCGCTCAGGAAGCGTCTGTCCAGGAAGAGGCAGCGCCCGTTGAAACCGAAAATGTCGCCCCCAAGTATATCTTCCTGTTCATTGGCGACGGCATGAGCTATCCCCAGTTCCAGGCCGCCTCTGACTATCTGGGCGCTCTGGCCGATGAGGACTACCTCCTGGCTGAACCCAGCCTGGACGACAACCAGGGCGCTACCCTGGACGGACCCAAGGAGCTGTCCTTCATGAACTTTGAGGCCGCCGGCTCCGCTGTTACCTACGACAGCAACAGCTTCTGCCCGGACTCCGCCTCTACCGCCACCTCCATCTCCACCGGCCACAAGACCTACTCCGGCACCATTAATATGGATGAGACCGGCACGGTGGCCTATGAGACCATCGCCGAGAAGCTGCACAGCCAGCTGGGCTATCAGATCGGCATTATCTCCTCCGTCAACCTGAACCATGCCACCCCCGCCGCCTTCTACTGC
The DNA here is from genome assembly GCA_051866795.1 of Candidatus Onthomonas sp. Lineage (GTDB taxonomy): Bacteria > Bacillota > Clostridia > Oscillospirales > Oscillospiraceae > Onthomonas. The sequence continues at coordinate 25,410 of JBJDXT010000055.1, read as the reverse complement.
CATCAGGCCAGCCGGAGCAGCTACTATGAGATCGGCGAGGAGCTGATCGCCTCCAACTTCGAGTACTTCGCCGGCGGCGGCCTGCTCAAGCCCACCGGTAGCGACGGGGACAAGACCGACCTGTACGAGCTGGCTCAGGAGGCGGGCTACACCGTCACCACCACCCAGGCGGAGGCCGAGGCCATCACCGCCGATGACAGCAAGGTGATCCTCATCGACGAGCATCTGGCAGACGCCAGCGCCATGGACTATGAGCTGGACCGGGCCGACGGCAACTGGGGTCTGGCGGACTATGTGGCCAAGGGCATCGAGGTGCTGGACAATGACACCGGCTTCTTCATGATGTGCGAGGGCGGCAAGATCGACTGGGCCTGCCACGCCAACGACGCCGCCTCCACCATTCAGGACACGCTGGCGCTCTCCGACGCCGTTCAGGTTGCCGTGGACTTCGCCCAGGAGCATCCGGATGAGACCTTGATTCTGGTCACCGGCGACCACGAGACCGGCGGTCTGACCATCGGCTTTGCCGGCACCAACTACGACACCTATCTGTCCTACCTGGAAAACCAGACCATCTCCTTCACCCAGTTTGATGAGCAGTATGTGAACGCCTACAAGGAAAACGGCACCTCTTTTGAGGACGCCATGAAGGACGTGGAGACCCTGTTCGGCCTCAAGGTGGAGGGCGACGAGAGCGATCCCCTGGTGCTCACCGAGTATGAGCTGGGCCGCCTGAAGGACGCCTATGAGCTGTCCATGAGCGACTACGACGCCTCCGCCTACACCCAGGAGCAGTACGTCCTCTACGGCACCTACAACCCCTTCTCGGTCACCATCACCCACATTCTGAACAACAAGTCCGGCGTGAGCTTCACCTCCTACAGCCACACCGGCCTCCCCGTGGCAGTGTTCGCCGACGGCGTGGGCGCCGCCGAGTTCAACGGCTACTACGACAACACCGACATCTACAACAAGCTGGCCGCTCTGGTGGGCGTGCAGTAAGCTTCTTCCCTTCTGACCCGCAGCAGCCGCATCGGCCCGTCCGGTGCGGCTGCATGTTCCATTGGAGGCTTATAATGATGAAATCACTGCGCCGGCACTGGCGCTACCACCTGCCTGTCCTGCTTTGCCTGCTGCTCATTGTACTGCTGCTCTTGATTCCCACTGGGTTTGAAGAGGCGGTGGTCTACAGGGAGTCCGACATTGAACCTGCCACTGTTCTCTCCTGCGACAACTCCTCCCTTATTGACACCGGCCTGGTGAGAAGCGGCGAGCAGCGGTGTGAGATTGAAATTCAGAAAGGTCAGTTCAAGGGCCGGACAGCCACTGGCATCAATATGCTCAACGGCTCCCTGGAGCAGGACAAGACCTTCTCTCCCGGGGACACCGCTCTGGTGCGCATCAACTATCAGGGCGACGAGATCCTCTCGGTCAGCATGATCGACCACTACCGGATTCCCGGCGAGCTGGTGCTGGCCGCGCTGTTTTGCGGGCTGCTGGTTCTCTTTGCCGGAGAGACCGGCGTCCGGGCGCTGCTCTCCTTTGTTCTGTCGGTACTGATGATCTGGAAGGTGCTGGTGCCCTGCTGCCTCAAGGGGATCAATCCCATCTGGGTCAGCCTGGGGGTGATCCTGCTGCTGACATTGTTCATTGTGGCCCTGGTCTACGGCTTTGACCGGCGCACCCTCTCGGCTGTGGCGGGGTGCGCCCTGGGCATCGGGGTCACCTGTGTCACCGGCATCCTTTTTACCACCGAGTTCAAAATCCACGGGGCGGTGATGAGCTACTCTGAGAGCCTGCTCTACTGCGGGTATCAGAATCTGGATCTGACCCAGATCTTTATGGCCAGCATTTTCATCGGCGCCTCCGGCGCCATTATGGATTTGGCAGTGGATATCACCTCCGCCGTCAACGAGGTGGTGGAGAAAAAGCCGGCCATCTCCTGGCAGGAGGCGGTGAAGTCCGGCATGACGGTGGGACGGGCGGCTCTGGGCACCCAGACCACTACCCTGCTGTTGGCCTACTCCGGGGGCTTTCTCGCCCTGATGATGGTGTTTATGGCCCAGGGCACTCCGCTGGTCACCATTTTCAATCTGAAATATGTGGCTTCGGAGATTCTGCACACCATGGTGGGCAGCTTTGGCCTGTGTACGGTGGCTCCCCTGACCGCCTTTACCAGCGGCGTCCTGCTCACCCGCCAGAAAGGCCGGGAGCGGGCCGGTCTGGAGCAGGCCGACCCATAAATTGAGCCTCACGGAAACTTTCAGGGTATTCCGTGAGGCTTTTTGTGATCCTGAATCAGTTAGTCATCCAGAGCTGCCGCCCGCTTCCGGTAGATGTGGATGGTCAGGATGACAGCTGCCACGCATGCTGTCGCCTCAGCGGCCGGGAACGCCCACCAGACAACTGTTCCCGCCTCCGGAAGACCGGAGAGCAGGGCGGCCAGAGGCAGCGGCACCACAATCATCCGCAGCAGAGAGATCACCAGGGAATACAGCCCGTTGCCCAGGGCCTGGCATACCCCCTGGAGGATAATGTTTGCTCCGGCAAAGAGGAATCCCAGGGTAATAATGTGCAGGGCGGTGACGCAGAACTGGGCGGACTCCTCAGACACGGCGAAGCAGCCCACGATGGGCTGGGCCAGGCACTGGAGCAGCAGGATACCCGCCAGCATAATCACCGAGACGAAGATCAGGCCGGAGCGGATGGCAGATCGGATGCGGATGCGGCTTTTGGCCCCGTAATTGTAGGAGATGATGGGCACTGAGGCGTTGTTCAGGCCAAAGGCGGGCATAAAGATGAAGTTCTGCAGCTTGTAGTAGACACCGTAAGCGGTGACAGCCGCAGCGGAGATACCGCCCAGAATCAGGTTCATGCCATAGGTCATGACAGAGGTCAGAGCCTGCATGACAATCGCCGGAGCGCCCACAGAGTAGATCCGCCGGATGATCGCTCCGTCTGGCCGCAGACCGGAGAGGGCGTTTGTAATCTCGGTGTTCTGTTTCAGATGCAGTGTCAGCACAGTGACAAAGCTGGCGCACTGGCCGATCACAGTGGCGGCGGCAGCGCCCGCCACTCCCATGGCGGGCAGGCCCAGCCAGCCAAAGATGAGGACGGGATCCAGAATCAGGTTGGTCAGGGCCCCCACCAACTGGCCGATCATGGCGGCTGTGGTCCGCCCTGTGGCCTGAAGCAGCTTTTCAAAGCACATGTACCAGATGCTGCCAAAGGAACAGATGGTGACAATGCTCAGATAGGATACGGCAAACTCCGCCACCACCGGATCTGTGGTCTGGCTGAGAATATAGGGCCTGGTCCCGAAAATGCCAAAGAGCAGGGCGGCCAGGTAGTAACAGATGCTGAGAAAGACGGCGTTTCCCGCAATGCGGCTGGCGGTCTTGCGGTCCCCCATGCCCAGGCTCCGGGAGAGGGCTGCGTTGACGCCCACACCGGTACCCACGCAGAAGGCCATGATCAGCATCTGGATGGGAAAGGCCAGGGTCAATGCGTTGACCGCTTTATCTCCAGCATTCAAAATCAGATCGGTATCCGGAATATGGGAGACAAACAGGCTGTCCACTACATTATACAGGGCCTGAACGATCATGGAGAGCATCATGGGCGCTCCCATGGAGAGCAGCAGCCGGGGAACCGGTACAACTCCCATCTTATTGCGCTGGGACTGTTGAGACTGTTTCATTTCTTTTTCTCCTCTCACAAAACAAAAAAAGATGCGCAAACCCAATTGGTTTGCACATCTGCGTCAGCAAACGGTCGCTTCCTGCGTTTGATAATACGGGATCTCAGAAAATTTGTCAAGAGGTGCTGGAGAATCTTTTTTCCTTCTCCGGCCGGTCAATCCTCAGAACCGAAACAATCCCGGAATTGACAGGGGCGCATGATCCGATATAATGAAAGTAGCTTGTTTCAGAAGAAAAGGGGGCATCTCATTGAAGGTTCATGTGTTGATGGAGGATACCGCCTGCCGGGAAGGCATCTGCGCGGAGCACGGACTCAGCCTGTATCTGGAGACAGACCGGCACCGGCTGCTGTTTGACGCAGGGCAGTCCGGCCGGTTTGCGGACAATGCCCGCAGGATGGGGGTGGCGCTGGCCGATGTGGATCTGGCTGTTCTCTCTCACGGCCACTATGACCACGGCGGCGGTCTGGAGACCTTTCTCGCCTGCAACCAGACCGCCCCGGTCTACCTCAGCCGGTTTGCCTTTCAGCCCCATTACTCCGGGCAGGAACGGTATATCGGCCTGAACCCAGCTCTGGAAAAGAATCAACGGCTGGTGCCGGTAGGCGACTATCTGAAGCTGGATGAGACGATGGAGCTGTTCTCCTGCAATAATCGGCCCTGTCCCTTTCCCGCTGATCCCTATGGCCTATATCTGGGTATTGGAGAACAGCGAATCGCTGAGGATTTCCGGCATGAGCAGTATCTGTTGATTCAGGAGAATGGGCGGCGTATTCTGGTCAGCGGGTGTTCCCACAAAGGGGTGCTCAATCTGATGGAATGGTTCCGGCCGGATGTGCTCATCGGCGGATTTCACTTTTTCAAGCTGGATCCGGAGGGGCCGGAACGGGAGACACTGTTGGCAGCCGCCCGACAGCTGGCCCAGTACCCGGCTGTCTACTACAGCGGGCACTGCACCGGAGAGGCACAGCTTTCACTGCTCAAAACCGTGCTGGGAGAGCGCATTCAGCCCATTCGGGCGGGCATGTCCTTTACCGTGTGACCTTTTCCCCGAACACCATCTCTGTGGTTCAAAACACAATCCCCCCGGAACAGCGGACTAGCTGCTCCGGGGGGATCATCGTTAAAGGTATTTCACTGCTATCTTACTGAGCCGCATTGCTGCTCTTGCCGTAGATAAACTCCTGGAGGTTGGCCCGGCAGAGATCCCAGCTGGTGGGTACCAGAACGGACATGCCCCGGACGCTCTCACCGGAATAGGCACCGTCCTCGGGCACACGGTACTCATCGATGGAAGTAACTCCAAGGTTGTAGGCAGTCATCGCCAGGGAGAGAATTTCGTCATTATTCATATCCGTAGTCAGATCGCCGGCAACAGAATCATAGACCGCCAGCAGATCGGTCCAGGGCTCGTTTTTCATCTTCTGGAACACCGTCTGGATCACGGTACGCTGACGCTCAGTACGGCCGAAGTCATCGTGAGAAGTGTCCGTCTTGACGTAACGGATCCGGGCATAGGCCAGCGCCTCTTCACCGTTGAGATGATTCATGCCCACCTTCAGGCCGGAGAAAGAATTGCCGTCGCCCTTGTTGCTGTACTGGCTGTTTCCGCTCAGGTAGGCAACCTCAGCCTCGTTGAGGCGAATGTCGATGCCGCCGATGGTATCGATAATGTCCTTGAAGCCCTCAAAGTCAACCTCAACATTATAGTCAATATGGACGCCGAAATTCGCCTCAATCGTAGCGTCCAGCAGCTCAAAGCCGCCAAAAGCATAGGCCGCATTGATCTTGTTGTTACTGTAGCTCTTTCCGTTGTAGTCCGGAATCTGAACATACAGGTCACGCATGATGGAAGTCATACCCATCCGCTTATTATTGTTGTCAATGGTGAAAATAATCATGCTGTCGGAACGGGCCCGCTGGCCAGTCACCCGGGTATCCTGGCCCACCAACAAAATGTTGGTCACGCCCGTCTGGGTCTCAATGCCATTGGCACTGCCCCAATCCACGTCAGTAATCGTGTCCGGCTCATCGGTGTCCACGTCAAAATCCTCAGTGGTAAACTGAGTCTCCCCCGCTGTGACTCGATTGATCTTGCCCAGCTGAGCCTGCAGGAAAGCATAGGCACCGATCACCATCAGCGCCAGCACCGTCAGGATCACCAAAACTACTTTGCGCACCTTTGACATAGATTGTTTTGACCTCCATTTCATATTCGGGCTGTTTTCAGCACAGCCTGCACCTGCATCTCTCTGTTTGACAGGGACAGACAAGTGCATTCCTATGGAAAAATTTTGTGTTGATTTTGTATTTCTCAGACAAATCTGTTTTATTTTAATCTCTTTTGTCTCTAGCGTCAAGGGACATTCATACAAATTTAGTTTTCTGTCTGTTGGTCTCTGACATTTTCGTAGATTTCTCCAGTAAATTCATAGAAACTTCATTTCCTTGTGTTATAGTAACGAAAAATCCAACCACAAGGAGACTTCACTATGAGTTCCATTATCGGAATCGATCTGGGCACCACCAACAGCTGTGTTGCGGTCGTTGAGGGAGGAAAACCGGTCATCATTCCCAACGCTGAAGGCAGCCGTACAACCCCCTCTGTTGTCGCCTTCACCAAGAACGGCGAACGGCTGGTGGGCGATCTGGCCAAGCGCCAGGCTGTAACCAATGCCGCAGGGACGGTCTCTTCCATTAAACGGCAGATGGGCACCGACGCCCGCCTTGACCTGGGTGGCCGGAAACGAACCCCTCAGGAGATCAGTGCCATGATTCTGGCCAAGTTGAAGGCGGACGCCGAGGCCTACCTGGGCCAGCCGGTCACTGATGCGGTGATCACTGTCCCCGCTTACTTCAACGACGTTCAGCGTCAGGCCACCAAGGACGCCGGGCGGATTGCCGGTCTGAATGTCCGCCGGATCATCAACGAGCCCACCGCCGCGGCTCTGGCCTATGGTCTGGACCACGGTGAGAGCCAGAAGATCATGGTCTACGACCTGGGCGGCGGCACCTTTGATGTCTCCATCATTGAGATCGGCGACGGGGTCATTGAGGTACTGGCCACCTGCGGCGACAACCATCTGGGCGGCGACGATTTTGACCAGCGGCTGACCAACTACCTGGTCAGTGAGTTCAAGCAACAGACCAAGTACAATCTGGCGAAGGATCCGGTGGCCCTCCAGCGGGTGCGTGAGGCGGCGGAAAAGGCGAAAAAGGAGCTCTCCGCTTCTACCTCGACCGTGGTCAACCTCCCCTTCCTGGCGCAGACGAAATCCGGCCCGCTGCATATGGAGCTCACCGTCACCCGGGCGGTCTTTGAGCGGCTGACCCGGGATCTGGTGGAGCGCACCACCATGCCGGTGCAGACCGCCCTGAATGATGCGGGTCTCTCTGTCTCCCAGTTGGGCCGGGTGCTGCTGGTGGGCGGCTCAACCCGAATGCCCGCCGTTCAGGAGCATGTCCGCTCTCTGGTGGGGATGATGCCCAGCAAGGGGCTGAATCCGGACGAGTGCGTGGCCCTTGGCGCCGCTGTGCAGGGCGCTACCTTGGGCGGCAATGTACCCTCCGCCTCCCCCGGAGGAGAGATGTCCACCGCTTCCTCTGGTCAGGAGATTTTGCTGCTGGACGTGACCCCCCTCTCCCTCTCTATTGAGACGGTAGGCGGCGTGGCCACCCGGCTGATTGAGCGCAACAGTACCCTGCCGGTGCGCTACTCTCAGATCTTCACCACCGCCTCCAATTTCCAGACCAACGTGGAGATCCACGTCCTCCAGGGCGAGCGGCCCATGGCCAAGGACAACAAGACCATCGGCAAATTCAAGCTCACCGGCATCAAGCGAGCCCCCAGAGGCGTCCCCCAGATCGAGGTCACCTTTGACCTGGACACCAACGGCATTCTCAAGGTCAGCGCCCGGGACCTGGGCACCGGCCGGGCCCAAGAGATTACCATCTCCTCCAGCTCCAACCTCTCTGAGGATGAGATCCAGCAGGCCATCCGGGACGCCCAGCAGTACGCCCAGGCGGACGGCCAGCGCAAGGATGCCATGGAGATTCGAAACCAGGCAGAGATGCTGGTCATGGAGACCAAGGAGGCCTTCCGGGTCTGCGGAAATGACCTGAACCGTCAGGACCGGAACCAGATCAAAAACGATTTGTCCAGTCTGGAGCGGCTGGTACACAAGCATAAGCCGGAAAAGATGACGCCTGAGGCACTGCCCGAGCTGAAGAGCGCCATGGAACAGCTGAAAAGCAGTTCTGTCACCCTGATGCAGCTTTACGCCAACCATCAACAGACTCAATCCTAACAGGCCGGCCCATTCAGGAGTTTTTATATTCTGCTTTTCCTTTTTCTTGACGCTGTTTCGCCTAGCCGATATAATGAGAGCAGAAGCGACCATGAGGGCACTTGGCTGGAAAGGAGCCTGTACTTGTGAAAGTGACAAAACGTGAGCGGTCAGTTTTCCCCGTCTATCTCATCGCCCTGGTGTGGATTTTCTCCGCCTTTGCCATGGGCATCCACAGCATCTGGGGCTATGTGGGAACGGCAGTTTTCTCTGCCGCCGCCTACTTTGTGGGCCGGGCCATCTTCCCGGACAAGTTTGTAGAGGAAGAGGTCCCCGATCCGGAGCCCTCCGACCCGGAGCTGGCCGCTCTGAAGAAGGAGCGGGACCGGGCCATCTCGGAGATCCGCCGGCTCAACGACAATATTGAGGATGCGGAGATCTCCAGGCAAATTGACCACATTGAGCAGACCACCGGCAAGATTTTTGACTACCTTTTGGAGCACCCGGAAAAGAAGTCGCTGGTCCGGCGCTTTCTGGACTATTATCTCCCCACCACCATTAAGCTGCTCAACCAATATGACCGGATGGACAGTTTAGGGGTTAGCGGTGAAAATATCTCCGCCACCAAGGCCAAAATCCGCGGTATGCTGGATACCGTCTGCACCGCCTTTGACAAGCAGCTGGACAGCCTGTTCCAGGATGTGTCCATGGATGTATCCGCCGATATCACTGTGTTGGAGCAGATGATGGCCCAGGAAGGGCTGACCGGTAGCGGGATGATGTAACCACTTCCAATATGATTGCGTTCCTGATAAGACATTGAAGATTGATAATGGAGGAAAGAGAAGATGAGCGAGATTAATTTGACCCTGGATCCCATGGGAACCGCCAGCCAGCAGCCTGCTGCTCCCACCCTGACCCTGTCTCCCGAGGAGGAGCAGAAACCCGAAGCTCCCAAGGTCGACCTGGACGAGCAGCTGCTCAACGATGCAGAGAAAAAGGTTGTGGAGGAGTTCGCCAAGAAGATTGACCTGCGGGACTCCACCCAGGTACTGCAGTACGGCGTGGCCGCCCAGAAGAATGTGGCTGATTTTTCCACCAATGCCCTGAACAAGGTGAGCACCAAGGATCTGGGCGAGGTGGGCGACACGCTCAGCGCTCTGGTGGTGCAGCTGAAAAACAACGCTCCCGGCGAGCAGAAGAAGAAGGGCTTCTTCCAGCGCAGCAAGCTCCGGGTGGACGAGATGAAGGCCCAGTATTCCAAGGCGGAGGCCAATGTCGACCAGGTCACCAAGATTCTGGAACGGCATCAGGTGGAGCTGATGAAGGACGTGGCCATGCTGGATCAGATGTATGAGCTGAACCAGCAGTACTACAAAGAGCTGACCATGTATATCCTGGCCGGCAAGAAAAAGCTTCAGGATGCCCGGGAGAACGAACTGGAGGCTCTCAAGCGCAAGGCCCAGGAGACCGGCCGTCAGGAGGACGCCCAGGCCTATAACGACTATGCCAACATGGTCAACCGCTTTGAGAAGAAGATTCACGACCTAGAACTGACCCGGATGGTCTCTATCCAGATGGGGCCCCAGACCCGGCTGCTGCAAAACAACGACACCGTGATGATTGAGAAGATTCAGACCTCTCTGGTCAACACGATTCCTCTGTGGAAGAGCCAGATGGTGCTGGCGTTGGGTCTGGAGCGCTCCCGCCAGGCCACTGCCGCCCAGAGCGCTGTGACCGATATGACCAACGAGCTGCTGCGCAAGAATGCCGAGATGCTCCATATGGGCACCGTGGCCACCGCCCGGGAGGCGGAGCGCTCCATTGTGGACATTGAGACGCTGCAGCACACCAATCAGGAGCTGATTGCCTCTCTGGACGAGGTGATCACTATTCAGCAGGAGGGTGCCCAGAAGCGAAAGGCCGCCGAGGTTGAGCTGGGCCGCATTGAGGGCGAGCTGAAGCAGAAGTTGCTTGCCCTCCGGGGGTAAGCGCCTTCCCCTCGCTATACCGTAGAAAGCAGGTGAGCTGCACTGAAAGCCTTAAAAAAATTCCCGGTAGCCGTGGTCATCACCGCTCTGGTAGTGGTGGGCTGTATCGCCTACAGCCTGTTTGCCGCTCCGGTGGCTGCACCCCAGGTCAAGCCGGGAGAGTGGATCTACGATTCGGCAGACGTCCTCTCCGACGCCGCCGAGGATCAGATCCGCTCCTACAACCAGTCCTTTGACAGCGCATATGGCAGCATTATCGCTGTTGCGGCCGTCCCCTCCACCCGTGGCTGGGATATGGACGACTACGCCATGGAGGCGGCAGAGCGCTGGGAGCTGAGCCCCAACGACCTGATTCTGCTGCTGGACATCGGCGGCCAGGACGCCTATTTCCTGGAAGGCGGTAACTGGCCTGGACTGGATTGCTCCGGTATGCTGGATCAGGCGGTGGCCAGCGACTTTTTCGCCGGAAACTATGAGGGCGCGGTACTCAACCTGTTTGACGCCATGTCCGACTGGTACTCCGACAGCGCCGCGCCGGTCACCTCCGGCGGGGCCTATGAGGATTATTACGACTATAGTTATGACTATGGCTACAGCTCCGGCGCCAGGAGTATTGTCTCCCTGATTCTGGTGCTGCTGGTTGTCTATATTGTCCTCTCCGCCATAGAGCGGAGCCGCTACGATACCTGGCGCCGGCGTTATGGAGGTATGCCCAATCCCACTGTGATGTTTGTTCCCATCTTCCCCTGGCACCGGCCAGGGAGCAGCTGGTTCCTGCGGATGGGACGCCGTCCGCCCCGCGGTCCCAGGGGGCCAGGAGGTCCCGGCGGTCCCGGAGGGCCCTTTGGTCCCGGACCGGGCGGACCCGGAGGACCTCGTCCCGGCGCCGGTCCCCGTCCCCGCAGTGGGCCGAGACCCGGGAGCGGTAATTCCTTCGGCAGCAGCCGGGGCGGCGGTTTCGGCAGCGGTCACGGAGGCGGCTTCGGCGGAGGCGGCTTTGGCGGCGGTCATGGCGGAGGCTTCGGCGGAGGCGGCTTTGGCGGTGGAGGCCACGGCGGCGGTTTCGGCGGAGGCGGCGGCTGCGGCGGCGGCTTTGGCCGGTAAACACGTGACGGCACATGGGGACGGTTCTCACCGTCCCCATTTCGCTTCAGTCAAGAGCGCAGAATAAGAGAGAAAGGCAGGAGGGCCATTCTATGCCAAATGAGGCCAGTCAAAAAGCAGCCAAGAGCGGAGGCCCGGTTAAGAAGCTGACGCCGGAGGAGCAGCGGGAAGCCGATTATCAGTCCGCCTGCTCAGCTGCCAGTTGGGGAAAATGGACGGTGTTCTACCAAGATCGTGCGGAATTTTACCGCAATGCCCAGCAGCAGTTTCTGGCACTGGGCGACTACAAAGACAGTACGGAGCGGGCAGCCTGGTGTGCCGCTCAGGCGGAGGAGGCCGAGACTGTTGGATGTGACCAGGCGCTGCAGGAGGCAATGTCGAAGGCGAAATCAGCGGTGACAGCCAATGACTACTATATGGCTGCCCGGGCATTGGAGCGGATCACCGACCGTCCGGAGGCTCAGGCGGAGGCAGAACGGTGCCTCACCATCTATGAGCAGTCCTGCCGCCGCCAGCGGGTTAAGCGGCTGATTGTGTCTGCTGCCATCTGTATTCTGGCTGTTTTCGGCATTGGCCTGGTTCAGACAGGGGCGGCACAGTACGGTCTCGCCACATTCTGCCTGCAGCAGGACCGCTATGCAGACGCACTGAAATGGTATCTGGAGGCGAGAGAGTTCGGCGACAGCGAGGAACGGATTGCTGAATGTCGTTATCTCCGGGGTGTGGAATTTCAGGAACAGGGGAAATATCTTCAGGCCTATGACAAGTTCCGTCTGATCTCAGGCTATGAGGATGCGGACGACCGGCTGCTGGACTGTGTCCGGGGCATGCTGGCTGACTTGTCACCGGGAGACACCATTACTTTCGGCAAGCTGAACGTAGATGAGAAGGCAAAGTGGGTCGTGCTGGAAAACGACGGCACCTCAGTGACCATGCTCGGCTGTTTCGGTCTGGAGCACAGCTATCACAATGCGTCAGGTGCGGTCACCTGGAAGGACTGCGAGCTGAGAAACTGGCTGAATACGGAATTTATTGCGGAAACCTTCCACAGAAACGAGCGTTCTCTGCTGCTGTATGCAGATCTGGATAATGCGTCCAGCTCGGTCTATGAGACGGACGGAGGCGATGACACCTCTGACCGGGTCTATCTGCTCAGCGAGGCGGAGGCGGAAAAATTCTCCTCCATTCTCTTTGATAAGGATGAAAATGGCAAGACATTAGATCCCTATAAGGCAGAGAAGCTTGGCTGGCGTCTGCGCACTCCGGGCGCTGCGGGAGACGGAACCGCGTTCGTGAACACCAGCTCTAAAATCAACCGGTACGGATTTGAGAGTACTTCCAAACAGCTTATGGTGCGCCCCGTCATTCAGGTCTCCATTGTGGAATGATCTCTCCATTCAATGGAAAGCGCAGGTATATTTATGACAGGCAATATTGTTCTGATTGGCATGCCCGCTTCGGGCAAAAGCACCATTGGCGTCATTCTGGCCAAGGAGCTGAAGTACAAATTCGTGGATACCGATCTGCTGCTGCAGGACACCACGGATCAGACACTGATTGAGATCATCGAGGCACGTGGACTGGACGGTTTTCTTCAACTGGAAAACGAAACGGTTGCACAGCTTCAGGCCCAGCGCACCGTCATCGCCACCGGCGGAAGCGTCATCTATGGAACAGAGGCCATGGAGCATCTGAAAGCAGGGGGCACGGTAGTCTATCTAAAGCACCGGTATGAGGTGATCGCCTCCCGGCTGACCAATATCACCACCCGGGGAGTTGTGATGCGCAGGGGTGCCACCCTAAGCGACCTCTTCCGGGAGCGGACCCCCCTCTATGAGCGGTACGCTGACCTGACCATTGAGGCGGACGGACTGACTACAGAGCAGACAGTTCAAGCGATCAAGGAGCAGCTCTCCTGAGCAGCTTGTCCGCAATATCAACTGAAAACAAGAAAAATGGGAGAAGGTGCATGGCCTTCTCCCATTTCTTTTTTGGTTTTTTAAATCAGACAATCCGCACCCGAATGACCGGCTCCATGGCGTTGAGCTTGGCCCGGACGTCCTCCCCCACCACGGTGTTCAGATCCACCATGGTATAGGCGTACTCGCCCCGGGACTTATTGGTCAGGTTTTCCACGTTGATGCCCATCTGGGCAAAGATGGCAATGATACCCGCCAGAACAGAGTGGACATTCCGGTGGATCACGCAGACACGGCAGACGCCGCTGCGGGGCATGGAGACGGAGGGCATGTTCACTGAGTGGAGAATATTGCCGTTTTCCAGATAATCCCGCAACTCCCGGGCGGCCATGACGGCGCAGTTCTCCTCGCTCTCCGGGGTAGATGCGCCCAGATGGGGGGTGGAGATGACATTCCTGGTCTTGACCAGAGCGTTGGTGGGGAAGTCAGTGACATACCGGGCCACTTTGCCGGACTCCAGCGCGGCGATCATGGCGCTCTCCTCCACCAGGCCGCCACGGGCGAAGTTGATCACCCGGACGCCGTCCTTCATCTTGGAGATGGCGTCGGCATTGATGGTGTTGGCGGTATCCTTATTATAGGGGACATGGATGGTGATGTAGTCGGCCACCCGATAGACATCGTCCAGCTCGGTGGTGTGATGGACATGGGTGTCCAGGCCCAGAGCGGTGTCAATGGTCAGATAGGGGTCGTAGCCGATGACCTTCATGCCCAGGGCCACGGCGGCGTTGGCCACCTTGGCGCCGATGGCGCCCAGACCGATGATGCCCAGCGTCTTACCCATAACCTCAGGACCGGCGAAGGCGGACTTGCCCTTTTCCACCACAGTAGTCACGTCCACACCCTCCAGGACGCGGTTGCGCACCCACTGGCTGCCGCCGAAGATGTCACGGGAGGAGTAGAGCAGCGCGGCAAGCACCAGCTCCTTCACGGCGTTGGCGTTGGCGCCCGGAGTGTTGAGCACCACGATACCCTTTTCCGAGCACTTGTCTACCGGGATATTGTTGACACCGGCGCCGGCACGGGCGATAATCCGCAGCTCAGCCGGGAACTCCACATCGTGGAGACTGGCAGAGCGCACCAGGATACCGTCGTAATGGTCGACCTCGCTGCCCACCACAAAATGATCGCCGGTCAGCTCCTTCAGGCCAGCCTGCGCGATCTGATTCATCGTCTTGACACGAAGCATGGGAAATCTCCTTTCTCCTGTTGAAAGCCGGGAACATCCCGGCTTTCGCACGTTACTTCATTATAGCAAGCCAGGCATCTGATTTCAATGAATCACATTTCTAAAGAAATCCAGGGTTCCAATACCTTTCCTGTCAGTTTTGCTCATTTTTTCTGCCGTCTTGTATGCCTTGCTGAAAAAGTGTCAGCTTTCAGCTTGCTAAAGTTTTACAGGGCTGAAGATGCTCTTTTCTTGAAAGAACGAATCATTTATGGTATGCTTGTTACAGTAAATTCGTGGCTTTGTTCCCTGATTTTGTCACTGCTGAAAGGAGCGCCTGTGTGAATGCTATGAAACCAATTATTGTAATCGGACATAAAAATCCGGATACCGATTCAATCTGTTCTGCTATCTGTTACGCCAATTTGAAGCGCAAGCTCACCGGCAATGAGTACATCCCCTGCCGGGCAGGCGAGATCAATAACGAGACCCGCTATGTACTGGAGCGGTTTGGTGTGGAGCCGCCCAAGTATATAGACTCCCTGGAGCCCAAGCTCACCGACGTGCAGTACCGCAAGGTGGACGGCATCAGCTCCCATATCTCTCTGAAGCGGGCTTGGGAATACATGCGGGATAACAATATCCAGACGGTGCCGGTAGTCAACAACCACAATCAGGTCAAAGGTATCCTCACGCTGGGCGATGTGGCCCGGTTCTACATGGAGGATCAGGACGCCAACGCTCTGGCCGAAGCCCAGACCAGCTATCGCAATATTGTTGACGCTCTGGGCGGCGAGCTCATTGTGGGCGATCTGGACAGCCACTTTACTCAGGGCAAGGTGGTTGTGGCCGCCGCCAACCCGGACGTCATGGAGGACTACATCAGCGAGCACGACCTGGTCATTCTGGGCAACCGTTACGAGTCTCAGCTCTGTTCCATTGAAATGAAGGCAGGCTGCATCGTGGTAGGCCTGGGCTCTAAGGTCTCCCGCACCATTCAGAAGTTGGCCAAGGAGGCCAACTGTGCCATTATCGCCTCTCCTCTGGACACCTATGCCTGTTCCAAGGTGATCAATCAGGCGGTGCCCGTCCGCCATGTTATGCGTACCAAGGGCCTCATCACCTTCCGGCACGACGATCTGGTGGCCGACGTCAAAGCCTCGGTCTCCAAAAAACGGGTCCGCTACTTCCCCATCCTGGACAGCTCTGGCAGCTACATGGGCATGATCTCCCAGCGGAATCTGCTGGACATGGAGCATCAGCAGGTGGTATTGGTGGACCACAACGAAAAGGATCAGGCCGTGGACGGCATCCGTTCCGCCGATGTTGTCGAAGTCATCGATCATCACCGGATTGACGCGGTGGAGACCAGCAATCCCATCTATTTCCGCAACGAACCTTTGGGCTGCACCTGCACTATCGTCGCTCTGCTCTATCAGGAGAATCAGGTGGAGATTGATCCCACTATCGCCGGGCTGCTCTGCTCCGCCATTTTGTCCGACACCCTGATGTTCCGCTCCCCCACCTGCACCATTATTGACCAGCAGGTGGCTAAGATGCTGGCCGGCATCGCAGGAATCGACATCACGGAGCATGCCACCGCTATGTTCAACGCCGGCTCCCGGCTGGGGGATCGGACGCCAGACGAGATCTTCCATATGGACTACAAGCGCTACACGGCTGAAAATAAGTCCCTGGCCGTTGCTCAGGTGACCAGCGTCAGCCAAAGTGAGCTGGATCGGCTGAAGGAGCAGATGATTCCTTACCTACAGAACCTGCTGCCCAACTCCGAGTTGGATATGCTGTTCCTTATGCTGACTAATATTATCGAAGAGTCCACCGAGCTACTCTTTGTGGGCCAAGGTACTGGGGATATCGTGCGTGCCGCCTTCCATAAGGACTGCCAGCCCTGCAGTGTCACTCTCCCAGGCGTGGTCAGCCGGAAAAAGCAGATGATGGCCCCTCTGATCTCCGCCATTGAGAATGCCGTCTCTGAGTGAGAGATGTTCACAGGATATTCAAAAAGGGTTTGCGTTTTCTTCATGACTTTCTCCATGAAAAAGGGTATTCTATCAGTGTCAGGAACGAAGACTCAATGATTCCTCCCTCTCTTTTCTTTCTTTTTCTCTCCTTTCTTTTGAGACAGGCACGCCAAGCCGGCGTGCCTGTTCTTTTATCTCTGCATGGAAGACCGCCCGCTTGAGCTATTGTTTTCTCAGGCGGACGGTTCTTTTATAGTTTGTTATGGATTTTCCCCGCCTGCGCGGCGGAACTCCAGATAGTAGTGCTCTGTCTCCAGAGCCAACGGGACCTCTGTGATCCCCTGCTCCGGTTCAAATCCATAATTCTGTCCGGTCAGCTCCACGCTGTCAAAGCCAGTGAGCCGGGCAGTCAGCCCGGTAAAGGTCAGATTGGAACCGGCGCTGGTGAGCAGGTCATAGCCCTCCAGGCTGTCGTTCTGCTCTCCGATGAAATTGTAGCTGGGACTCTGGAGGAATTGGGCAGTGACGGTGACCGACTCCCCGGCGGGGATGGTGGTCTCAGCCGCCAGATAACACACACGGCCCCGGGAGAGACTGTCAAAGATCAGATCCTCCAGATAGCCGGTGGCCTCCAGACGCCCGGAGGCCAATTGCTGGCACACCGCGGCATAGAGCAGCTCCTCTGGGGTCTGGATCGCATACTGGCTCAGGCTGTCTTTCAGCAGCCGGGGCAGCAGCTGATCCCAGCTGGTCTCTTCCCGCACCACCTGACAGGTGATCTCTGTCTCCTCACCCGGTTTACAGCCGCCGTTTTGGTAGCCTTGGGTACCGAGAATCTGGGGCGCATCTCCCCAGGCAATGAGGCACTTCAAGCCCTCGTCCGGTTTGCTCCCCGGCTCCGGCACAGAGAAGTCCACGGAGAAGCTGCCGGTCTCATTGTCCCAGCTTCCGCCCTCCAGGCCGTAGGTCAAAAGGGTGGTCTGTCCCGGCGCAACCGTTCCGGAAAGCTGCAGGGTAGGGGCTTCTCCCTCCGCCGCTGAGGCATCCCAGTTTTGAAACCAATAGACAGTCACCGGATCGGTAAGGCTCCAATCTCTGTTGACGGCCTCCCCGGCATAGCTGCCGTCTGCCAGAAGATCCCGGTAGCCCTGCCAGGTGCCCAACAAGCTCCTGGGCACGGCAGCGCTGCCCTGGTAAAGTGTGTAGCCGGCCTCCGTCCCGTCTATAGTCAGTTGGGGCAGCTCCAGATTCTCCAGACGGGCGGCAAAGGGATAGAGCAGGGTTACCGTCTGATCCTCCTCTGAGGTGTTGGTGAGGGTATACTGGTCCGTGACATCCATCCCCTCCTCTCTCTGACAGTTCAGGGTTATCTCCCGATAGGCAGTGATCTCGGTTTGCTCCTGGGCCAGGGTCAGAGGCAGCACCGGACCAGCATAGCTGTCAAACACTTCGGAGCCATCCTCTTCCGGTATACCGGCCTCGTTTGGTTCCTCCGCAGCGGCTTCCGGAGCCTCGGCGGGCTCCTCTGCCGCAGAGGCCGCTGTATCGCAGCTGCTACCTCCGGCGCTTCCCGCTCTGCCGCCAAGCAGGGCGAACCATCCCAGTCCCAGCACAGCGCAGAGACAGGCTGCCAGCGCAGCCCATCGTTTCCAGCGGCTGCTCTGTCGTGGCCGCCAGTCCTCCGCCTCCCGTATGTACCGCTCCTCTACCAGATCCAGCATCCGCCGGAAATCTTCCCGTCTCACAGGCTGATCCCCTCCCCTTCCAGATAGGCCCGGAGCTGGTTTCGGCTCCGGTGCAGACTGGCCGTCACTTTGCTCTCAGTGCAGTTCAGCCGCCGGGCAATCTCCCGCACCGAGTCGAAATACCAGTACCGGCGCAGGAAGATCACCCGCTGCTCCGGCTTCAGTCCGGCCAGAAAGCCATTGATGAGCTGGGAGAGCAGGACCTCCTCCTCCGGGCCGCCTCGAGGATCACCTACCGATTCCAGCTCCTCCAGAGAAGTGGTACAGCTCTGGCTGCGCTTAGCAGCATTATTGTAGTCGGATCGGTCCAGGGCCAAATTGCGGGTGATTCGGCAGAGAAAGCTGCGCAGCGCAGACGGCCACTGGGGAGGCATGGCATTCCAGGCCCCCAGATAACTGTCATTGACACACTCCTCCACATCCAGCCTGTCCTGGAGAATGTTGCGGGCCACATGAGACAGCAATCTGCCGTATTTCTCGTCTGTAGCGGGAATCGCCTCTTCAGACCGCGCCCAATAGAGCTCGATAATCCTGTGGTCGTCCATGGCCTTTGCCTCCTTTGCCTCTCTATCTATCCAGTCGGAAAAAAGGCCGTGAATCTTGCTTATTCTTTTATTGTATCAGATTTTTTTCGGATTGGAAACAGCGGGACTTACTCCAGCAAAAAGTCGTCCACTACCTCAGCGGCCGTCACGGTAGTCACCGTGCAGCGGGCCATCCGGCGCAGTAGCTCCAAGGCCTGAATCCTTCGGGTGGTGACGTGGCGGATTGCCTCCTCCCTGCCGGTGCTGTCGGTGACGGCGACACCGTAGCTCTCCCCCCAGCAGGTCTGGTCAGTAAGCAGCCAGTAGTCCAGTCCCAGGGTCTCTCCGTTTTCCAGCTCAATCGTCTGTTCTTCTTCCCATTCGCGTTTCATCGCTTGCAGCCTCCTGAATCATTTCTCTTATACTTATTATAGCGCTTCCTTTCTTTTGTTAAAGAAAAGAATATCGCAGATTCCGACAATTTATTGCCAAATCATCGGTTTATTCGCCCATTGTTTCCTTTTTTCAAAGAATAATTGTCCGGTTTTGTCGAAGAAATTTTCCAAAATCTGAGAATTATTCCTAGATATTGACAAGATTTCGTATCAAGGATTTTGCATTTTCCGAGAATTATTCCTAGATATCGACAAAATTCTGTACTAAGAGTTTCGCAATTTTTGAGAATTATTCTTAGATATTGAAAAATGCTGCATCGGCGTTTCTCTTTACTAACCGGCGACGTTTGTGTATAATAAATGCAATCAAATCTGTCGACTTCGGGAGGGGTTTTGCATGTCAAAGCTGACATTTTCCATGGAAAATTATCTGGAAGCGGTCTATGAGCTCTCTGCCGGAGAGGGCGGCGCCCGGGTCAGCGACATTGCCGCCCGGATGGGGGTCTCCAAAGCCAGCGTCAACAGCGCCATGAACGCCCTGCATCAGCGGGGACTGGTGGAAAATGAGAAGTATCGGGAGATCTATCTCACCGAGGAGGGCCTGCGGGTGGCCCGGCTCACCTCCCAAAAGCACGTCATCCTTCAGACCCTGCTCCACAAGGTCATGGGGGTCAACAGCCAGCAGGCCTCCGAGGACGCCTGCGCCATGGAGCATGTCATCTCGAAAGAGTCTACGGAACAGATTCTCGCCTTTCTGGAGCGGCATGGGCTTTCGCCACTGTAAATTCGGTCAAGCTATGGGCGTCCGTATTAGGACGCCCTTTTTCTAGCCCGAACGCCAATGGCTCAGTCAGTGGTTTTCAGGACATAAAAAAGCAGGCACACCTGCATTGATGTGCCTGCTTTGCGCGCAGCAAGAATTATGCGTATTTTGCCACAATAGCCTGGAAGATTTCCAAATGGCCGTCAATCCACTGGCCCCATTTGCATCCGGAAGCAGCCACAGCCAGTCCCAGCTCTACCAGCAGGGCGGGAATGTCCCGCTCGAGAATGGTGGCTGCTGGCTCGCCAAAGCGGGCAGCCCCCAAAGTATCGCTGCCGCCCAGAAACAGCTTGAAGGCGGGCAGTGGCTTTTTGTCCACCAGCCTTACACAGCCCTGGAAACCGATGGCACCCGCCTGATGAGCAGCACAGCTGGAGGGGCATCCGGAGATGCAGACCTTGGGCAGCGCTCCGTCAGGGATATTGGCTCCGCGGACAGCCTCAACAGCGGCCTGAAGCAGCCCCTGGCTGTCCCGGACGCCCTGCTGGCAGACAGACGCGCCGATGCAGGCAACGCTGTACTCAAACTCGGTCTGCGCGCCGTCTGCGGTGGCTGCCAGCACCTGTCTGGCCTCCTCGGCCGTCAGGTTGAGAATATAGAGCGTCTCATTGGGGGCAATGCGGCACTCAGCGTCAGGCATGTCTTTGAGCAATGCGTAGAGAGCTGCAGGCTTGTCCACAGGCAGGCTACCGCCGATGGGATGATAGGCAACCGTATATAGGCCGTTCTGCTTCTGCGGCAGCGCTCTGGGATCGTCAACTGTCCCTACCCCAGTCTTGCGGATGACCTCAGGCGTCAGATCCAGATCCAGTCCGCCTGCCGCCTTGGCCGCCGCCACATTGGCCAGATAGACCGGCTTCAGATCTTCGCCCAGGGTTTCCTGGAGATAGCGGGTCCGGGCCTTGGCACGGTTCTGATAGTTGCCGTGGGCGCAGAAGGTGTCCACCATGGCCTTGACATAGTAGAGCACTTGGCTGGCAGGGAGCGACTCTTCCACCAGCACGCCCATGCGATGATTGGCGCCCAGACCGCCGGCAATCCGCAGGGAGAAAGTACCGTCCGGCTGGGCCTGGAAGCCCATATCCCGGAAGGCGGTGTGGACGCAGTCATCTACGCCGTTGCAGAAGGCGATCTTCAACTTGCGCGGCATATGGATATCCCGACAGATGGAGAGCAGATAAGCGGTCACCGCCTCTGCCCAGGGCAGCACGTCAAACGCCTCTCCGGGCTGGGTTCCGGTGAGGGGGCTGCACATGACGTTGCGGGGATTGTCGCCGCCGCCGCCCTTGCAGTAAATACCACAGGGAATTGCCTGTTCCATAATTTCAGGCACCTGCCAGGGCTCCAGATTGTGGAGCTGAACCGTCTCACAGGTGGTAAGTTTCAGCTTCTGCACCTGATAACGCTCCACTGTGTCGGCCAGAAAGCCCAGCCGCTCTGCCGTCATGCGCCCACCGGGCATCCGCAAGCGCAGCATGTGTTTGGATGGATCTCTCTGGGCATAGGAGCCCATGCCGCCAGACATGCCCTTATAGGCTTTCTTGTCGATTTCTCCCGCCTGAAAGGCGGAAATGGTCTGAGCAAATGCCCCAATCTCATCTCGATATGTTTCTACCCATTGTTCGTTTACCATTGATAACAACCTTCTTTCCTGTTAGCTACGGACTCTGTCCCGGCTAGTTATTGCTTAAATTATACTACAACCTGTAGGGTTAGTCCAGCACGGACATTTGTCTTTACAATAAAATCGCAGTCGAGGATTATCTTGGTTTCTCTTTTGTTATCATTTTTCTGTAAGTCATTGACAGCTTAAGGATAAGTTGATATAACTAAGCCATCTCAGCGCAGGAGCGGACAGATATGAGAATTCTTTTCACAGGTTTTGATCCCTTTGGCGGAGAGACGATGAATCCGTCCTTCGAAGCGGTTAAGCGGATGCCGGATATGGTGTCTGGTGCGGAGATCATCAAGATGGAAATCCCGACCTCCTTTTTACGTGGTGTTTCGGTGATGGAAGAGGCAATCCGGTTCTATCAGCCGGATGCTGTCGTTAACGTGGGACAGGCCGGTGGGCGCTCCTGTGTGACAGTTGAGCGGGTTGCCATCAACTTGGCAGATGCCCGAATGCCCGACAACGATGGGGCGCAGCCAGTGGACAGGCCCCTGCAGCCGGACGGTCCGGCAGCCTACTTTGCCACCATCCCAGTCAAAGACATCGTTCAGCGGATTCGCAGTCACGGCATTGCATGTGACGTATCCTGTACAGCCGGCACCTATGTCTGCAACTGTGTCATGTATTACACGCTGCATCTGGCGGCCACACGGTATCCCAGGCTCCGGGCAGGCTTTATCCACGTGCCATACTCAGACAAGCAGGCAGCAGGCAAACCCAGCGGCACGCCAGGTATTTCCCTGCAGGGCATGTCCAACGCTCTGGAATATGCAGCAGAGGCAATTGTGCTCGATCGGGGCAAATCTTGATTCTGCCAAACGCCACTTTTGGAAGGAGGCGCTTCTACTTGAGAAAGATTCTCTCTCTGAATACCAAATGGGCTTTCGCAAAGACGGCAGAGATTCCATCTCAGCCCCCTGAAAATTGGTATTGGGTAAATCTTCCCCACACCTGGAACAGCATCGACGGTCAGGACGGCGGAAATGACTACTATCGGGGCGTCGGCTGCTACGCCCGAATCCTGAGCCGTTCTGATCTGCCTGAGGCAGACCGGTACTATCTGGAGCTGAAGGGCGCCAACTCCTCCGCCGACATCTATCTCAACGGCGTCCATCTGGCGCATCATGATGGCGGTTACTCCACCTGGCGGGTAGAGATCACCGACTATCTGAGGTGGGAGAATCTTCTGGTCGTCAGGGTTGACAACTCCCCAAACGAGCAGATCTATCCCCAGATGGCCGACTTTACTTTCTATGGCGGCCTGTATCGGGAGGTCAATATTCTCTGTGTCATCGATTCTCACTTCGACCTGGAATATTACGGGGGTCCAGGTTTGAAAATTACCCTGGAAATGACCGGCACGGATGCCAAGGTGGTGTTTGAGGTATTCCTGACCAATTTCAAGCCCGGTCAGAAGGTACGCTACACCATCTTGGACCAGGCGCAGTCTGTCGTTGCAGAAGTGGTCAGCAGTCAGACCAGGGTCACCCTGGACATTCCCAACGTCCACCGCTGGCACGGCAGAAAAGATCCCTATCTGTATTCCGCCTCTGCGGAGCTGCTGGAGGGAGAGGCCGTTCTGGATCAGGTTTCCACTGCCTTTGGCTGTCGTACCTATGAGATTGACCCGGACCGGGGCTTTATCCTCAACGGCGAAGTGTACCCGCTGCACGGCGTCTGCTTGGGGGTGCAGACCTGTCCGGAGCACTTCTTCTACTTCGATGTGCCCAACACCGGCGAGACCCATCTGACCGCCGTGGCCGGGGAGCAGAAGGACGAGAGCTTCATTCGCAAGGTGGCCGTCTTTAACGAGGACTACCGTCTCAAGGAGACAGGCGAGGTTCTCCTCTGGTGCAACGTCACCGCTCCCGGCGGCTATTTCTCCCTCAACGACAAGCTGAAGGATGTGCTCGCCGTTCCCGAAGGAAAGCAGCTCTTTGAAAGTGTGGTGTCTGGATTTGCCACAGAGGCAGAGCGGAAGACCGCGGGCATGTTTATGGATCCGTCCATGATGCAGGTGGTAGGCAGCTATACCCTGCTGCGCATCACCGCCGCAATGGAAACCGCCGGTGCAGTGCTGGCCAAGGACCAGCTGATCAGGCTGAACACCAGGCTGAATCACATCAGAAAGTCCTGACCGCATCTCTTTGATATGCTCAGCTGCACGAAGGGGAGCATGACCAGTTAGTCGCCGGTCATGCTCCCCTTTTGTCCGTTTTCTCTCGGTCACAGACAGGCTGCACCCACCGCATGGTACCGCTTCAGCGCTCTGCCATAGGCGTCCATATAAAAACGTGTCGCCTGCCGGGCTTCCTCTGAATTGGGCGCAATCAGGTCAAACCCATGATAGCAGCCCTGAAACAGCTGAAAATCAACCGCAACACCGGCCTTTTTCAGCTTCTCCACATAAGTACAGGTCTCCCTGTAAAATGGCTCCTCTGTGCCCACAAAGGTGCAGGTTGGCGGAAGGCCGGTATAGTCCTCCGCCCTGGCAGGCGCGGCGTAGGCAGGAATCCGGTCTGTTCCGTACAGATCCCCCAGATATGCCCTCCAGCCCTCCCGGTTAGAGGCGGTGTTCCACACCGGCATCCGGTTATCACGGGAGGAATCCGTCTCCCGGTCGTCCAGCATGGGATAAAAGGGCATCTGATAAGCGATCTTAACCTCACCCTGATCTCTCGCATACAGGCTCAGCGCCGCCGTCAGGCCGCCTCCCGCACTGTCGCCGCCAATGAACAAAGCGTCCTCTCTCGCTCCGTACTCCGCCGCATGGTTTTTGAGGTAGAGCAGCGCCAGATAGCAGTCCTCCAGCGCGGCGGGGTAGGGTGCTTCACAGGAGCGCCTGTATGCCGGGGAGATCACGGCACAGTTTCCGGCCAGGGCAAACCGCTCCATAAAAGCATAGTCCTGTTCCGGTACGCCGATCCCATAGCCTCCGCCATGAATCCAGAGCAGTGCCGGCCCGTCTGTCCTGCTGTTTTTGGGTTTGACGACCAGAAGCCTCATATCTGACCCATCCACCCTTCGTATGGAGGTAAAGTTACAGTCTGTTTTCTTGCCCAGCCATTTTCCCGCGAGCAGTTTTTCACAATAGTAATTCAGCTTCTCATACTGACAGGCCTTGAATTCCGGCATTAATGCCTGGATGAACTGTCCCCGAAACCGAAGCTGAGGTGCAATTCTGCTGCAAAGAGCTTTTTCCACTGCTGCTTCCCTCCTTTGGCGCTTTTTGCTTCGCCGTCTTTGTGTGCTTTCAGTATAAGGCCTGTGGATGATTTGTCAAGAAAGCTGCAGTTCTCTCCATCTGAAAAGCAAAACACCGTCAGATTATCACACGTTTTGGGAGGAAAACCTCGCTCCTTGTAAAAAACGGCAGGTTGTGCTATCATAAATTCAATTCAGCAAAGGTGGTGATGCCCATGAACCATACGGAATGCGCAATTATACAGGCTTTTCGCGAATTACTAGAGGAGTATCCGCTCAATAAAATTACCGTAAAGACTATCGTAGAACGCTGTCAGGTCAATCGGAATACCTTCTATTACCATTTTCAGGACATTCCGTCCCTCATTGGGCGCACCTTACAGGAGATGGTGGATCAAATCATCCAGACCAACTGTGATTTCGGCGCTCCCATGGACTGTATTCGGCCCATGGTCCAGTACTTTACCGATCACAGACGTTCTGTCCTTCACGTCTATAATGGCGTTCAGCGGGAGGTATTTCTGGAATATCTGGAACGTGCCTCGCTCTATACGGTCACCCGCTATGTGGAGAGCGCCACAGCCGGACTGTCCATCCGTCAGGAAGATCGGGATTTGCTGATTCGGTATCATAAATGCGTCATGGTTGGGATTGTGCTGGACTGGCTGGACGCCCAGATGAATTATGACCTTTTGTCCGCCTGTGACCGAATCGTTCAATTAATGGATGGCTCTTCCAAACAGGCTTTTTTGAATTGTACAGAAGAAATCAAAACCACTAGTAAACTAGTATAAAAGAAAATAAATAAGAAGCTATTTATCCAAAAGTGTGCTATAC
>JBJDXT010000054.1:0-9693 GCA_051866795.1 Candidatus Onthomonas sp. | reverse complement strand
CATGCCGATGTAGGACAGGAACACTTCGTAGGAGATGTAGGAGGGGATCTCGGTGGCCAGCTGGGTCACGATCACCGAGGTCATAAAAGGCAGGATGTTCTTCATGGCAATTTTAAAGGTGGAGGTGCCCAGACAGCGGGAAGCCAGGTTATATTCCCGGTCCCGGATGATAACCACCTGGGTCCGGATGAAAAAAGCGATGGTGAGCCAGCCGGTGATGGTCATGGCAAAGACCATAGTCCAGAAGCTGGCGCTGAAGAGCATGATCATCACCGAGATAATCAGGATGTAGGGCACGTTGGCCACAATGTTGTAGACCTCCATCATAATGGCATCCACCCGTTTGGAGAAGCCCCAGATGGCGCCTACCACCACGCCTACCGTCATATTGATGGCGGCGCAGATGAGGGCCATGGAAATAGAGATCTGGGAGCCGTACCAAACCGCGTCAAAGGTGGACTCGCCTGCGGCGCCTGTGCCCAGACACCAGTGCAGGCTGTAGCCCAGCTTCTGCATGGCGGCCAGAGGCCCCAGGTGTTTGGCGTCCCCGTTCATCAGGTTGCCGAACCGGTCATAGTTGGTCACTGCCGGATAGATATATGCAAACAGGATAATGACAGCCAGCACAATCAGGATCACAATGTTCAGCTTGTTTCGGAAAAAGACGCGGAACACCGACTGCCAATAGGAGTATTTGGGTGCGGCGATCTTTTCCGATTCCTTGTCGCTGTGCTCATGCAGAGAGAAGAGCTCTTCGGTGCTCAGCCCCAATTTGCTGTATGCTTCGCTGTAATCTTTCGTATTCATTGTTTCCGCCCCTCTCATCTGGCCTTCGTCGAGAACGAAATCCGCGGATCCACCATGGACATGAGCAGGTCACCCAAAATCAGGGAGATCACGGACAGCACTGCGTAAAACAGCGTCACACCCACAATCACGCCGTTGTCATAGGCGGCAATGGCGGTGGTCAGCAGACCGCCTGCGCCGGGGACGGCGTACACACGCTCGGTGACAATGGCGCCGGTCATGGCGTACAGAACGCTGGCCGGAATGCCCTGGACGATGGGAATGATGGCGTTTTTCATAATGTGCTTATTGAAGATCTCGCCCTCTGTCAGGCCGCCCGACCGGGCGAATTTGACATAATCCGAGTTCATCTGGTCGATCATATACCGGCGCATCCACTTCATCAGGTTGGCGACAGAGGGCAGCGCCAGCGAGATGATGGGCAGGACGTACATGGTCTTGACCAGCTGATCGGTGTTGAAGGCGGTGGGCAGACCCAGCTTGCCGCCGATGGCCTTGAAGATGAAGATATAGGCCAGGGAGGGCACTGCGATGATAAACACGATGTAAACTGTGCCCAGCTTATCCACCAGCTTGTCCTTCTTCCGGGCCATCAGGATGCCCAGAGGCAGGCCCACCAGATAGGCGATGCCGGTGGCAATGATACCGATAATAAAGGAATAGCCGATCTTGGAGTGTCCGTTCTTCACAGTGTTCACATTGGTGTAGTCGTCAGTGAACCGGGCGGACAGCATCTGATTCCCCTCCAGAGAGCCGGACTGGTAGGTGGCAGTGTGCAGATCATCCGCACTGGATTCTGTCAGACCGGTAGGATAGGTCACGGTGGATTTCACATAAGAGCCCTGGGAGCGGGTCATAGTGTCCGCCACATCCTCTCCGGAGTTTACCGTGTAAGAGACGCCCAGATTGATGGTCAGCAGGTTCTGGTGGATATAGGGGAAGGAGGAGTCGAAATACAGGAGATACTTGTGTCTGGTTCCGTTGCCCATAATAGCCGGTGAAAAACGCCCATCACTGTAGGCGGGGTCGTGGAGGGTAAAGGTCAGTCCCCGGTCCTCGATGTCATCCTGGACATAGTGGATGTTATCCACCTCCAGCAGCCCGGTAAAATAGGTCCACAGACGGGAGGTCAGAGGTTTGTCCTTATGGGCGAACAGCTGCTGCTGTCCGCCGTCCGCCACCTTTTTGGAAGTCAGCATCACGGCGTCCAGCCGCTCCACGGTATAGCCCTGACTCTCATAATAGTCATAGAATTTTTGGACATATTCCGCCACCTCGTCGGAGTCCTGCTCGGCGGTGCGGCTGAATACCACCACCTTCTGGCGGGTCTCTTCGTCCAGCTCACCCGCCTTTACCAGGCTGGTCAGGTAGTCCGCATAGGTCACATAGTCCAAATAGCCGTAAGACTCCCACTTGTCGTATTTATAGACTACCTTTACATTATTGTTTACCTTGGTATATTTTGAGTCTTTTGCAAAGACCAGATTCCGGTCCAACATGGAGTAGATCAGAATCATGACGATTCCCACAACGATAATGATGGATACAATACCGTGCAGCAACCGCTTCAGAAAGTATTTGCCCACAAAACGCCCCCCTTTTCCGCGTCGGGTTTGAAACACAGGGGCGCAGGGAGAATGAAAAAGCTTCCATCCTCCCTGCGCAACAGGGTCAATGAGTTTGCGATTCTAAGCGATCAATAGATGCCGAAGCACTTGGTCTGGTAGCCCATATACTCAGGCAGCATGGTATCCAGGTAGGTGGAGGGATCGCCGTAGTCGGGAATCCAGCCGGTGCAGTCATTGATATCGCAGTTCTGCTCGATGCCGTAGGAGGGGTAATAGGTGGCGTAATACCAGTCGTCAAAGCTGCTGCCGGCCACGGTGTTGATCTGAACCAGGCCGCCGGTGGTAGCTTCAACAGACTGCTTAAAGGCCATGGCCTTATTGGTGTAGGTGACGCTGATGGAGGGGTACACGATGTCGATCTGGATGGGATGCTCCTCATCGATCACAACGCCTTCCGCTGCCAGCTCTTCCACAGCGATGGCCAGCTCAGAGGCGGAATACTCGGGGTTGTACCAGCCGTCAAAGCCGTCGCCGCTTTCGGTCTCAGCATCCCAAACCTTGACGGGCACACCGTCGGCGTCCAGCTGGGCCTGCATGATCTCGCCGTAATAGGTTCCGGCGGGGAAGGTGGTGGAGGTGCCGTTGATATCCACGGTCACATCCTCAGACAGGGTGACGAAAGTGCCGGGAGTGTAGGAGTTGCGCACGCTGACCGCAGCCAGCTCATCACCGTAGGCCTGGGCGTTCCAGCTGATCTTGTCCAGGGCAGTGCCCACAGCCCGGCGGAAGTGGACGTTGTTCATGGCGGCGTGGGTACGGGCCTGTTCCTCTTCGTCGTCCGCCTTGGGGGAGACGCAGACGGTCTCGTCATTGAAGTTGGCGAAAGCGCCCCGGTTCAGGCCGAAGAAGAGGACGTAGGAGCAGGCGGTGGTGTCGCCCACATAGGCGTACTGGTCGAAGTTGCCGTCGCCCTTGGCAAGCTCCAGGGTAGAGCTGACCAGGGTCACACTGTCGGTGGTGCCGGCCAGGAAGTCGTTATAGGACTTAGTGGGGTCAGAGCCGTCGTTATACATCCAGGTGATGGTGTGGACGTTTACGTTATCGGGATTCCAGTAGCTCTCATTGTAAGTAAAGACGATAATGTTCTGCGCGGTCCAGTTGGAGATCAGATAGGGGCCGCAGTAGGCGATGTTGTTGGGGCCGGAGCCATAGTTGCCGGAGCCGCTGACGGCATATTCCTCACCGAAGGTGCCGCCCTGAGAGGTGTAGTAGGAACGGCAGAGGGGTGCGAAAACAGTGTAGCCCAGCATGGTGGTAAAGTAGGGGCAGGGGGACTCCAGCGTATAGACCAGAGTGTAATCATCCACAGCCTCAACGCCAACCAGGGAGAAGTCGGTGATCTCGCCGCTGATGTACTGGGATGCGTTCACCAGAACACCGTCCACCAGGTACTCCATGCCGGCCTGGGCATCCAGCAAGTGCTGCATACCGGCAACCCAGTCGTCTGCGGTGACCTCGGCCAGCTCACGGCCCTGAGAGTCGACCCACTTGACACCCTGGCGGATGTGGAAGGTATATGTCAGGCCGTCCTCAGAGACCTCATAGCTCTCGGCCAGAGCGGGCTGCAGCTCGTTCTCGCAGTCATACTGCAGCAGGCCGTCATAGGTGTTTACCAGCACATCGCTGTCGGTGGCCAAATAGGAGGCAAACAGATCCCAGCTGGTGGGGTCGGAGGTGTAAGCCAGAGTCATGGTGTCCTTCAGGGTGTAGCCGTGCTCTGCCAGGAAGGATTTGGCAGACTCCAGATAGGTACCGGTGCCCTTCAGCTCGTTCCACAGCTCCCGCATGGCCGTCATGTCCTCAGTCGTCAGGATCTCATTGGTCATGTAAGAGGTGTGATAACGGCGGTAGTCGCTGCCCCACATGACGGTGGAGCGGGTGCGGGGGGCCATACGGCTCAGGGCGTAAGCGCCGCCCTCTGTGATGGTGGGCACCACGGTGCCGGACTCCAGCAGCTTGGCCTCAGCCAGAGCCATCAGAGCGTAACGCTGGTCGAGGCTCTCCACCTCGTCCTTGGCGGCCATGTAATATTCGTAGTACTCACCCAGGTTCGCCTGATAGATATTCCAGCTCTCTTCCTCGTAGCTGAGTTCTTCGCTGGGCGTTTCAGTTTCAGCCTCAGGGGCGTCGCTCTCAGCAGTGGGTTCCGTGGAGTCCGCCGGGGTCTCGCTCGCCTGATTGTTGCTGCCGCCGCAGCTTGTCAGGCACAGACTCAGAACCATGGACAGGGCAAGCAGCAGGGATAGCATGCGTCTCTTTTTCATTGCAGCATTCTCTCCTTTGTCATAAATACGCGTTATCTTATTCTTGAACACAGACACATCTGCCGCCACGTTGGGAAGTCGGTTGGGCGGGCAGATGGACTGCTATTCAACCGGATAAAGAAAAAGAGCCGCCTCCCTTGGATAGGAAGCGACCCTTTGCTTCATTAATCAGTTGTAGTGTTTAGCTCATTATAGTGTTTTTGGATGGGCAAGTCAAGGGGAATCAACAGGAATAAGCGAAAATTTATCGCGTCTCACAGCGGAGCAGCCGCTCCCAGCTACAGGTATGGCGGCAGGAACGGCAGGCATTTTCACTTGACAGATTGCTCCACGGCCCGGCGCAGTTCCGGAGGGCTGTCTCCCGTTTAGTGCAATGCAGCGTGGGTCAAAGCTTTGGACAGAGGGCTTCATTTTTGACAGAATCCCAGATTTTATGCCAGCAGACCCAACGTTTTTTGCCTTTAGCAGGCGCGCTGCGGCGCTCAGCCTGCAGGCACTTCCCTGCTCTCCAGATATTCCCGGGCGAGAAAGGCGCTGAGCAGCTCAAAGCGTATCGCCGGGCTGTCCAAGGCATAGCCCATCGTCTCCTTTAAAATGTGCAGGCGGTGATTCACCGTGTTCCGGTGGCAGAAGGCCTGGGCGGCCACCGCCTGAATGCTGCCGTCGTGGAGCAGGTAGAGATACAGAGTGCGGGCCAGGTCGCTGTTGTGCTGACGGTCGTAGTCCAGCACCGGCCCTAGCTGGGCCTCCACATAGGCGTGCAGGACGGAGCGGTCGGGAATCGCCATCAGCAGCCGGAAAAAGCCCGCGTCGTCATACCGGAAGAGCCGCTCTCCCCGCAGCAGGCCCAGCTGCAGGGTGGCCCGGGCCTGCCGGTAGCTGGCTCCGATCTCGCCTAGCGCATTCACCCGGCCGCCGATGCCGGCAGCGCACAGCGCATCGCGATAATGGCAGTCGATCTCCTGCTGAATGCGGCGGGTCAACCCCTCCACCGGAGCGGCCTGACCGCACTGGCAGACGAGAAATACCCCCCGCTCCCGGGCCGCCAGATAGCAGGGGAAGGACTGGCTGAGCAGAATGGCGGAGATCCGGGTCATCAGCCGGTCGCTGTCGGCGGGGGAAAACGCAGGATGGCCGGGCAGACTGAAGACGGCGGCATAATAGGGCGCATCGGCGGGAAAGTGGAAGCTGCCCAGCCGAGCGACGGCGGCCGCCTGATCTCCGGTGCCCTCCGCCAGATCCACAAAGGCCCGGTTGATTTCCTCGTTCCGGCGGGTGTCGATAAAGATGCGGTTGCAGAAGGCCCGAGTGATGTCATAGATGTGGATGTGCCAGGGCATGAGCATCAGGGGATAGCGCCGGGCCTCACAGTAGTCCAGCGCCGCCTGGGAGATCATCTCCCGCCGGAAGTAGGGCCCCTCGTTGAGAATCAGGCCACAGGTGTGCTGGGCGGTCATGTGCTGGAGAAACTCCAGCAGCCAGTCCGGGCTGCCGCCGCTGATGACGCCGGTGGTGATGATCAGCTCCCCGCCGTGGAGAAAGTGGGATGTGGTGTAGTTTTCCGCCACATAGACCCAGTTCAGCAGGTTGTCCAGCCCGGCAGCGCCTGCGATCAGCTCCAGCTGAAAGCGGCGACGGTGCTCCTCATAGAGCTCTCTCAGTTTCAGCGCCATGTGCATCCACTCCTTTTCTTTTCGCACTATAGCACAAAAACAGGGGGCTGTAAATCGTTTTGATTGGTTCCGTTGTGCTCGCAGCACAATGAATAGGGAAATTGTTGTGATCCGGGCCGCTTGATGCAGGCAGACTGCCGGCGTATCATAGGCGGTGAGAAAACACATTCTGTTGGAGGGATTTCCCATGCTGCGAGATGCTTTACCTGAGATTGTCACCGAAACCCTGCCCGGTCCCAAGGCAAAGGCGGTCATCGACCGCCGCAGGGCCGCGACGCCCAAGGCCATCGGCTGCGTCTATCCCGTCGTCATCCAGCGGGGCGAGGGCGCCATGATTGAGGACGTGGACGGCAACCGCTTCCTGGACTGGATCGGCGGCGTGGGCGTGCTGAACATCGGCTACTCCCAGCCGGAGGTGGTGGAGGCGGTGCAGGAGCAGGCCGGACGCTATTTCCACGGCATGTTCAACATCGTGACCCACGAGGGCTATGTGGCCCTGGCGGAAAAGCTCAGCGCTCTGGCTCCGGTCCGGGGAGAGACGAAAAAGGCCTTCTTTGCCAATTCCGGCGCCGAGGCGGACGAGAACGCGGTCAAGGTGGCCAAGGCCTACACCGGACGGCCCAATATCATCGTCTTTTCCGGCGCCTTCCATGGCCGCACCCTGCTGACCATGTCCATGACTGCCAAAAAGGCCTACGCCGTGGGCATGGGCCCCTTCCCTGACGGCGTATACCGGGCCCAGTTCCCCTACTATTACCGGAAGCCCGAGGGCATGCCCCAGGAGGCGCTGGTGGATTACTACATGAAGTCCATCGAGGACGTGTTTGAGCAGTGCGCCCCGGCAAACACCATCGCCGCCATGGTGGTGGAGCCGCTGCAGGGTGAGGGCGGCTTCATCCCAGCCCCCATCGAGTGGGTGAAGGCGGTCCGGGCCGTGTGCGACCGAAACGGCATTTTGCTGGTGGCCGATGAGGTCCAGTCCGGCTTCTGCCGCACCGGCAGAATGTTCGCCACCGAGTACTGGCAGGAGGCTGGCGTCCAGCCCGACGTCATCGCCACCGCCAAGTCCATTGCCGGCGGCGTGCCCCTGTCCGCCATCATCGCAAGAGCCGAGATCATGGACGCCCCCGCCCCCGGCACCATTGGCGGCACCTACTGCGGCAACGCCCTGGCCTGTGCGGCGGCCCTCAAGGTCATCGAGGTCA
Source organism: Candidatus Onthomonas sp. (assembly GCA_051866795.1). GTDB lineage: Bacteria > Bacillota > Clostridia > Oscillospirales > Oscillospiraceae > Onthomonas. The sequence continues at coordinate 2,116 of JBJDXT010000054.1, read as the reverse complement.
TGGAGCGGGACAACCTGGCCCGGCGCTCTCAGGAGATCGGCAAAAAGGTCATGGCCCGCTACACCGAGATGATGGCGAAATACGGGTGCATCGGCGATGTGCGGGGCCTGGGCGGCATGGTAGGCATCGAGTTTGTCACCGACAAGGAGAGCAAAACCCCGGACGCCGGGCTGACCTCGGCTATCATTCAGGAGTGCGTCCGGCACGGCCTGATGGTGGAGAGCGCGGGCATCTACGGCAACGTCATCCGCTTCCTGGCCCCCCTGGTGATGACCGACGCCCAGCTGGAGGCCGGACTGGATATTTTTGAAGCTGCCGTGGCGGCCTGCTCGGCAAAGTGAGCGGGACTGTGGTATAATGGCTCTGTACATCCATCCGGAGAGGAGCTGTGTGCCGTGGACTATCTGTCCCACAATATTTCGGTCAACCTCAAGCGGATCCGCTGCGCCAAGGGCATGAGCCTGGACGTGGTCGCAGAGCAGACCGGCGTGAGCAAGAGTATGCTGGCCCAGATTGAGCGGGGCAGCGCCAACCCCTCCATCGGCGTGCTGGGCAAGATCACCAGCGGCCTGCGCATCGAGTTTGACGACCTGATCAGCCCGCCACCCCTGGACTCCTGCCTGGTGCATGTGCCGGAGACCGAGCCCATCAAGGACGTGCCGGGGCAGTACCGGGTGTGGACCTGTTTCCCCTTTCAGGACAACCACCGGGTGGAGATCTACCGGATTGAGCTGGCGCCGGGAGGCACCTACGCCGCCGGGGGCCACGGGGAGCACACCCGGGAGTATCTCTCCGTCCTCCGGGGCGCCCTCCGGGTGGAGGTGGGCGGTGCCTGCCATACGGTGGCGCCGGACGACGTGTTCCGCTTCGAGTCGGATCAGCCCCATGTCTACCGCAATGGGGGCGAAGAGATCTGCGCCTTTCTCTGCTTCTTCCTGGAATACCGGGACTGATGTGCGATATAATGCACAAAATATCCAATGGAGTTTTTCCGGCCGTCCGGGAAAAGTGGAAAATATTTACAAGATTCTAAGGAAAATTTTGCGTTATTTCGTCGTTTCACAGAAAATCATAGGGCTGGATTGACAATCCGATTCGGCTGTGCTACTCTTTCAGCGTACAAAATAAAAGACAAAAGCGAAGGAGCTTATCCCCGGACAGGGGAGCGGCACCTTCGCTTTTTTGTTTTTTGAGTTTGAGGAGGAGATTGTAATGAAACTGAAGGATACCGGCAAAACAGCAGAGCAGATCAAGGAACTGGTCAAAAAGTACATGATCGAGACCTACGAGCGCTTCGACTTCGTGGCTGAGACCGCCGAGGGCATGTATCTCTACGACGAGAACGGCACCCCCTATCTGGACTTCTACGCGGGCATCGCCGTCAACTCCGCGGGCAACCGCAACCCCAAGGTAGTGGCGGCTGTGAAGGATCAGATGGACGACATCATGCACACCTTCAACTACCCCTACACCATTCCCCAGGCTCTGCTGGCCGAGAAGGTCTGCACCACCATCGGCATGGACAAGATCTTCTACCAGAACTCCGGCACCGAGGCCAACGAGGCCATGATCAAGATGGCCCGTAAGTACGGCGTGGAGAAGTACGGCCCCCATAAGTACAACATCGTCACCGCCAAGATGGGCTTCCACGGCCGCACCTTCGGCGCCATGTCCGCCACCGGCCAGCCCCACAACGCCTGCCAGATCGGCTTCGGTCCCATGACCGACGGCTTTACCTATGCCGACTACAACGACCTGGAGTCCTTCAAGGCCGCCTGCAACGAGAACACCATCGCCATCATGGTGGAGCCGGTTCAGGGCGAGGGCGGCGTCCATCCCGCCACGCCGGAGTTCCTGTGCGGCCTGCGGCAGTTCTGCGATGAAAACGGCCTGCTGCTGCTGCTGGACGAGGTGCAGACCGGCTGGTGCCGCACCGGCGCGGTGATGTCCTACATGAACTACGGCATCAAGCCGGACATTGTCTCCATGGCCAAGGCGCTGGGCGGCGGCATGCCCATCGGCGCCATCTGCACCACCGACGAGGTGGCCAAGGCTTTCACCCCCGGCTCCCACGGCACCACCTTCGGCGGACATCCCGTCTCCTGCGCCGCGGCCC
>JBJDXT010000053.1:0-9856 GCA_051866795.1 Candidatus Onthomonas sp. | reverse complement strand
ACATGGTCTTCGGCTGGGGAGATGTGGGCCATTGGCGTCCCTCGGAGTATTTGCTGATGCACTCAGTGTTTTACCGCACCCAGCTGCTCCGGGACTGCGGGCTGGAGCTGCCCAAGCATACCTTCTATGTGGACAATATCTTCGTCTACCAGCCCCTGCCCTATGTCAAGACGATGTACTACATGGATCTGGACTTCTACCGCTACTTTATCGGCCGCCAGGATCAGAGCGTCAACGAGCAGGTCATGGTCCGCCGGGTGGATCAGCAGGTCCGGGTAACCCGGATTATGCTCCAGTGCTGCGACGTCATGGCCCTGCGGGAGACCAACCGGAAGCTGTACCGGTATATGTGCCGCTACCTCTCCATGATGATGACCATCTCCTCCATCTTCCTCATCATCTCCGGCACCGAGGAGAACCTGAAAAAGAAGGACGAGCTGTGGGAGTTTTTACGGAGCATCGACCAGCATCTCTATCACAAGATGAAGTACCGCTCCCTGTCCATGGTCTCCAACATCCCCGGCTACCAGGGCCGGAAAATCAGCGTCAAGCTGTACCGGCTGGCCCAGAAGATTTACAAGTTCAATTGACGGATCAAAAATCGCCTTCGGCAGAATCGCTCTGCCGAAGGCGATAATCTTTTATCTCTGATATCCCATAAAACTTTTGAAGGGCATTTCAACATTGAAATTGACTTTTGGAAATGAAACGTCTATAATTTGCTTATCCATTGCACATTAACAAATCGGTGAAGTTAGGATATGGAAGCTGCAAAATGGATAGAGCAGCAGTGCGCGTACTGAGCTGTCTCTACTCTCAGCTCATCTGATACCATTTACGCCATTATGTATTCCTGAATGAGGAGGGGGAAGTCACATGACCCGTTCTGGACAAGCCTTGAAAAAGGCAATTCTTTTGGGCATATCGGCGCTGCTGTTCACGGGGCTTTACGCGTTGACACAAATCCTGTCCTGTACCGTAGCCCTCCCCAATCGAGACAGAAGTATCTTCTCCATCACTCCAGCGGTGGTCTATTCCATCACCCTTACGGACGAGGAAACCCATACTCAGACGGTGCTCACAGACCGGGATGAAATAGAAGCGGCGGTCGATGCTTTGAATGGGCTACGCTATGACAGCTACGAGGCTCTGCCTGCCTCCGGCCGCGACGGAAATCTGATCTGTATTATGCTCTATACCGGACAGCATCAAACGTATTCCTTTTTGGAAGGGGAACTGTGTCTGCCTCTTTATCTGGTGAAATGTGATACGGAAAGCTTGGAAGTTCTGTTCTCCTGACCGCGGACAGCTGTGATTGAGCACAAAACCCCCGCAGGACTTGTCCTGCGGGGGTCCGTTTTGTCCTTCGGAACTCCATAAAAAGCGAGGAGATACTACCTAATTTCGGTCTGGTGTCTTCCTGCGCCGGGTCTTTTTCGGCGTCCGTTCCGGCAACTCCGGGAACATAGAGACCACCATGGCCTGAAGCGCATCCCGATCCTCCAGGATCGTCACTGGCAGCATGGGCTTTGCCCCTGCATAGGGCGGCTCCGGAATACTGTCCGGCATGGCGCGCCGGGCGGCGGCGGTGTCCTTAACCAGGAACCCGCTTCCGTAGATGCCGCCGAAGATCCGCTCTTTATAATAGAAGACGTAACCGCCCATCATTGGGATGTGCCGGACGCCCTCCAGGCCCTCCAGCTGCTCCATAATATAGGCGGCCAACTGCTTTGCACCTGTCATAACGATCATCCCTTTCCGGTCTTTATTCCGTCCGCTTCCGGAAGCAGAAGGTCACGCCAAAGCAGACCGCCAGCACCAGCGTAATGGAGGCGCCCGCCGAGGAGCCGATATAGTAGCTCATCATCAGACCGGCAACTCCCGCAAAGAGAGCTGCCAGCAGGGCCGTCAGGGTGTACTGCCGCAGGTTCCGGGACAGGTTCCGGGCGGCGGCGCCGGGGAGGATGAGCAGGGAGTTGATGACCAGCAGGCCCACCCAGGTCATAGACAGGGTGACCACCACCGCCACCGCGCAGTTGAACAGCGCCTCCTGCTGCCACAGCCGGATGCCCCGGCTCCGGGCCAGGGCGGGATGAATTGTGGAGAGGGTGAGGTGATTCAGAGAGGTCAGCCAGAGCACCAGTACCAACAGCAGAATCACCGCCAGCACGGCGATCTTCTCCGGAGTGACCGAGAGAATGTCGCCCACCAGCAGGCTGTTGAACTTGGTAAAGCTCCGCCCGCCCAGGGTGGAGAGGAAGATGCCGAGGGCCACCGCCGTGGAGGAAAAGACGCCGATCACCGTGTCGCTGGCCAGATTGGTCTTGTCCCGCACCCAGGTAAACAGCAGGGCGAAGCAGACGGCCAGTACCACCGCGCACCAGCTGGGGTCGGCAAATCCGGCCAGGGTACCGGCGGCGATGCCCGTAAAGGCGGAATGGCCCAAGGCGTCAGAGAAGAAGGACATCTTCTTCTCCACCACCATGGTGGACAGCAGCCCGAACAGGGGAGAGATCACCAGAATGGCCAGCAGGGCATTTTTCATAAAGTACATCTGACCCGGCTCCGCCCACTCAAAGGGGAGCAGATCTACCAGCGCATACCACAGATTCATTCTGCATCCCCTCCTTTCTGCTGCTCCGAGCCAAAGAGCGTTTGGAAGGGGGCGGAGTGGAGCACCTCACCCGGATCTCCCACGGCCAGAATCCGCTTCTGCAGCAAAATCACCTTGTCCACCCGGTTCAGGGTCTGAAAATCGTGGGTGGAGAGCAGGATGGAGAGGTCATATTTCTCCCGGATCTGATCCAGCAGCTCCAGCAGCTGCTGCTCGCCCTCCATATCCACGCCGCTCATGGGCTCGTCCAGGATGAGCAGATTGGGTACCGGCTCCAGTGCCATGGCCAGCAGTACCCGCTGCACCTGCCCGCCGGAGAGACTGCCCACCCGCTTGTCAATCAGCTCCTCGCCGTTGACCCGGGCCAGGCACTCCAGCACCTTGCGCCGCAGCTTGGCCGGCACCGGCAGGAAGGCGGGCCACCGGGTGGTGGAGGCCACAAACAGGTCCAGCACGCTCACCGGATCTCCCGGATCGAAGCCGGGACTCTGGGGCACATAGCCAATCCGGGGCTTCTGTGCTCCCAGCACAGCGGACTGGAAGGAGATGGAGCCCTGATAGGGGATCGCCCCCAGAATGGATTTGAACAGAGAGCTCTTGCCCGCCCCGTTGGGGCCGATGAGGGCGATCAGCTCCCCGCAGTGGAGGTGAAAGCTCACATCCTCCAGAATCAGATCCTCGCCCAGCTGGACGGTGAGATGTTCCACCTTGAGGCAGCACTTGCCCTGGCAGCCTCCCCGGCAGTTGCGATGCTTTATAATTTTCATCGGTAGGCCTCCCAAATCGTCTGGATATTCTCCGTAATCGCCTGCTCATAAGCAGAAATGGTGTCCCCCTGCTGGCCGCTCATGATCATGGAGAGAGGATGGACGGTGACGCCACACTCCCGGCTGATGGTGTAAGCCGCCTTGTCAGAGCCGTCTACCTCGGTAAAGACAGCGGGGAGGCTCTGGGCCCGGACGATAGCGATCGTCTCCTTCAGCTCCCGGGCGGAGGCCTCGGAGCCCTCCTCCTCCTCGATGGCGGCGGCAATGGTCAGATCAAAGGCCTGGGCGAAATAGGAGAAGCCGTCGTGGAAGGTGATGATGGACTGTCCCGCCAGCGCCCGGCACTGGTCACTCTCTATCAGCGTGTCGTAGAAGTCCTCCAGCTCCCGGGCGCAGGCCTCGCCCCGGGCCTGATATTCCTCCGCCCGCTCCGGATCCAGTTGGGCCAGAGATTGGGCCAGGGTCCGGACCATCTGGGCGTAGTTTCGGGGGTCCATCCAGATGTGAGGGTCTGCCTCTTCACTGTCGTGGTCGTGGTCCTCGTCCTCGTGCTCCTCCTCATCGTGGTGATGGTGTCCCCCGTAGAGCAGGCTCACCTCCTGGGCGCAGTCAATGACGGTGCGGCCCTCCAGCACGTCGTCCAGAAAATCCTCCAGGCCTGCGCCGTTGATGATAACCACATCCGCAGACTCCACTGCCCGCATATCCTTCATGGTGAGGGTATAGTCGTGGAGGCAGGAGACCTGCTGGTCGATGACCAGCGAGACGGATACCCCGTCCAGTTCCCCGGCAATGGTGTTGGCCAGAAGATAGACCGGGTAGGTGGTACAGGCGATGGAAAAGTCGTCCCGGTGGGCCTCCGCGCTCCCGCTGCAGCCGGATAAGAGCAGTAGCAAGGCCAGAACCAGGGCCAGTAGCGTTTTTTTCATAGCTCAGCAACCTCTACATGTGTTCAATGGTCTGTAAACGAAATGTGGTCCGGCTGGACCTCCAGCCGACCGTCTTTTTTGGCCAGCGCGGCCAGAGAGATGGCATCCTGTCCGTATTTCGACCGGATGCCGTCCACCGCCTGCTCCAGCCGCTTCAGCTTGTCCCGCCTGGGGGACTGCTCCGGCGCGAAAAGGTCCAGCTGCTCCCATCCTTCTCCCGGCGGTACCAGATTTTGTCCGGTGACTGTCAGCATCCGGATGGGCACCGACAGGTTCCAGGAGGCCTGCACCAGCTCCAGCGCAGCCTGAGTGATCTCCCGGGAGAGGTCGGTAGGCAAGGACAGGGTTTTTTGCCGGGTGATTGTCCTAAAGCTGGCGTCCCGGATGGTGACCTGGACTCCGGAGCAGAGCAGCTGCTCCCTGCGCAGCCGTCCGGCGACCTGATCGCTGAGCAGCTCCAGCCCCAGCCGGACCTGCTCCAACCCTACCAGATTTTCCCGGAAGGTCATGCCGTTTCCCACCGATTTTGGGGGCGGCTGCTGGCTGGCGGGGATGACAGGACTGTCCTCCTCACCCCGGGCATAGGCGGAGAGCTTGGCCCCCTGCCGGCCCAGAATGCCCACCAGCGCCTCCGGATCGAACCGTGCCAGATCACCGATGGTGCGGACGCCGTACTGTTCCAGCAACCGGGCCGCCGCCCGACCCACAAAAAGCAGGTCGGTCACCGGCAGGGGCCAGACGATCACCCGGAAGTTTTCCCGGGTGATCACCGTGGTGGCGTCCGGCTTTTTGTAGTCGCTGCCCAGCTTGGCAAAGACCTTGTTGAAGGAAACCCCCACCGAGATGGAGAGCCCCAGCTCCGCTTTGAGCCGCTGCCGCAGCTCGTCCGCCAGCCCCTTTCCGTCCTTTCCAAACAGGTGCAGGGTCCCGGTCACGTCCAGCCAGCTCTCGTCAATACTGAAGGGCTCCACCAGGTCAGTATACTGTTCGTAAATGGCGTTGACCTTTTTAGAATACAATCTGTATTTATCGTGGTGCGGGGGCAGGAGCACCAGCTGTGGGCACTTTTTCCGGGCCTGCCAGACCGTCTCTGCCGTCTGGATATGATAGGCCTTGGCCGCCTCGTTTTTGGCCAGAATGATGCCATGACGGGCCTCCGGACTGCCGCAGACCGCCACCGGCTGCTCCCGCAGCTGGGGATAGTCCAGCAGCTCCACGGAGGCAAAAAAGCTGTTCAGATCGCAATGCAGAATCGTACGCTCCATCTTTTCCCGTCACCTCCGGTACTCTACCATAAAATTGCACGGAAGTCAAACGACTGTTCGATTCATCACATGAGCATTTTCTCATAAAATATCCTCTCTGTCAAGAGACAGAGAGGATAGGGAAGACGGGGTGTTCCAGTGTCCGCTACAGAGCCAGCACCGGCTGCATCTGCTCTCCGTTGAGGGCGCACCGGGCAGCTTGTGGAATCAGATCCATCCGGGCGACCAATGAGTTGGGCTTGCCGATGGGGTCATCCTGGCGGAAGGGGACGCAGTAGTACCCCTTCCGGCAGAGCAGATCGCCCAGGTTGCGCAGGGAGACGGACAGTCCGTCATTGGTGGAGGGAGCCAGCAGCACCGGCCTGCCGTTTCTCAGATGGGCCTTGGCCGCCATGGTCACCGCCGTGTCGGTGACCCCGCAGGCCAGCTTTGCCAGGGTGTTGCCGGTGCAGGGGGCGATGATGAGCAGATCCAGCAGCTTTTTTGGCCCAATGGGCTCCACCTGAACGATGGTGTCCAGCGGCGGGCAGCCGCAGAGATACTCCAGACGGGTCCGGAACTCGGCGGCGGAGCCGAACCGGGTGTTCCGGCTGCCGCTCTGCTCGGACAGAATGGGGATCACCGATCCCGCCTGGGGGACCAGCGCCTCCAGAGCGGCAAACACCTGGGCATAGGTACAGTAGGAACCGCACAGGGCGAAGCCTACTCTTGCGTCTTCCAGCCTCATAGCTCCAACTCCTGCAAAATATGATAGACAGTGTCCCGAATGATCCGGCCGGAAGTGGCGGGAGCTGTCTTGCCCGGCAGGGACAGGGCCCAGATCACCTTGGTGCCCAGCTGGGCGGCGGCTTTCAGATTGACTCCGCCGGGCTTGGAGGCCAGGTCGATGACCAGGCAATCCTCCTTCAGGTCCAGCAGCTGTGGAAAGTCCAGCACCCGGGCAGGGACTGTGTTGATAATCAGGTCATAGGCCCCCAGCCAGCCGGTGAGCTGACCGGTATGTTCACTCTGATAGCCATAGGCCTCAATCCAGGCCAGGTCGCCGTATTTCCGGGCTGAAACGGTGACCTTCGCCCCCAGACCGTGGAGCCGGTGTGCCAGCACCTTGCCCAGCCGGCCGAAGCCGATCACCAGCACCCGCAGGCCGTACAGCGTGGTGGGCAGCTCCTCCATGGCGATCTGGATCGCTCCCTCCGCCGTGGGCACAGCGTTGGCCACTGCCAGCTCCTCCCGGGCGAAGTAGTCCCGGAGAATCAGACCCTTCTGTTCGGCCAGCACCCGCATGGGAGTGGTCACCTTGCCGGCACAGACCACCTGTCCCTGGCTCAGGCCCTCCAGCAGTTCAGATACCGGCACCCGCAGATCGGAGAGGGCGGCGTTGAGCATACCCTGTTCCGCCGTCACCGGCAGCGGAAGGATGACGCAGTCCGCCTGCTCCATCCCCTTCATGGTATCGGAACCGGACAGCAGGCCGGGATCCGGTCGCCGCTCCATGGCATAGGTCTGGACATTGTGTCCGTCCTCTTGGAGCAGCTGCGCCAGCTTCACCTGACGCAGATCACCGCCTACCACCCAAAAATTGAGTGCGCGACGCATCTCGCGTTCCACCATCCTTTCTCATGCTGAGATAGGACAGTTTATGCCCGGGAGAGGGGAGCGGTGACAGGAAAAGACCGCCTTTGCCCGGGGAAGAATCCAAAAAAGGCAGGCTGGTGAACGGAATCTTCTGATCCCACGGACCGCCTTAGACGGCTTTTTCCCGTGGGAGGGGCTATACTGTCTCTCACAGCCTGGACAGGCGGGGAGGGGTTTTATGACGGTGGTATATGTGGATACGGTGTTTGCGCTCAACGGGGCGATGGACTACCTGCTGCTGCTCTCGGCGGCAAAGCTGTCGGCGGCCCCCTTCCGGCGAATACGGCTGGCTCTGGGCGCTCTTCTGGGTGGGATTTACGCCGTACTGGTCTTTCTCCCGGGGCTGGGTTTTCTCAGCCATCCCCTGTGGCGGCTGGGCTGGGCGGCAGGTATGGTGTTGATTGCCTACGGGCCCCGGCGGGGCAATCTCCGGCTGCTGCTGGTCTTTCTCGCCCTGTCCTGCGCCCTGGCGGGGGTGCTGGTGATGATCTCCCTCTTTGGCCCGCTGAATCTGTCCTACCCCCAGGGGATTGCGGCCACCGCCCCGGACGCCAAGGCGCTGCTGCTGGCAGGATCCGTCTGCTGCTGTCTCTGCGCCACCGTTCTGAAACGGCTGGCGCCGGAGCGGGGCGGCGGACTGATTCCGGTCAAGCTGCGGTGGGACTGCCGGCAGGTGTGTCTCACCGCCCTCCGGGATTCCGGCAATCTGCTCACCGATCCCGGCGGCTCCGGCCCGGTGCTGGTGGCCTATTGGCAGACGGTGGCACCGCTGCTGCCCACTGAGCCCCGGATTACCCGGGCGGACGTGCTGGATCCGGTGCAGGGCATCAGCCGGATCGGCAGTGCCTGGGGAATGGGCCGGCTGCACCTGCTGCCCTATCGGGGTGTCGGACGAGGCAGCGGCATGCTGCTGGCGGTGCGGATGGACAGCGCTGTGCTGGACCGGCAGGTGGTGCACCGGCAGCTGGTGGCACTGGCCCCGGAGCCCCTCTCCGAGGGGAGCTATCAGGGCGTGATCGGACTTTGAAGGGAGCGAAGCGCGCATATGAGTCTGGAACTGCGGCAGTGGATTGAACTGGGCCTGAGCCGTCTGGCCGGTCTGCTGGGAACGGCAGAGGGGATACATTACATCGGAGGGAGTGACATCCTTCCGCCTCCTATTGACCGGGAACAGGAGCGAGAGCTGCTGCTCCGGGTTCGGGAAGGGGATCAGGAGGCAAGAAACACCCTCATTGAGCATAATCTACGCCTGGTGGTCTATTTGGCACGCCGGTTTGAGAACACCGGAATCAACCTGGAAGACCTGATCTCCATCGGAACAATCGGTCTGGTCAAGGCAGTCAATACTTTTAATGTAGAGAAGAATATTAAGCTGGCTACTTACGCTGCTCGGTGTATTGAAAACGAGATCCTTATGTTTCTGCGCAAGAGCGCCAATCAAAAGGGAGAGGTTTCTTTCGACGAGCCGCTGAATACCGATTGGGATGGCAACGAACTACTGCTGTCCGACATTCTTGGTACCGACAGTGACCTGATCAGCCGTCCTCTGGAGGATGATGTGGACCGGCAGCTGCTGGCTATGGCCCTGGGCAAGCTGGGAGAACGGGACCGGCAGATCATCAATCTCCGTTTCGGACTGGGAGGCCGCCGTATATGTACTCAAAAGGAGGTGGCAGATCAGATGGGAATTTCTCAATCCTACATTTCCCGGTTGGAAAAGCGGATTATCGCCAGGCTTCGACGGGAGATTGTACGTCTCGGCGGATGACAAGGGTAGATTTTTCATAGAGACTGTGGTAAACTGCTCCCATCGGCGTTCCAAACGCCGGCGGCAAACGGTATATCGGGAGCGTGAAAGGAGCGACAGAACATGAAATTGATACGGAGATTGTCGGCGCTGCTGCTGGCTCTGACATTGTGCCTGAGCCTGTTGACCGGCTGTGCTTCGGACAGCACTGCCTCCCAAAAGGGAGAGGAGAATGAGCAGCAGGAGGCTGAACTGATACAGGAGCAGGAGCCCGAACAGGATCAGCCTGCCGCAGATACCGATGCAGAGGCTTCGTCCAGCGAGGAGGAAGAGCCTTTCACCGATTTTGATGTCTACACCGTGGGAGATCTGAAGTTGACCCAAGTTGACGATACTATTTCAACAATGGAGTATCTCTCCTGCAACGGGAAGACATTGACTGTCCCAGTGTTTCAAAATGCCAATTGGGATAACGTACAAATTGCAGAGGATAAGACCTTTGTCGAGGTAACAAATACCACTGGGGAAGCGCTGCTCAATCTGGACGGCGTCTATTACTGCACCTATTATTCGGAGGAACAGGCGTATTACGACTTGGACGATATTGCACAGCAGTACAGTGATGTTTTTGAGGAATCCCAGATCTACCCCAAAACTGCATCGGAGGACGGCACAGTGCATGCAATTGCCGTCCATGGGCTTTATCAGGGAAATGAGATCTATCAGTACATGATCACAATTGATCACGAGGACGAATATGCCGTCATGGATCTCTCTTTCTATACTTCAGATGCGTCCATAGCGGAGCCGCTTCTGGATTATTGGGGCGTTCCAAACCCAGCCGTCGATTGAGCAGCTGTCAAAATCCGCCCTTCTCTGCCAGCATAGGAAAAACCTCC
>JBJDXT010000052.1:0-9947 GCA_051866795.1 Candidatus Onthomonas sp. | reverse complement strand
GGGTCGTCGGTTCGAATCCGATCAGGTCCATCTTTACCACCTGGAACGTTTTGTTTCAGGTGGTTTTTTGATTTAACCTGACACAGATTTATTTCTGCTTGCGGTTTAATGACAGATTTTTACATATGACAATTTACCTGTCCGCTTGCCGGAAGAAATGGCAGGTATCCCCATGATTCGACATAGTGATTTGAAAAAATGTTGTAAAATGAAAAATAAAGGAATAAAATTGCATTATCGGCGCGGCGCTTATTTCGAAAAAGGGGAGATTATATGCAGGCACATATCTGCCCCGCTGACGGACGGGGCCAGACGCAGGAGGCGCACTGCCGTTCGGTCAGCGCTCTGTGCGGAAAACAGGCGAAGGTGCTGCGGCTTCAGAGTCTGGCGCAGCTGATCGGACTGATCCATGACTTCGGAAAAGCCACGACGGCTTTTCAGCGCTATCTGCTCTGGGTGACGTCGCATCCCGGCGAATCTCTTCCCGGTGAGGTGCCCCACCCCAACCATGCCGCTGCCGGCGCTTATTTTGCCTATGACCGCTGGTACGGCGGGGATCAGGTGCAGAGGATGACGGCCCAGATCGTAGCCCTCTGCGTCTGCGGCCATCATACAGGGCTGCATGACTGCCTGAATCTGAAGGGCGAATCCGATTTCCGGCGTGCGCTGGAGGAAGGGCACCGGGATGTCCGGGCCTATGAGCAGGCGCAGACATACTTTCTCTCCCATGTGGCCCCGGAAGAGGAGCTTGACAGCCTGTTCCGAAGCGCTTGTCAGGAAGTAGGGGAGCATATGCCCGCCAACGCCTTTCAGAAAGGACTGCTGGTGCGGCTGCTGCTGAGCATTCTCGTGGACGCCGACCGCTGGGACTCCGCCTGCTTTATATCCGGAAGAGATCCCATGGAGTCAGAGCGTGTCCCCGATTGGGCAGAGCTGACCGCCCGGCTGGATCGATACCGTTCGGAGCACTTTCCGCACCGCTCCGGCCTCAACGGGGTGCGGGCCGGAATTTCCGATCTCTGCGCGGAAAAGGCGCGGTCAAAGCCCGGGATTTACCAGCTGTCTGTACCCACCGGCGGCGGCAAGACCCTTGCCAGCCTGCGGTATGGCCTGCTCCACGGGGCCCGGAACGGCCAGCAGCGGATTTTCTACGTCATTCCCTACAATACCATTCTCGACCAGAATGCCCGGGACATCCGGGCCGCGCTGGATGATTATCCCTTCCTTCTGGAGCACCATTCCAATGTGGTGAAGGAGACGGAGGAGGAGCAGACCAGCTACCGCCAGCTGACCGAGCGCTGGGACAGCGACATCATTCTGACCAGCCTGGTGCAGTTCCTCAACGCCCTCTTTCAGGGCAGCAACAGCAATGCCCGGCGCATGAACCGGCTGGTGAATGCTGTCATCATCTTTGACGAGATCCAGTCGCTGCCGAAGCGCTGTAAAGTCCTCTTTGAACAGGCGGTCTGCTTTCTGACGGAATACTGCCACAGCACCGTTCTGCTCTGTACGGCGACCCAGCCGGGCCTGGACTTTCCCGGCCATGGGGTGACAGAGCTGATGCCCCATGTGGAGCAGCTGTACCGGCAGCTGCAGAGAGTGCATTACATCCCCCAGCTGGAGGCGGAGCTCAGCTATGAGCAGGCGGCGGTCCAGGTGTGCCGCCTGCTGCAGGAGCAGGGCTCCACGCTGGTCATCGTCAATACAAAGGCGGCGGCCTGGTCGGTTTTTGACCTGAGCCGTCAGCAGCTGCGGGAGGCGGGCTTTCAGCCGGCGGAAATCACCCGGGGGTTGGAGGAACCGGAGATCCGCTGGCGCGCCCGGATGTCAGCGGAGGACGAGGTGCTCTGCGTCCATCTCAGCACCCTCATGTGCGCCGCCCACCGGCTGGAGCTGCTGGACTGGGTGCGCATCTGGACCCAGGAGCGGAAACAGGTGCTGTGCGTCTCCACCGCCCTGATCGAGGCGGGCATCAATGTGAGCTTTCCGGTGGTGGTGCGCAGTCTGGCGGGATTGCCCAGCATCATTCAGGCGGGTGGCCGCTGCAACCGGAACGGAGAGCGGGAGGCAGGCTCCGTCTATATCTGGAAGCTATCCGGAGAAAAACAGAGCTTGACCCGACTGAAGGAGATTCAGCTGGGACAGAACATCAGCGGCAATCTGATCGTCCGTTGCCAGAAGAATCCGGACCAGATTGCAAGTCCTGCCGCCATACGGCGTTACTTTCAGGAGGAACAGCGCAGCCTGCAGGGGGATTCCCCCAATCCCCTCCGCTATCCTCATCCGGAGAAGGGCTGGAATACCTCATTGGTGGAGCTGCTGTCGGAAAATGAGCCCTGCCGTCAGGCGGCTTGTGCCCGGGATCCGGAGCTGGTCAAGCAGCTTGTGCTCCTGCAGAGCTTTCGTAGCGCGGGCGCCGTCTTTCAGGTCATTGATCAAAAGACAGAGACCGTTCTGGTCCCCTACGGAGCAGGGCGTGAGCTGATCGCCCGGCTGACCGGCGCCCACTCTATGGAGGAGGAGATCTTTCTGCTCCGCAAGGCTCAGGCCTACAGCGTCAGCCTGTTTGAAAATGTGATGCGCCGTCTGAATGCGGAGCATGCACTGGTGCCGGTGGGGGAGACGGGTGCAACGGCACTGCTGGACGGATATTACGACAGTGACGGCGGCGTGCGGACGGAGCGGCAGGAACTGGAGGAAATGATCTTTTGATTTATTTCTCTTTTTTTAGAGAAAAAGACTTGAAATTGAAAGAGGTAGGGTTTATACTGTGGGTGAAGATAAAAGAGAGGAGGTCATTTATCGGCAAAACAGCGGCAAGAGAATAACCTCTCACCGCTGTTTTGCCCAATGTTTGCTATTGCCCTTATTTTAATTTCAATCCACAGGGCAGCAAGACCCTGACCAACTTAGTTTAACCGATGTGAGCCATTTATGCAACCGGAATCTGGAAAATGACAACTTGAGAAAAGAAGGTGAACGTTTGAAAATCAGAAATCAGGTAGAGTACAGGGTTTACGGGAAATACGCACTCTTCAGCGACCCCATCACCCGGATGGGCGGGGAGAAATGCAGCTACCAGGTGCCGACCTATCAGGCGCTGAAGGGCATTACGGAATCCCTATACTGGAAACCTTCCATCATTTGGGTGGTGGATGAGGTGCGGATTATGCGCCCCATCCGCACGCAGTCCAAGAATATCCGCCCCATCAGCTACAACGCGCCCAAAAACACCCTCTCCGTCTATACCTATCTGGCTGATGTGGAGTATCAGGTTCGGGCGCATTTTATCCCCAACCCCTACCGCACCGAGCCGGATCTGGTGCAAGACGGGCAGAACGAGAACAAGCATCACAACATCGCCCGCCGGATGATTCAGAAGGGCGGACGGCGGGATATCTTCCTGGGCACCCGGGAGTGTCAGGGCTATGTGACGCCCTGCGTCTTCGGTGAGGGAGAGGGATTTTACGACAATTATCCGGAATTGGACTTTGGCGTCATGTTCCACGGCTTCGACTACCCGGACGAGACGGGACGGGATATGCTGGGCATCCGGCTGTGGCGGCCGAAAATGGTGGACGGCGTCATCCGTTTTATCTCTCCCTGGGACTGCGACCCCGCCATGCGGCAGGACATCCGGCCCATGAAGCCGAAAAAGTTCGGCGGCGTCTATCAGAATTTTACCGGGCTGGAGGAGCCGTCCCTGCAGGCAGAACTGGAGGAAGGAGGCGGACCGGATGGCCTGGATGGAGAAGCTCTGTGAGGCCTACGACAGCGCTATTGACGCGGATCAGTCGGACGAGACCTCACCGCTGATGCCGGTGGGCTTTGCCCGGAAGGAGATCAAATATCATGTTGTCCTGGAGGAGACCGGCGCGTTTTTCTCCGCGGAGGAGTGGGCGGCAAAGACCTTTCAGGTCGTGCCCAGCAGCGCCAAGGCGGAGAGCCGTACCGGCGACAAGGGCACTCCGTTCCCGCTGGCGGACCAGCTGAAGTATCTGGTCAGCGAGGAGGGGGGCAATCCCCGGCTCCAGAAGTATCTGGAGCAGCTCTCCGACTGGTGCCGGCAGCCGGGTGCGCCGGCGTGCCTCTGCGCTTTGAAACACTATCTGGAGCAGGGAACGCTGCTGTCCGATCTGACGGACAAGGCGCACCTCAAGGTGAAGTACTATAAAAACGCGGACGGACAGGGCGGTTACGGCCCGGATGCAAAGGCGTGGGTCACCTTCTCTGTACAGGCTCCGCTGGAGGATGAGCAGGGAGACGAGCTCTGGAAACGGAGAGACGTCCGGGAGAGCTGGGCGGCCTGCCTGAATTCCATCGGAGGGGAAGCGGGCGCACTCTGCTATGTGGAGGGCAGACGGCTGCCCGGCATCGACAGCCACCCCAAGGTGCAGGGCAACGCCAAGCTGATCTCAGCCAAGGACAGCGAATATCCCTTCCAGTACAGGGGGCGTTTTTCGGAGGAGCGAAGCGCCGCCAATGTCAGCTTTGACGCCTCCATCCGCGCCCACAACGCGCTGGACTGGCTGGTAAAGCGGCAGGGCTTCCAAAGGTACGGCATGACGCTGGTGGCCTGGCACACCAACGGCTGTCCCATGCAGGTGCCGGTGGAGGAGAACCCTCTGGAGGTGCCAAAGCAGAAAGCGGACACTTTTCAGGTCTATGCCAAGGCATTGAGTGCGGCCCGGGCCGGTTACGGAAATAAGCTGAGGGAATTCAGCAGATCCGGCCGGGCGGACAAAGCGGTGATTCTGGGCATGGAGGCGGCCACGGACGGCCGGATGTCCATCACCTATTATCAGGAGCTGCCGGGGGGCGAGTATGCCGACCGGCTGGCAGGATGGTATGCCTCCTGCTGCTGGGAACGCTGGAACTGGCAGGAAAAATGCTGTGAGATTGCCACACCCACCCCACTGCAGATTGCGGAGGCGGTCATGGGGCACGACAGCGTACAGCTTGCCAGGCAGGATCTGAAGTGCGAAAAAGCCGCCTCCAAGCTGATGCGGCAGCTCCATCAGCGGCTGCTGAGCTGCATCGTGGGTTCCGCTCCCTTGCCGAAGGAATACGAAGGCGGGGATACAGGATGGGCACAGGCATGTACAGTTTTCCTGCCGGAGGATCTGGTGCGCAGCGCTTTCCAGCGGGCGGTCTCGCCCCTGTCCTTTACCGATAAAGACGGGAAGTGGACGGAGAACACCTGGAGAAGCTGTCTGGGCGTCACCTGCGCCCTGATCCGGAAAAAGCAGCTGGAAGCGGGCCAAACGGCAGACATTGTTCTGGACTGCGCGTGTACAGACCGGGATTATCTCTATGGCCGCCTGCTGGCTGTGGCGGATTTCGCGCAGTGGAGCGCCGCGGGCAGTCTGAAGGGCTATCAGACCAATGCCATTCGTCTGATGCAGCGCTTTGTACAGCGGCCCTTTGAGACCTGGCCCCGGATTCATGACAAGCTGATTCCCTATCTGGACAAGCTGGGGGAGAAGAGAAACGGATATCAGGCGCTGTTGGGGCAGATTGAGCTTCGGTTCCGCCCGGAGGACCGGCGCTCCGGCGCCCCACTGTCCTTTACCTTTCTCCAGGGCTATTACTGCCAGCGGCAGGCGCTGTTTCAGACAGCGGAGGAAAGGGCAGGTCAGAAAGACGAGCCGGTACCCTACCGTCTTCCGGAGGGACGGAGCGAGCTTTACGGCTGTCTGCTGGCTGTGGCGGATCTGGCGGAGTCCGGAGCGCGCAGTACAGGTTCTGACAGGGAGCGGATGACCGGCGCCCTGCGGACGATGCCCGCCTGTGCCGCCAGACCGCTGGAGGTGTGGCCCCGAATCCATAGCCGGTTGATTCCCTATCTGGAGCGGCTGGCGACGCAGTCCGGCTATTACAGCGACCTGTTCCGCCAGGTAGAGAGCCGGTTTTCTCCGGCAGACCGGGACGCTGACGCCCGACTGAACGGCGCCTATTTACACGGCTACTACTGTATGCGGCAGGCGATTTTGACGAAAAGTCTGGAAAAGACGGAGCCCTGGCCCCAACCGTCTGACCTGCCCCATACCCGCGACCGGGTCTACGGCCGCCTTCTGGGGCTGGAAAACCGGCTGGAGCGGCTGGTGATGGATGTGATCCAAAAGCGCCCGGAGGAGGAATACCGGGCCAGCAATGCCCTGCGCTGGATGGAGCGGTTTGCGGCGCAGCCGGATTCCACCTGGCAGTATCTCCGGGACAGGCTGATGCCCTATTGGCAGAAGCTGCGGCTCCGGGGAGGCCGGTATTATGAGGAGATGGAAGCGCTGGAAGCGCTTTTGCAGGACAACGGCTGGAACCATGACACGCCGCTGGACGGGAGCTATCTGAACGAATACTATAAAATCTGAATAAAGGAGAAACAATTATGGCTGCTCTGACCAATAAAATTGATTTTGCCCTGGTTTTCACCGCCCGCAACGCCAACCCCAACGGAGATCCCCTGGATGGCAACCGTCCTCGCACCACCTATGAGGGCAAGGGGGAGGTGTCTGACGTCTGCCTGAAGCGGAAGCTCCGCAACCGCCTGCAGGATGACGGCTATCCCATCTTTGTCCAGTCCGATGAGCGCAGGACGGACGAGAACCGCTCCCTGAAGGACCGGGCGGACAACAATCCGGCTTTGGCCGCCTGCCTGAAGGAGATCAAAAAAGGCACCAAGACCCGGGATGACTACGCCCGGATTGCCTGTGAGAGCTGGTATGATGTGCGGGCCTTCGGCCAGGTCTTTGCATTTAAGAACAGTAAGAAGAGCAAGGACGATGACACCGGCGCCGACGCGGTCTCCATCGGCGTCCGGGGGCCGGTGAGCATTCAGCCCGCGTTCAGCCTGGAACCGGTGAACGTGACCAGCAGCCAGATCACCAAGTCAGTTAATCTGGAGACGGGGGCTGACCCGGACAAGAAGGGGGCCGACACCATGGGCATGAAGCACCGGGTGGATTTCGGCGTCTATGTGACCTACGGCTCCATCAACGTCCAGGCGGCGGGCAAGACCGGCTTCAGCCACGAGGATGCGGACGCCCTGAAGGAGGCGCTGCGCACCCTGTTTCGCAATGACGCCACCTCCGCCCGGCCGGAGGGCAGTATGGAGGTCATCAGTGTGATCTGGTGGGAGCACGGCTGCCCCAACGGCCAGTATTCCTCTGCCAAGGTGCACCGCACCCTGCAGGTGGATCCCGCCACCGGCGCGGTGACCACCCATGACCTGCCCGGCCTGACCCCGGAGATCATTCCCGGTGAGTGACGACGCCGATTTCCTGATGCTGTCCGGTCTGAAGCACTTTCGCTTCTGCCGGCGGCGTTGGGCGCTGGTTCACATTGAACAGCTGTGGAGTGAGAACACCCTGACCCTGGACGGACATTATATGCACGAGCGGGTGCATGATGACGGCTTTACCGAGTCGAGAGGGGCTGTCCTCCTGTCCCGGGGGATGCCGGTGCGGTCGGAGGCGCTGGGGATCACCGGCGAGTGTGACATGGTGGAGCTGTACCGGCAGGAGGACGGCGTTCCCATCCAGGGCCGGGAGGGCCGCTGGCGGCTCTATCCGGTGGAGTATAAGCATGGCCGGCCTGACCCGCGGGGAGCGGACGAGCTGCAGCTCTGCGCCCAGGCCATGTGTCTGGAGGAGATGTTTGTGACGGATATTCCGGAAGGGGCGCTCTACTACGGGAAAACCCGCCACCGGCTGAAGGTCAGCCTGACTGAGGAGCTGCGCCAGCAGGTGCGGGATTCGGTCAGAGAGATGCATCAGCTGTTTGACCGGGGCTATACGCCCCGGGCCAGACTGACCAACGCCTGCAAAAGCTGCTCCCTGAAGGAGCTCTGCCAGCCGGAACTGACCAAGCGGATGTCCGCTTCGGAGTATGTCCGGCGGGCGCTGATGGAGGATACGCCGTGAAACAGCTGCTGAACACGCTGTATGTGACGCTGCCGGACTCCTACCTGTCACTGGACGGCGAGACGGTGGTCGTTCTCAGCGGAGAAAAAACGGTGGGACAGGTGCCGCTGCATAATCTGGAGAACATTGTCTGCTTTGGCTATCGGGGGGCAAGCCCCGCCCTGATGGGGGCCTGCGCCCAACGGCAGATCGGCCTGTGCTTTCTCACGCCTCACGGACGGTTTCTGGCCAGGATTTCCGGTCCGGTGTCCGGAAACGTGCTGCTGAGAAGCGCCCAGTATCAGTGGGCAGCGGACCCGGCTGCGTCACTGCGGATTGCCCGTATGTTCCTGTTGGGGAAGATCTACAACGGACGCTGGTGTCTGGAGCGGGCAAAGCGGGACCATCCCATGAGAGTGGATGTGAAACAGCTGGAAAGCTCCATCGAGCTCATGCGCGGGTCCATGGACAGAATGATGGACGCCGCTTCCAGGGAAGAGCTGATGGGAGAGGAGGGGATCGCCGCAAAGGCGTATTTCGCCTCCTTCAACCAGCTGATTCTGAAAAATGAGCAGGATTTTCACTTTGACGGCCGGAATCGCAGGCCG
Organism: Candidatus Onthomonas sp.; assembly: GCA_051866795.1. Classification (GTDB taxonomy): domain Bacteria; phylum Bacillota; class Clostridia; order Oscillospirales; family Oscillospiraceae; genus Onthomonas. The sequence continues at coordinate 1,441 of JBJDXT010000052.1, read as the reverse complement.
CCGCTGGATCCGGTGAATGCCATGCTCTCCTTTGCCTATACGCTGCTGGGAAATGAGATTGCGGGAGCGCTGGAGGCGGTGGGGCTGGATCCGGCAGTCGGCTTTCTGCACACGATGCGGCCGGGCCGGGCTTCTCTCGCGCTGGATTTGCTGGAGGAGCTGCGGGCGCCCTTGGCGGACCGGTTTGTCCTGTCTCAGATCAACCTGGGAGCGGTTACCGGCAGCGATTTTGCGCAGAAGGAGAACGGCGCGTTCTATCTGAAAGACGACGCCCGCAGAAAGTTTCTGGCCGCATGGCAGAAACGAAAGCAGGAGACGCTGGTTCATCCCTATTTGAAGGAGAAGATTCCCTGGGGAATGGTGGCCTACGCCCAGGCGATGCTGCTTGCACGGCATATCCGGGGCGATCTGGATGCCTATCCCCCCTTCCTGTGGAAATGAGGCAGTGATATGATGATACTGGTCACATACGATATCAGTCTGGAGGATGCAGCCGGGGCAAAACGGCTGCGCCGTGTGGCAAAGCAGTGCATGAATTACGGCACGAGAGTTCAAAATTCCGTGTTTGAGTGCCATGTGGATGCCGCCCAGTACACAAAGCTGAAGCACCTGATCCTGAAGGAGATGGACTGCGAGAAGGACAGCGTGCGGTTTTATTCGCTGGGGAATCACTACACCGGCAAGGTGGAGCATTTTGGTGTCAGCCGCGGCATAAAAGTGGATGAGCCGCTCATTTTGTGATAAAATTCGTATTATCAGAAAAACGGAAATAAAAGGTTCGGTGCGAGCCTGAAGTGTACATTCCCAACCGGGGAGGTTCGCACCGGGAAAAGCTGTGCTTCTGGACAAGTGATGTAGAAGGCTGCTGGTATAAATTCCCCTGCTTCGTCTATCTTGCCCAGAAACGCGGCGTGTGCAGAATGCTTTTTTGAGCGTTTTTGCTGTCGCACCCCGCACGGGGTGCGTGGATTGAAATCTGCACACTTTCCTTGGTGGCATAGGTGCCGGAAGTCGCACCCCGCACGGGGTGCGTGGATTGAAATGCCCCGCACCACATCCAGACACAGGCGCACATTGTCGCACCCCGCACGGGGTGCGTGGATTGAAATATCACAGGCTCCTTTTCGTACTGTCTGATACTCCCGTCGCACCCCGCACGGGGTGCATGGATTGAAATAGACGTTCTGGCCGTCATAGGCCGATTGCCACAGCGTCGCACCCCGCACGGGGTGCGTGGATTGAAATCCGCAGGTATCCGCCAAGCGATTCGTTTACCAACTTGTCGCACCCCGCACGGGGTGCGTGGATTGAAATATGTCGCCGCCTACGAAAGCGACGCCGGCAAGAGTCGCACCCCGCACGGGGTGCGTGGATTGAAATAATCTTGAGGGTGTACTCCGTATCCGTCGACAGGTCGCACCCCGCACGGGGAGCGTGGATT